>JACZSY010000288.1 GCA_022573975.1 SAR324 cluster bacterium | reverse complement strand
TCATCGGTGGTTCCAAAGCCGTTCGCCGTTTGCGGTTGCAGTTCTTGGCGGCCTCTGCGCCTTTGCGAGACACTTTTGCAGTTGCCGTTCGCGAGGTTCGGCGGCCAGGCGTTTCAGCCCGCTTCGGCGGCGGTTTCTTGGGTGTCGGCCTCGGCGGTGGGGAGTTCCTCGGGCCGCAGGTCGAACTCCTCCAGGGTGGGCAGCTCCTTGAGGTCGGTCAGGTTGAACAGGCTGAGGAATTCGCGGCCCGTACCGTAGATGATGGGGCGGCCGGGGCCTTTGTTCTTGCCGAGAATTTTCACCAGCCGCAATTCCAGCAGCCGGCGCAGCGCGTTGGAGCAATCCACCCGGCGCAGGTTTTCGATTTCCGCCCGGGTCACCGGCTGGCGGTAGGCGACGATGGCCAGGGTTTCCAGGGTGGGCGGCGTGAGCCGCAATGGCTTGAGGGGCTCGGTTTTGACGATCCAGGTCTTGTACATGGGCAGGGTACGCATCTGGTACCCATCCCCGACCCGGACGATGCGGAAGGTGCGGTTGGTGGTCTCGTATTCGGAGTTGAGGGCGAGCACCATCTCGCGTACCTGGGGCACGTTGAGGTTGCCGATGATGCCGGCGATTTCCTTGGCGGGTAATATATCGGAGGAGGAGAAAAGAACGGCCTCCAAGACCTTTTTCGCATCCTGCTCGTTCATCAGCGCAACGCCTCCCTGCGTAACGGTTGAGGTGCTTCCCGGAAATATCGGGTATTTTCGGGCCAGAGCATGCCGAGTCAGATCAAATGATCCCGGATCGCGTTTCGGATGGGCGCCATCAGCACCCGGCGCACCGCCGGAACCAGTATCGCCCCCCCCGCCAGGTCGGTGATCCAGCCCGGGATGACCAGCATCCACCCGCCCAGCACTTCCATCATCGCGTCCAACCCCTCCTCGGTGGGCACCCTCCCGTTCTTGATGTCCGACTCCAACTCGGCCCACAGCGAGAGCGCTTCCTTGCGCGCGAACCAAGCACCCACGGCCGCGGTGGTCACCCCCTGCAACACGATCACCGGCAACGCCTGGCCCAGGCTGAACATCAACCACAATTCCAGCCAGGGGAACACCAACAACAACACGCCCAGCAACAAAGTCATCGCGCGCGGTCTCCTGGCCCATAGCCTCCTGGCCGATGGTCTCCCGTTTTCCCCGGCTCGGTGGATCCAGCGCCGGGAGCGCTACGGGAACGCGGCTGGCATCACCCTACCACACCCATCATGGGCGGGGTCAAGCGCGGCACGGGACGATCCCCGCGGAGATCCCCGGCCGCCGGCGCGTCATGAGGGTTCCGGGGCGGGCGTCCGGCCTCGCAGGGCGCGCCCGATGTAATACTCGGCGGCCCGGTACGAGCTGCGCACCAGCGGCCCGGCGGCCACGTATTGAAAGCCCATCTCCAGGCCTTGGGCCTCCAGCCTGGCGAAGACGTCCGGGTGAACGTATTCCACCACCTTCAGCTTGCCGCGGCCGGGCTGAAGGTACTGGCCCAGGGTGAGGAAGTCCACGCCGATGACCCGCAAGGCCCGCATCGCCGCCAGGATTTCCGCCTCCGTCTCGCCGAAACCCAGCATCAGGGACGATTTGGTGGGAATGTCCGGAGCGAAACGCTTGGCATGGCGCAAAACCGAGATGGACTGGGCGAAGGTGGCGCGCGGGTCCCGCACCGTGGGCGTGAGCCGCTCCACCGTTTCCACGTTGTGGGCCAGCACGGTGGGCCGGGCCAGCAGCACCTGCTCCAGCAAGGCCGGCTCGCCTTTAAAGTCCGGAATGAGCACCTCGATCATCAGGCGCGGATTGGCGAGGCGGGTGCGGCGGATGGTCTCGGCGATATGATCGGCTCCCTGACCGGGCAGTTCGTCCCGGTTGACGGAGGTCAGCACCACGTATTCCAGTCCCATGTCGCGGATGGTCTCGGCGATGTTTTCGGGCTCCCCGGGGTCCAGCGGGGGGGGCGCGCGCATGGTCTTGACCGAACAGAAGCGGCAGCCACGGGTGCAGGTGTCCCCCATCAACATGAAGGTGGCCGTGCCGCCCTGCCAGCATTCGGCGATGTTGGGGCAGCGCGCCTCCTCGCACACCGTATGCAGCCGCAGGGAGCGCGCCCGCGCTTTGATCCAGTTGAACTGTTCCCCTCCGGGAACCTTGACCTTGAGCCAATCGGGCTTGCGCAGGGTGTCGGCCGGTCTCTGCTGGGGGGTGGACACGTCATTGCTCCAAATTTTTCAAACTGGCCCGGCGTTGCGGCGGCTCCAGTTCGGCCAAGGCCTCCACCGCCTTGTAAAAGCGCTTGAAATCGCCGCCGTTTTGCTCGAACAAAACCCGGAAGGCCTTCACGTAAAGCGAATACTGAGCGAACCCGGCCACATGGGCGTTGTTGAGGGGCTGACTGAACCAGCCATCGTAATCCAGTATTTTAAACGAATCCCTCTGATTGCGGTAGTCCTCCCGCATGGCCTCGAACAGGCTGGGTTTTCGCCGCAGTTTTTCAGCATCGTCCAAGCTGGAGCGGTACATCCGTTCCAGCCGGGCGCGGCCCCGCAGGACGATCTCCCGGAAGCGGAGCCGATCCGCCCGCACCTTCCCGTGTCTGCGCAACAGCGCGCCGCCGCCGGTGAAAAATTCCGCCACGTAAAGGCGCAAGCCCTCTTCCTCCACGAAGCTGGCGAAGGACTCGTTGAAGGCGGTGTCGCCTTTGAGGAAAAACAGGCGGTGGGTCTGTTCATGGATCAAGGTGCCGGCCAACTCCATCTCCTGGCCATTGAGAAAGGTGTTCAACACCGGATCGTCGAACCAGCCGAGGGTCGAATAGGCCCGCACCGGACGCACCAGCACATCCAGATTTTTTCGGCGCAGCCGCCCGGCCAGGGCCTCCGCGTCCGCCTTTTTGAAAAAGCCCTTGTACCCCAGGCATCCCACCAAAGGAAAACAGAATTGGTATTCCGCCATGGAAAGGGGCTGGGCGGCCACCACCAGCCAACTGACATATTCCCGTCCCAGGTCGGTGAAATAGCGGTAATGTCCCTCCTTGGGCAAACCCAACCTGCGCGTGGCGAACGCCTGGGCGCGCAGAATGATCCGCAATTTCGCCTTGATTTCTCCCGAAACCCCATCGTCCCGCAACACCTCTCCGATGGGCCGCCGTTTGTTGAGAATCTCCATCTGCCCAACTCCGGCCTGCCAGTAGAAATCCAGTTCCGCACAAGCTGAAACGGCCGCTACACCCAGAGCCAGGGCCAGGGCGGCGATAAGAACGGAGGTTCGCGGGAGTCGGGACCGCTTCATGCCAGTAAAAATTATGGGTGAGAGGGCATCGCTTGAGAAGCCATCGCGTGAGAGGGCGTCGCGCGCGGGCCGGAAGATCCTTCCCTGCGGCCCCGGTGCGCCAAGCCATGGAACGGCTTCCGCCAATGGGGCCGGCGGCGCCGGTCAAGTGGAAAGCCCGCCGGGAATTCCCAGCACCACGAGTATATATTCCGGCTTTTTTCACCGCAACCCAGACCACCGCAACCCCCTCCCATTGGCGGCCCGCGCTCGCGACAGGTACTCACGCCCTCCATTCGCGGTTCCCGCTCACTGCCCGGCGGCCGCGGGGGGTTTGCGGGGAATGCGGTCGAAATAGCCGGTGACGGCTCTTAGAAAGCGCTGGGGACTCTCCAGATGAACGGAATGGCCCACGTCGGAGATGATGGACAAATCCGCCTCGGTCATGCCGGCGGCCATGGAACGGGCCATGGCCACGAACCGTTCGTCCAGTTCTCCGGCCAGCACCAGGGCCGGCACGGTCAGCTCCCGCAGGTGCGCCCAAGCGGGCAACATGGCGCCGGCGCCCATCCCCCGCAGGGAGTTTGCCAGTCCCACCGGGGAGTTCTTCTTCCGCTCGGCCCGCATGGCCCTCTGGAAGGAGGGGGGCAATCGCTTGAAGCCCTCGAACAAGGGCAGGTCCAGCCAATAATCGATGAACTGATCCATGCCCCATCCGCCAATCCGGTCGGCCAGCGCGTTGTCCGCCTCGATCCTGGTGGCCCGCGCTTCCAGATCGGGGAAGCCCGCCGAGGCGGAAATCAGCACCAGGCCTTCCACCAGATGCGGTTTGCTCACCGCCATTTGCAAGGCCACCCGCCCGCCCATGGAATATCCGACCCACCAACAGCTGCTCAGGCCGAGCCGATTGATGGCCGCTTCCAGGTGATCCAGGCAGGCCTCCATGCGGTACGGAGCCACGTCCTCGGGCTTGGGGGAGCCGCCATGGCCGATCAGGTCCACCGCCACGGTGGGTCCGATCCTGCGCAGCCCGTCGCGAACCATGTCCCATGAGTTCAGATTTTGCGTGAACCCATGCAGCAGGGTCAGCACCGGCCGGCCGTTTTTCAATTCCCGGTCGGCATCAAGGTTCAAAGCCACATTGTTCAATGCTACGTTGTTCATCGTTTCCCGCGATGCTCCTTTTTTTCGCATGAGATTTTCCCCGCCGCAAAACGATGGGGGTGAAAATGCCCCGAAAAACCCGCCTTGTTCCTGCCCCTTGAGGCCACGGGGGCTCCGCGCCGGAAGGGTTGCGCGGAAAAAATCCGATTACAAGACCCGGCCAGGGGGAAAAGCCAGGCTCAGGGCGCCGGCCACGGCCTGGCTCGCCTTCAGGTGCCGCGCGCGGTTTTCCCGGCGGTCGCCGCGAATCTCGATCACGCTGGGTCCGCCGGATGCCAACCCGTCGCGCACCCGTTGGCGGAACGCATCCCAATCTTCCGGCAGATGGTGGGGCACGCCATAGGCGGCGCAAAGGGAGGCGAAGTCAATGCCGTGGGGCGTGCCAAAATAGGTTTCATGGAGTTCCCCGTATTCGGCGATGGGGAGCATCTCGAAGATGCCGCCGCCGTCGTTGTTGATCAACACCACGGTCAACGGAAGGTCAAACTGTCGGGCGGCCAGCAGGGCGTTGGCGTCATGATTGAAGGCCACGTCGCCGATGACCAGCACAGATGGCCCCCCGGTGGCCCCGGTGTTTCTGTGGGCGGCCGCCGCGCCGAGCGCGCTGGAGATCGTGCCATCGATGCCGTTGG
>JACZSY010000287.1 GCA_022573975.1 SAR324 cluster bacterium | reverse complement strand
AAAGACACATGGTAGGTTAGTTTATGGACATCCACCCCGGCAAATACCAGTTCACCTGAAACCACAACAAGCTTGTTGATCGCGTTGAGTTGCTTTATCGTTTTCATGGCCGTGTCTCCTTGATGGATTGCATTGAATTTACGGATCAACGCACCTTATCAGGATTCACGGCCCCCATGTTATCTTCCCCACCGAGTGGGGAAGGGTGACTTCCTTGCCTATATTATTGTAAATACGACGCTTTCCCCCCCTCCACTGTGTTGTTTAACAGCCCGTGGAGGGGGAGGAGGCCGCAGGCCGGAAATTGAGGTTGCGATGGATTTTTTCGGGACGTGAGGGGTGACACCCCTCAAATGCCTGCTGTTTGGACCGCTCCCAGCAGCTCCAGGGGATGGGGAGCCAGGTAGGTTTGTCCTTCCGCCAAGGGGTGGGGATGGCCCTCGAAATGCTCCCGCAGCATCAGCAGCGGAGTGCTCCGTGGCGTCTTCCCTGACGCATAAGCCTCCACCGCCTTCCGCAATCGATCTCCCCGCCTCCGCTCCATTGCGGGAAACGCGGCCTGCGCCAGGCGCCGCAGCACCCACCCATGCCGCCGCCGGGTGGGCTTCCGGCCCAGGGCCTGCTGAAAAGCCCGCCCGTATTCGGCCGCCTCGCGCGCGCCCATCGCCTTCCTGCCGGCGAAAAGGGCTTTCCAGAGCGCGCCCGCGTAGACACCATGGCTGAGCAGGGTCAGCCGGTGCGCCTGGTGAAAAGCGGCCAGGGCGGCGAAATCGGCGGCGGAATCGGTTCCGCCCCCCAGCAAGCACCGCCACCGCCGGCCAGCCACCACCCGGCCGAAAAAATGCTCCCGCCGGGGCGGATCGTTCAAACCGATTTCATCGATCATGGGCAATTCGGGGCGAGCCGCCATCAATTCCGCGGCGAACAACCCCGACCCGCCCCGGCCGCGAATCCCTCCCCGAGGCCCATACACCGTCACCCCCCGGATCCCGCAGGAGGGCGAGCCGCTCTTCAGCACGGCGCCATCGATCCAATCCTCCTCCATTTCCGCGGCGGCTCGGCGGCCCTGGAGGCGGAGCGCCTCGCTGGGGTCCAGGGACGGGTCCTCAGCCCCCAGCGCGCGGTATCTCCCGGGGTTTCCGCTCAATCGGATCGGCGGGCGGGGCGTGCCCAGCCCGGCGGCCACCTCCGGGCAGACCTCGGCATATTCCAGGGCTCCCACCAGAAGGCCAGCCAGCATCCCCGCCAGCAACGGATCGCGCTTGTGGCCGCCATCCCATCGCACGGGCTTCCCCAACAGGCAGGCGCTGACCGCCAGGCGGATGGGGCCCTCGGGGTCCATCCAGGGATGCGCTCGCGGCGATGCGTTCATGGGCGGTTGCGGGAAATCCCGCGGGAAGTTCCGGTGGTGTCCGGCGCCCCGGCTCCCGGCGGGAAACCGGTCACGGCCGTGAGGGTTGGCGCATTTTCCATCACGCCGTGGCGCGTGTAAAGTGAATCCGGGAAAGCGGCCTCCTTGTTCCCTTTCCACCAGCCTCCAACCCACCGGGGCCGCCAGGGGCCAACCTCGCCCATCCGTCACATAGGGGGGATCATGCCGCAATTTTCACATACATCCGAAATCCCCGTTTCCGCCGGGACGGTCTGGCGGTGGCTGACCGGCCAGGATTTGGAGCAGCGCCAACGCGCCGGGGATGTTGCTGAGCGCTTGGGCGCCGGTGCTGTTGGTGAGCGCTTGGGCGCCGGTGCTGTTGGTGAGCGCTTGCGCGCTCCGTGGATATCCGTCCGGGAAGGGCGCGATGTGACGGCCCCCAACCTGGGAGGGCGCAAGGTGACCTCGATCCGGGAGGCAGCGGAGTCCTACCGCATCGAGTCCCTCTGCGGCCCGGTGGGATGGCGGCGCTTTTTCTCCTTTGCGCGGGAACCCACACCGAGCAACAGTTGGCTGCACGTAATGACCCTTTCGCCCGTTGGGGAGGATGCCTGCCGGGTGGAGGATCGGGTGCATTGGAGGCCCTTCCTGCCGCTGCCCTGGGTGGGCGATGGGATTCCCCGGCGCCTGGAGCGTCTCTTTCGTCATCAACACCGGCGGATGCGCAACGATTTGATCCGCCACGCCCGTTTTGCCGGCCGGGGGCCGTTGACCATCGCCGTCACGGGGGCCTCGGGCCTGGTGGGCACACGGCTCCGCGCGTTTTTGTCCTCCGGCGGGCACCGGGTGGTGCGGCTGGTGCGCCGTTCCCCCGCGCAAGGGGAATCGGAAGTGCGGTGGAATCCCGAAACCGGGGAGATCGACGCCGCGGCCCTGGAAGGGATGGACGCGGTGATTCACCTCTCCGGGGAAAACCTGGCCGCGGGCCGTTGGAACCCCGCCCGCAAGGCGGCCATCCTGGACAGCCGGGTCAAGAGCACCGGTCTGCTCTCCCGCGCGCTGGCCGGACTGGAGCGGAAACCCCGGGTGCTGATTTGCGCCTCGGCGGTGGGTTGGTATGGGGACACCGGAACGCATCCGGTGGACGAGGAGCACCCGGCCGGGAGGGGATTTCTGGCGGAGGTCTGCCGGGCCTGGGAAGCCGCGGCCGATCCGGCCCGGGAGGCGGGCATCCGGGTGGTGCACCTCCGGGCCGGGATGGTGCTGGCGGCGGAAGGCGGCGCGATGGGCAAGCTGATTCCTCCCTTCCGGCTGGGCCTGGGCGGCCGTTTGGGTTCCGGGCGGCAATACATGAGCTGGATCGCCATGGAAGACCTGTTGGGGATCGTAAACACGGCCCTCTTCGACGACGGCCTCTCCGGGCCGGTCAACGCGGTGGCTCCGGAGGCGCCAACCAATCGGGAGTTTACCCGCGCGCTCGGCCGGGTGCTGAAACGCCCCACCGTGCTGCCGTTGTTCGCCCCCATGGTTCGGTTGATGTTCGGAGAGATGGGCCAGTCCCTGTTGCTGGAAGGCCAGCGGGTATTGCCGGCCCGCCTCCTGGAAATGAAGTTTCCCTACCTTTTCCCCGCACTGGAGGACGCCCTGCGGGACGAGTTGGGCCTTGATGGCGATCCTGGGGCGGGTTGATCCATGGCGAGTGGGTTGCAAACATCATCCTGATCGGGAGATTTTCCGGCGAGGAGCCACAGAGGAGTCGCGGAGGAGCCGGAGGACGGCCCCCTTGCAAGATTATCCCACAGCCCCTTCGGTGAGGGCTATCCCGTGGTGGCTTGCGTTTCCATCCGGGCCAGCTTCCATTCTCCCCCCACCACCACCATGGCCAGCACCAGGCCGGCGGCGTTGGCCCAGGGCGCCCAGGAAACCGCCCCCCAGGGGATCATCAGCAGGGTCCCGGACGCCAGGAACGCCAACTGTTGCGCCAGGCCGAGCCTGCGGTAGAGAAAGCGGGACATTCCCACCGAAATCAGCCAGATGCCCCCGCAGGACGCGAGAAAAACATAGGCGATCTCGACCACCCCGCCCCGCATCAGCAGGGCCGGCGAGGCGATGAAGAGGAAAGGCACCACATAGGCCGGCCATCCGAAACGCATGGCGGCAAAGCCCGTTTTCATGGCGTCGGCCTGGGCCAGGCTGGCGGCGAAAAACGCGGCGATGGCCAGGGGCGGCGTGATCATGGACATCATGCCGAAGTAGAAGATGAACATATGAGCGCCCATGGGGTCCAACCCGGCCTCCACCAGGGAAGGCGCGACCAGGATCGAGAGCAGGAGATACACCGCCAGGGTCGGCAGACCCATGCCGAACACGATGCACAGAATGGCCGCGATCAACAGCAACAGCAGGATATGGGTGGAGCCCACATTCACCAGCATGATGGTCAGCCCGAAACCCAGGCCGGTGCGGTGCATGATGCCGATGATGAACCCTGCCGCGGCGGCGATCATGAAAATGTCCAGCACGCCCCTTCCCGTGGCGATCACGGCGTCCAGGGTATCGCGCAAGGACATGCGCCGGCCCTTGTAGCCAAACAAAAGGCCCGCCGCCACGGCCGTCAGCGAGCCATATAGCGCGGCCTGCTGGGGCTGTACGCTTCCCACCACGAAATCCCAGACCGGACCCAGCAACCCGGGCAGGATGGGGACGTTTGGCAGGCCGATGGGAAACAGGGCCACCACGATCACCACGAACGGGGCGGTCAACATCCACCCCCCCTTCAGCACGGACCAGAGGGACGGAATGTTCTCGGGCTTTTCCGCCTGGATTCCCTCCCTGGCCGCTTCCAGGTCGGCCTGAATGAACAGGGCCATGTAATAGAGCACCGCGGGAATCAACGCGGCCATGGCGACGCTGCTATAGGGCACCTGGAGGCGTTCGGCCATGAAAAAGGCCACCGCCCCCATTACCGGCGGCATCAACTGTCCCCCGGTGGAGGCCACCGCTTCGATGGCGGCCGCCGAATGGGCGGGATAACCGGCCCGCTTCATCATCGGGATGGTCATCACGCCGGTGGCCATGATGTTGGAAACCACGATCCCCGAGATGGAGCCGAACAGGCTGGAGGCGGTGATGGAAATTTTCGCCGAACCGCCACGGAAGCGGCCCATCAGGGCCAGCGCCAAATCGTTGAAAAATTCGCCGCCGCCGGATTTTTGCAGCACCTGGCCAAAGAAGACGAAGCCGACCACGATGGTGGCCACGATCAACATGGGGATGCCCAACAGGGCGGAAGTGTCCAGGCCCAGGTAGACGATCAGTTTCTTGGCGGTTACCGCCTGGGTTTGCATCACCCCGGGCACCAGGTGCCCGATCATGGCATAGCCGAACAAAATCACAGTGACCATGACCAGGGTCCAGCCCACGGTGCGGCGCAATCCCTCCAGGCAGAGCGCGATCATCACGGCCGAGACGATCAGGCCGTCCAGGGGATTTTCGATCACCCGGTCCATCAAATCGGGATAGCGGAAAAATATATACATCGATGCCGCAAACCCCAACGCCGCGGCGATCCAGTCGTACCAGGGCACGGAGGCGCGGGGGCCTTTGCGGGCCGGCACGACCAGGAAAAGCAGGGGCAGGGCGATGGCCAGGGCCAGGGCCAGGTGCTGTTCATTGAAGAACAGCAGGCCCACCAGGCGGAAGAGGTCCGCCGCCCAG
>JACZSY010000286.1 GCA_022573975.1 SAR324 cluster bacterium | reverse complement strand
ATGGCCGCCAAGTATTTGGGGGAACGGTTCGATATCCACACCGGTGGCGTCGACAATATCTTCCCCCACCACGAAGACGAGATTGCCCAAAGCGAAGCCGCCTTCGGCCATCCCCACGTGAATTACTGGGTCCACGCCCAACACCTGCTGGCCGACGGGGCCAAGATGGCCAAGTCCTCAGGGAACGTATTCCTTCTTGATGAACTGATCTCCCGGGGGTTCGCTCCCCTGTCCTTCCGGTACCTCTGCCTGACGATTCGATACCGGCACCGGATGAACTTCACCTTTACGTCGCTAAAGGCCGCCGAAAAAGCGCTGACCAACCTCCGCCACCGTATCTGGGTTTGGAAGGGGTTGCCCCCGCTGGACGAGCTTCCTCCCGAGACAGACGAGTGGCGCCAGAAATTCTGGTCCGCGGTGGAAAACGACCTGGACATGCCGGCGGCGCTGGCCCAAACATGGGACATGGTGCGCTCCGGCCTGCCCGGACAAGCCAAGTTGGCCCTATTATTGGACTACGACCGCATCTACGGCATCAACGCCAAGGGTGTGTTTCTGTGCTCCCAACGCGCGGCGCGCGGGATGATCGCCGGAGCCGGGCAGGGCGGGAGCGGGCAGGACGGGAATGGGCAGAGCCGGGGCGCGATCGTCAACATCGGTTCCATCGCGGGCGAAAACGCCTTTCCCAACCGGTTGGGCTACTGCGGCTCCAAGGCGGCGGTGCATCATATGACCCGCGTGATGGCCATCGAATGGGCCGGGCACGGCATCCGCGTCAACTGCGTGGCCCCCGGATACATCCGCACCGATATCGTGGCCGGCATGATCGAACGCGGGGTGATCGACGAGGACGGGCTGACCGGGCGAACCCCCCAACGGCGGCTGGGCGAGGTCAGGGACGTGGCCGCGGCAGTGGTTTATCTGGCCGGGGATGCGGCGGGGTCCATCACCGGCGCCGTGCTCACCGTGGATGGCGGCTGGGACGCCTATGGCTACGTATGATCCACCCGCATGCAGAGGGAAACACCAGCCTCCAAATCGTGATACAATGCCCAACAACGTCCAAGACCCTCGGCCCATCAAGCGTGGACTCCCCCCCATGAAAATACCAACGCCATCCACGGAAGGTTTCAGCGAGGAGCAATCCGGAGCGGCCGCTCCCGGGCATACGCTGGAAATTCCCATGCGGTTGTTCAGCAACACAATCCGGAAAACCCGGAAAGCCATGGCCGGCCTGGCGCCCGGGGAGGTGATGCGGGTTCTCACCAACGATCCTTGAGCGGTCAAGGACATTCCCATCTGGGCCAGATGGAACGAGTCGGAGGTGTTGGCGATAACGCGGCAATCCGAAGGGTGGCACACCTACACCCTCCGCAAGAAGCATCCGGCGCGGTCGCGAACCGCGATGCTGCTGGTTACCGGGGCCCTGCTCTATCCCGGGGTGTGGCTGATCCGCATGGCGGGCGCCCCCTGGCGGCGGCTGGCCGCGCTTTTCCAGGGCCAATGGCGCCGATGAAGAAATAAGGCCCCGGCCCACATCAAATCCCCAATTTGTTGACCTCGCTCATCATCAGCAACACCATGCGGCCATGCTCCTCGTTGTCGAACCGGCATTGCACCCGGTAGCGGGTTTCCAGCAAATCCGGGTCGGTTTCCATCATCACACACCCGATCACGAACGCCTGCACTCCGGTGGTTTCTTCCAGGAACAGCGTGATGGTCGAGCCAGGTTTGAAGGAAATGTCGGAGAGGAAGGCCATGCCAGTGGCGGAAAGATCGAGAATCTCGAAGGTGGGTTCAACCCGCACCGAGATGGCTCCATCCTTGACCTGAAATCGGGGAGCTTTTCGCTGTTCGTCCCCGTTTTTGCCAATCCTCACCACCCCCGAGGCAATGCTTTCCTCGATCAGCATTTGGTAACTTTGTTCCAGTTTCTTGTCCATGCGCGACTTGAAGGGAAGTTTCGATTTGATATCTCCCCGGATGACGCCCCCCACATGAAAACGGAGGGGCGTTATGCTGCATTGAAATTCATCCGTGATACATCCTGCGTTGTAATCCCCGGCCACCCGGAGCCGGGTGTTTATCTTGGTTCTTTAACGACAAACGGTGCGTATTGGTTTTATCCGGCGGCGGGAATCGCCCAAACGTGTTTGGTTTTAGCCGCCTTGTTCCAGGAACCTTGGCAAAATTCCAAAAATCGAATTTTTTCATGATGTCCGGATTAGAGATCGAGAGGGAGATTGACTCCTGGCTGCACAGTTACGTTACCACACCTCCAAAAACCGGGTCCAACCCCCTCTCGGGGCAAAAACAAGGGGCGCAGCACCGGTCGATGTGGATTCCAAATCCCAACTCGTGGTATTGAAGAATCGATGGGTCGTTTGGGCTTTCTTGGCAGTCCCCTCCGGGAACTGCCGCATTCATCAAAAATGAGGGTTTAATTGATATTTTCTAGGGGCCGCCCGGACGATAAAGCGCCTGGCCTGAGCGCGCGAAAGGCTCTTTTGGCCATCCTGGCCGGGGCTTTCACCCTCCGCATGGGCCTGTTCCTTTCCGCTTGGCTGATATCGGGCGATTTCTCCGTTTTTTATGAAGGGGACTCGATGTCCTACCTTCGGCCGGCGAAGGCATTGATCGAATCGGGAACCTTTTCGGTTGCCGGCCACCCGGAATTGTTCCGCACGCCGGGCTACCCGCTGATGCTGGTGCCGGGGCTATGGATCGGCCACCCGGAATTGGTGGCGATTTTACTCCAGATTCTGCTCAGTTGCGCCACGGTCTGGCTCCTCTATTTGATCGCACGGCGAATCAGCGGATCGGAACGAACCGCCCTCCTGTGCGCATTCCTGTATTCCATCGAACCGGTTTCGGTGGTTTATTCCTCGCTGTTGTTGTCGGAAACCCTTTTCACCTTCCTGCTGGTGCTGTTTTTGTATTGGTTGGGGCGCCACTTGAAATCCCGCTCGACGGTTTTCCTGATTTTATCCGCCCTCTCACTGACCGCATCGGCGTATGTCCGCCCGATTGGTTTTTTCCTTCCGATTCCGATCGGGTTTTTTTTATTGGCCTGTCTTTTCCTCCGGCCCTCCCGAAAAATGAAAGGACTGGTTCAAATTTCCCTTTTTGTGCTGATTTGTTTTTTGGGGACGGGGTTATGGCAATGGCGGAACTGGCAGGTGGCTGGGTATTCGGGTTTCGCCACCGTTTCGGCTTATAACCTTTACTATTTTCATGCCGGCCCGGTAATCGCCAAAAAGGAAGCAATTCCCTTCTACCAGTACCTTGAGGAAGAAGGGTGGTCGAAGGATGAAGTCTATTATTCCCGCCATCCGGAACAACGGGAGTGGCCGCTTTCCAAGCGGATGAAATACATGACCCGTGAGGGTTTGCATACCCTGACCGCGAACCCGGGGATTTTCATTTCCATCCTCGCCAGCGGCATGGTGAGGGTTTTGTTTGACCCCGACGCGGTGACCTACCTGAAAATATACGGTCTCTACCCCAAAGAGGGCGGCCTGCTGGGGCTGGCCGTGGATAAAGGGATCGTCGCGGCCATTGGGTACATGCTGAAAGAACGCCCACTGCTGGTGGCGGCGCTGGTGGGGTTCGGCTTAATTCTGCTCCAGTATTATCTGGCCGGGGCCGCTCTGATTTTGCGCAGGGATCTGATTGGAGAGGAGGTTTGGTTGTTGTTGTTGGTGATGGGATATTTTCTGGTCTTGTCCAGCGGGGCGATCGGATTGGGCCGCTTCAGGCATCCCATCATGCCGGGGCTGGCAATACTGGCAGGGCTGGGCTACCCGGTTTTATATCACTACGCCCGGTTTCGGAATCGCCCCGGGAAGAAGAACACCGATGGGAATGCGCTGTAATACCTTTCAGAGAAGGGTTATTATCATCTGATTCCCCTGAATTGGTTTTTAATAAAACTGCCGGAGTAGATGGGAATTTGCCAGATTTCCCAATCCCCGCACCAAATGCTATCAATGGGCTGATGTCTGCTTTTTCTTTCGGCAACCCCCATCGAACCCGCATTGTTTTCACTGAAAAAAACCGCATATATTCTGGTGGCGGGCGCTTCCACTACCGCGGCCTTGGTGTATGCGCTATGGGGAGTGGACTTCGCGCTCCTGATGCGGCTCCTGGCAGGTGCGGATTTCCGTGTTTTAGCCCCCTTTCTGGGGTTGTTGGCCGGGTTTTACTTTTTGACCGGTTGGCGGTGGAATCTTCTCCTGCGCCCGTTGGGCCGTTTCACCCTGACCCAATCCGGCCCGGCCATGATGATCGGATTCGCCGGCAACAATGTCTTTCCGGCTCATTTGGGGGAAGTGGCGCGGGCCATCGTGTTCGGACGCCGCTACACCCTGCCGGTGAGCAGCGTATTGGCCTCGCTGGTGGGGGAACGGATACTGGACGTATTCGCCATCCTTTTTTTCTACTTCCTCGCGGTGCTCGTCCTGGACCCTTTTCCTGAATCGTTCCGCTTCGGAGTGGAGGCCGCCGCTGCCGTCACGGCCGCTGGATGCGTGGGAATCGTGTTCTTCCTGCGATTCCCCGGAACATTCCTCGCCCTGTACCGCCGGCTCGCATTCTGGCTGCCTCGCGGTCTGAGAGAAAAGGGGGCCGGCCTGCTGAAAAATTCCATGGACGGCCTGGCAGCGTTGAAAACGCCTCATATTTTGCTGGCATTGCTTGTATTGTCTCTGGCCAAGTGGCTGGTCGCGGGAGGAATGGTCTGGCTGGCCCTTGCCGCCTTCGATACCTCCATCTCCTTCGGCGTAACCATGATCGTGATCGCGGTTTCCGCCCTGGCCGTGACCGTGCCCAGCGCCCCGGGTTATGTCGGGGCGATACAAGCCGCGTTCGTATTCGCCCTTGTGCCCTTCGGGGTGCCCCAGGAAGTCGCCCTGGCGTCCTCGGTGTTCTACCTCGTTTCCCAATGGGTGCCGGTGACGATTTTTGGCGGGGCCTGCTTCGCGGCGACGCGGTTGCGCCGGGGCGAATTGCAACAGGAGCCGGAAAAGGTGTTTTGATAAACCAATTGTAAACCGCTGATCACCGGGAGCCTGAGAATTCGTACGGGGGAAAAT
>JACZSY010000060.1 GCA_022573975.1 SAR324 cluster bacterium | reverse complement strand
CCCTCGCTGGGGCATCGGCCCGCCGGGCCGGGAAGCTGTCAAGGCCGGGCCGGATGTCACCCCAAACTAACATATCCGCGGCGGGGTTCGATAGGCTGGAATTGGGCCGGAGCACTCCCGCTTCAGCTCAAGGAGCCCGCCATGGCTTGCCTTGCTGGTAAGACATCAGATGCCAGGTAAACTGGTTTTTTGTGCTGTAGTTTCCTGTCCTTAGCATGGATAACGCTTTATTCTGTTCCCGCACCGCATCTTCAAAACGCCCCGCCTCTGCGTAGGCGGCGGCCAGGGTGTCCCGATAACTTGCGGAATCTCTCAGTTTCACCGCTTTTTCGGCCATTTTGACAGCCTGTTGGCCGTCCCGGCAGGATTCCTCCGGACAGGTAGCCATTAGCCATGCCTTGGAATTGTAGAATGTTGCGTTATCGGGATCGATCCCAATGGCCCTGTCATAGTCCTCGATGGCTTGTTGCCGTTTATCGGAACGCGCATATGAATACCCCCGATAAAAATAGGCCAGGGCGTGATCGGGCCTTAGCTGGATCGCGGCATTAAAATTCTCGACGGCATTGTCGTATTTTTTCAATTTCCGGTAAGCAGTCCCCCTATGATAGTAGGCCATTGCATTTTTCGGTTCGCGCACGATGAGACGATTGTAGTATCCGATTTCCCCGCCAGGGATATTCCATCTAAAAACCGATCTCCGGTTTTTTAGGGCATTGGTATTATTTGGCCTGAGTTCGATGGTACGATCCCAGTTTGTTATTGCCTGTTCGTATTGTTTCAACTTATAAAAAGTCACTCCAATATTGAGGTAGGCATTTACATACTTCGGATCGAGTTCAATGGCGCGGCTGAAATCCCGGATGGCCAGTTGGTATTTTTTTAAATCATCATACGCCCTCCCTCGATTTTGATATGCGAAGGCATAATTTGAGTCGAGTTCGATGGCCCGGTCATAGTCTTTGATGGCTCGTTTATATTGTTCTAAAATTTTATAAACCACTCCTCTATTGTTGTATGCGGCGGCATCTTTTGGGTCGAGTTCGATAGCCCGGTCATAATCTTCGATGGCCCGTTCATACCGTTTTAAAACTTTATAAACAATCCCCCGGTTGTTATAGGCGCTGGCCTTGCCAGGATCAATTTCGATGCTTCTGGTGTAATCCTCGATGGCCCGTCGAAATTGTTTCATTTCCTGGTAAACAGCCCCCCGTCCGAAGTGTGCGTCGGAAAAATTGGAATTTAGTTTTATGGCGCGGTCGTAGTCCTGAAGAGCCCGCTGGTATTGTTTTAAGTCACCATAAACGAGACCCCTGTTTGAATAAGAGGTTGCATAATCAGGATTGAGATCAAGGGCGCGGTTAAAGTCCGCGATGGCCTTTTTATATTGCTTGAAACGCTGATAAACATTTCCTCGATTGTTGTAAGCCACGGGAAAATAGGGATCGATTTCAATCGAGCGGGAGTAGTTCTTGAGCGACAGTTCGTACTGCCTCATTTTTGAATGGATATACCCCCGGGCAAAATAACCCATGGATTGCTTCGGGTCCAGGCGGATGGCTGTTTCCGCGTCCTTGAGGGCAAGGCTCAGGTCCGCCTTGTCCTTGCTTTCGCGATAACGGCTGTTTCGCGCCCTGGCCCGCATGGCGTAGGCGAGGCTGTTGGCGGGGTCGGTCTGGATGGCTTTTCCGAATACGGAAATCGCCGCGATGGCGGGAGCGAAACTGTGGCCATCGTAAAGCGCCAGGCCTTTGTCGATCCAATCCATGGCCGTCAGTTGGGCGGCGTTTTTGCGAAACTGTGTTCTCAGCGCCGGGCTTTTGGCG
Organism: SAR324 cluster bacterium; assembly: GCA_022573975.1. Lineage (GTDB taxonomy): Bacteria > SAR324 > SAR324 > SAR324 > JACQKK01 > JACZSY01. The sequence continues at coordinate 16,827 of JACZSY010000060.1, read as the reverse complement.
TTGCCCTGCGCCTTCAGTTGAGCCATCCGGGCCTGGAGGGCCTTCAGTTGGGCCAGCAGTTCCCGGTTGCGCTTTTCGGCGGCCTGATAACGGGCCAGGTGCTCGCGGTCGGCCAGCAGCTTTTTGATGCTGGCCTCCAGGGTGCCGGTGTTGACCACCACGACCACCACCACCAGGATGCCAAAGGCGTCGTTTTCCACGAACGCTTTTTCCCTGACCAGCCGGGTCCTGGTGACGCCGGAGGTGAGGGCGATAATTTCATCACTGGCGATCTGGTAATTCTTGACCACGGTGAGGGACAACAGGAAGGCCCCGGCCTCCTCCAGGGCCAGGCGCTTGGCTTCGGCGAAGGCCGCCGCGCGGGCGCCGTCGCGGGACTGATTTTCCCCGATGATGCGCCGCATTTCCTTGGTGAAGGTTTTTTCCGCCGCCCAGGCGCCATTGGATAGAGCTGGGGGCAGCGCCGGAAACAACGCCGGAAGCAAGGCCAGCAGGAGGGTCAGCAGGAGGGCGCGGGTCAAAATAGGAACAAATAAAAATTTCTTCACCTTCACCTCAAAAGTTATGCAGTGTGGTTTCCCGGCGGATCAGCGGGTTTTATACCATGACCTGAAATATTTTTCGATCAGGATTCCGGTCGTGAAGCGCCCCTCACCGCACGCGGGCGATGGCTTTCAGCAATTGCTGGAGGGAGGTGGCGGGGAAGTATTTGCCCTTGTAGCGCCGGACGAAGGTTTCCCGCTGTTGTTCCAGCACGTCGGGGCGTTCCTCGCAGCAGAACCAGTAGATGCGGTTGCCCCGGATGGCCGAGGCTTCGCAGATGCGCTCGATTCCGTCGAAATCGCCGAAGGCCAGCACCACCCGCCCCTTGAAAGCCCATTCCTCTTCCGTGGATGCGAGCTGTTCCCACGCGTCGCCGCTCTTGCGGGCGACGATGGCGAAATTGGGCGCCTCGTACAGGTCGCAATCGCCCAGTTCCTCGGCGATGCGGGCCACCGAGGCGAACAGCCGGGCCTGGTGCTCGCAGGAGGGAGAGGTGTCCAGCACGATGGCCACTTTCCGTTTTTCGCGGGTCATGCGGCACTGGTGGATCAACCGCCCGGTGAAGCGGCGCTTGAGCAGTTCGGGCATGTCCCATTCCTCGTCGCCCTGGGAGGGCAGATCGGCCGAATCCTCGGCGACCTTGGTGATCATGCGGGCGAAGCGGGTGGCCAGGTTGCGCAGGTAATGGCCCTCCAGCCCGAAGGCGCGGGGGGCGAGGCCCGGATTGGCCACCGGGCGCCGGTTTTTCTCCTCCTGCTCCCGCCGCCGCGCTTCGATTTCCTCGGGAATGTCCAGCCCGTAATCGTCCTCGATCCCCTCACCCTCTCCGGTGTCTTCTCCGGTGGTGTCTTCTCCGGCGGCGTCTTCCCTGGCGGCGTCTTCCCTGGCGGCACCGCCATCGGGAACGCCGGCCGCATCGGCCGCATCGTCCCCGTCGTCTCCGCCCTCATCGCTCTCCTCCTTGGGCGGAGGGGGTCCATCCTCCGGTCCATCCTTCCGGCCTGTGCCCGGGCGCCGCACCCAGGCATGATCGGGGATCCGTTCCAGCCATTCGCGCCGTATCCGCCCCATCAGGCCTCCCGCACCGATTTGCGCATATAGAGTTTCAGCCCTTCGCGCCGGGTTTTCTCCAGATCGGTATGCACCTCGTGCAGTCCGAAAATGCCGCCGTCTTCCACCGCCGGCGGAAACTCCCCGCTCTGCGCGATGAATTGCACCAGTTCGGACTCCACCTGCACCAGATGGCTTTCGTAATAATCCATGGCCGGCTGGGTGAAAGCCTGGAAACGCTTGATGGCCTCGGCCTCCTCCTTGGTGCCGGGGCTCTCGTTTTCCGGGCGGAATTCCTCCAGGCCGAGGGCGCTGCCCACCACGGTGAGGTTGCGGAATTCGCAGGTGATCCTGTCCCAGATTTGCAGATTGCGCGAGATCAGCAGCGCGAACCACTCGCGCAGGTGCTTGTAGTCGCGCAGGACGAACAGGTAATCGGAGCGCAATTGCTCGTTGGATGGCATTTCCGCATCCTCCGGCTGCGAGCCGCCTTCGGCCTCCAGCTTGGTGATGGCCATCCTGGCGGCGGTGACCACGCCCCCGCGCCCGTAGAGGAAGTCCCACAGCTCCCGGGTGTCCTGGTAGTTGCCGGTGACCACCTCCAGCACCTCCGGCGTCCAGCGCAACTTGGATTCCCGGTATCGCATCAGCATCTCGCTCTGGGTCAGCGAGTACACCTTGCACCGCTCCTTCTCCGAAGGCTCCCTGGCCGACACGTCATGGTTGAACTCCAGCAGCATGTTCTGGGTGAGTTCTCCGCCGTGCCGGGCTTCCAGCAGCAGTTCTCCGCCTTCCTGCAGCACCAGGCTCCATTCCTCCAGCCGCTCGAAATCGAGGGCTTCGAAGACGATGATTTCCGTGTCCCCCACCTGCGCGATCCTCAGGTCGGCGGGGTCCTCCCCTGGCGCGGTTTGGCCGGGGCGCGAGAGCAGGGCGCGGGCCACGCCGTCGTATCCCGCTTCGCCGCGTTTCACCACCCCATAGACTTCTTCCGGCCGGGCGGTCACTTCGCGTTCGGGAATCCGGTTCATCCAGTCGCGCTGAATGCGGGGCATTTTCGCTCCGGCCATCTCGGTCTGCCCTTCGTATTCGGCCGGGGCGAAATGCCTCGGGTCCAATTCCGGGCGTTCCATGCCAAGAGGCTGGGAGGTGGTGGGAAGCGGAAGGGTTTCCGCGGATTTGAGCAATTCGTGATCGTCCCAGTTCTTGGTGATGAATTGAAAGACCAGCCGGTTCCAATCGGCCCGGTCTCCGAGCAGGTCGATGGCGTCCAGCAATTGGCGCAACTCCTGGATGGTCACCGGCTTGGTGAGGTTCACCAACTGGGAGCGGCGGTACAATGTGATGGCGGCCGGAATGTGCGCGTGCTCGCCATGGGTGTCCCGCAGGGCCAGCTCTATCAGCTGGGGCTGCACTGGCTGCAACTCGATCAGCGGCAACCGCCGCAGCAGGGGCTCGGAGAGTTCCCGCTCGTCGTTGAGGGTCACGAACACCACCAGGTTTTCCTGCACCGCCTGAATTTCGCTGCCCGGCAGGGTGACCCGGCCGTTCTGCAGGAAGTCCAGCAGAAACGCGTCGGTGGAAGGGTGGGTCTTGTCCCATTCGTCCAGCACCAGGGAGGTCTTTCCCTTCTGGCTGGCCTCGGCCGCGATGGGCAAAATTCCCTGCAAGGTGCGGAATCCGCTGGTCTGGGAGGCATCGGGCAGGATCGTTTGAAACAGTTCCTCCTTGCGGCAGCCGGGGAAGGCCTGGAAAAAGAAGGTCTGCCAGCCGTGAACCTGCCCGACCGCTTCGGCCAGGAAGGTCTTCCCCGATCCGGCCGGTCCGCTCAGAAAGGACCCTCCGATGGGGCGGGTATTCAAGGCCGCTTCAACCTGCATGGCCAAATCGGGTGAGAGCCGGTAACCGGCGGCGCCAAGCTTTTCGATTAAATCGGACATTGGACCTAAGCCAGCAAGTTATGGGAATTCCGGGATCGGGGGGGGACTATCCCCCGGCCGAAGCCCAAGCGCGATGGTGGCGGAGATGGGCCTATGGTCGATGGCCCTCTTGTGAGTGGCCCCGCCAAGCTCCCCAGGGATGGCCGCTCTCCCTGGGGAAACACGGCGAAAAATGTGCGGGAACAGCGCCCCGTGGGCGGCAACGGCCCTATCCGTCAAAAGCCAGGGGAAGCGGCCGGCTCCCACCCAAGGTTAGAATATATGATTTTCAACGATGGAAAAAGAAAAAGGAACACAAAAAAGGAACACAGCAGTGGCCGCTGGAAACGCGGAAGCTGGCCTCGAACGCCGCCTCCAAGGCTGTCTTCACCCCAGCCCCGCGGGGACGGAAATGGGATCCAGCTGCGGGGGCGTTCAGGTTTGAGACATCATGGCGGTATAGTTCCGCAGCTTCTTGGTCACCAGGATCGCAATTTTGCGGAACAATTTCAGGGCGAGAATGTCATCGATGTCGTTGAGAATCTGGGCGTTGACCTCGATGATCATACTGTCGCCCTTGGCCCTGGCATCGGCGGAGCGGGGCTCCTGGTCCACCAGCGCCATTTCCCCGAACACATCCCCCGGGGTCAGGGTGGCCAGTACGGCCAAACCGGTATCGCCGTGCTTGATGATTTCCACTTTTCCGGCGATGAGCACGTAAAGCCGGTCTCCTTTTTCGCCCTCCTTGAAAATTTGGTCCTGATCCTGGTACTTGCGGGTGTGGCAAATCTTCAGCAGCCGCACCAATTCCATGTCCTTGAAATCGGAGAAAAATTCAATGCGGCGCACCTTGTTCAAGGTTTCCTTGAGATTGGTGGAAACCTTGCCCATGGAGTCCTTGATGGACCGTTCCAGGCTCATGATGTCGAAGGGCTTGGAAAGATAACCCAGGATGCCGGCCTCCATGCCCTTGCGGCGGCTTTCCGTATCCAGGTTGGACGACATGAGGATGAACTTCACATTGGAGGTGCCGGGGTTGGCATGGATTTTCTTCACCAGTCCGAAGACATCCGCCTCATCGAGATGTTCCTCGATGATGATGATGTTGACCGGCGTTTCGGAAAGAATCTGGGGAAGGTTTCCCGGCGAGCCGGTTTCCCGGATGGTGTCAATGAAGTTGATGCTCCGCAGGGCGGCCTTCAAAAGGGCCCTACTCTCCGGAACGTTGTCCACCAGAGCGACATTCAGTGCCTTGACGTGTTTGGCCGGCGGTCTGTTTTCCGGGTTGACCAGCAGTGATTCCGTCATGGGTCGTTCCGTCTTTGGGTTCGGTTTTCCACCTGCGGCCTGCAACCTTGATTCACCACCACCCCGTATTGTCATATATGTATACCTATTCCTATGAGAAATCACAATAAGAAGGAACTCCCGGCAAACGCGATCGGGGTTTTCCGCGCCGGCCGGCGTTCCCATTCGTGTACCGATTCTCACACCGGCCATGATTGCAAAGGGGAAAACATTGAGCCTTTATCCCCCTCGAAACCCGGGAGGGAACCCAAGAGGAATTGGAGAGCGAAAGGAAAGGAAAAATACAAATGTATTGAAATGACATGCAAAATCATTGAACTGGACTTTCGCGGATACCCCTTCGCTTGCCGGAGAACCGTCAGCATGCCAAGCAAAGGATGCGTCCGGGACAAGGGTCCCAAATTTTCGCGGCGGGGAAAATCTGGCTGCTCCCGAATTAGGGTTTCCTATCATTATTTTGCCAGCTCCCGCATAAATCTTCCTTGTTTTTCAACCATTCTTTCCGCGCAAAACCGGGATGTCATAGGGCGAAAAGAAAAGCGAAGCGGCCATGCGCCTCACGGCATCCGGTGACCCCTGGGAATCCGTACGGCGGGCACCACACCTTTTCGGGCGATGAGAAGCGCCTCGGGCTGAAAGGAGCGGAGCCAAAAGGATGATGTTTTGCCCAGCAGGGAGGATGAGGATAGGGAGAACAGGGAGGACGGGCAGGTCACCGGGCCAGCCTGTTTCGAGGAGTCCGCCGCGGGCCGGAGGGTTCGATCGGATCGTTTAAAAGGCCCGCTGCCGGAGGAAACCGCGGCCAATTTTCTCACGGAAATTGGAAAACAACTTGTCCGGGCGCCAATTCGGTTGTAATGGGTGGGAGGAATCTTTTTATCCGGGGCCATTCCCCGCCCGCTTGCGGCGAGGCCGATCACGGATTGGACGCCCTGGTTGCCAGGCTCCGGCGACAACCGGTGGAGACGGAGATTCGGATCGGCGGGAGCGGGTGGGCCGGTTTGGGCGTCTCATCTGTAATCATGGCGTTCGTTCCGGGGCATCGCCGGATGGAGGGCTGAAATCAACCAACGGTTAATGAGGAAAATCAAGATATGCAATTCGACTGGACTTCCGAACAGGATGACATCCGCCGCGAGGTGCGCGCGCTCTGCGCGCGGTTTGGTGACGCCTACTGGCTGGAACAGGAACGGCGCCACGAGTTTCCCGAGGAATTCTACCGCGCCATGGCCGAAGGCGGGTGGCTGGGCATCGCCATGCCGGAGGAATACGGCGGAAGCGGCATGGGCATCACCGAGGCGGCGCTGCTGCTGCAGGAGGTGGCCGCATCGGGGGGTTGCATGGCGGCCTGCTCCTCCATTCACATGAACATCTTCGGGGTCAATCCGCTGGTGGTGCATGGCAGCGAGGCCCAGAAACGCGAGCACCTGCCCGGCATCATCAACGGAGAAACCAAGGTGGCCTTCGGCGTGACGGAACCGGACGTGGGCCTCGACACCACCCGCCTCAAAACCCGCGCGGTGAAGGAGAACGGCCACTACCGCGTCAACGGCCACAAAATATGGATCTCCACGGCCCAGGTGGCCCACAAGATTCTGCTGCTGGCCCGCACCACGCCCATCGAAGAAACCGAGCGCCCCGCGGACGGCATCTCCCTGTTTTTCACCGACCTCAACCGCGAGGCGATCGACGTGCGGGAGATCGAAAAAGCGGGACGGGCGGCGGTGGATTCCAACGAGCTGTTCATCGAGGATCTGATCATTCCCGAAGCGGACCGCATCGGCGAGGAAGGGCGGGGGTTCCATTATATTCTGGACGGCTTCAATCCCGAGCGCATCCTCACCGCGGCGGAGGCCATCGGCATGGGCAAGGTGGCCCTGGACCGCGCCACCCGCTATGCCAAGGAGCGCATCGTGTTCGGGCGCCCCATCGGCCAGAACCAGGCCGTGCAACACCCCCTGGCCCGCTGCTGGGCCGACCTGGAAGCGGCCAACCTGCTCACCTTCAAGGCCGCCTGGCTCTACGACAACGGGCACCCGTGCGGGGCGGAAGCCAACGCGGCCAAGCTGCTGGGCGCGGAGATGGGCTTCAAGGCCACCGACCAGGCCATGCAGACGCTGGGGGGAATGGGTTACGCCAAGGAGTTCCACGTGGAGCGTTACTGGCGGGAATCCAAGCTGCTGCGGATTGCGCCGGTCAGCCCGGAAATGATCCTCTGCTACATCGCCGAAAAGGTGCTGGGCCTCCCCAGGAGCTATTGAGGGGAGGGATTGCCGGGAAATATGCGGGAGTGGCCCTGCTGAACGGCTGCGTTGGTTGGGACGATCCAGGAGGAAGTGATCCATCGTTCCATCTCCCCGGTTGGGGCTTGGGCTGGCCGGAGGCCGGGCTGTTCAAAAGCCGATTCACCTGCCCTCCCCGGATGCTTCCAGCAGCATTGCCTCCGAAACGGAAACCACCCTGTTTTTTCCCTTGTGTTTGGCCCGGTACATGGCCTGGTCCACAGTTTCGATGAACCGGTCCATGGTCCAATCCGGGTTGAACCCTCCGACTCCGATACTCATGGTCGTTGTCAGCTTGGTCTCATTGGCCTGAACAGAGCTTTTTTCCTGGGCGGCGCGGAACCGGTTCATCACCATTTCTCCGTCGGGTTCGGAGGTATTTCGCATTATAACGGCGAATTCCTCCCCACCGTAGCGGTAGACCGAATCCATCTCTTCCCTCAGGGAGCCGACCAGCAGACTGGCGGCGTTGCAGATCACCTCATCCCCCACCAAGTGCCCATGGGTGTCGTTGACAATTTTGAAATTGTCCAGGTCTCCCATCACCAGGCAGAACGGCTCCTGGTTGCGGCGGTAAATCTTGATTTGCCGGCTTAGGTTGTCCTTGAATTCGGCATGATTGAACAGGTTGGTCATCTGGTCGCGGATGGCGAGATTTTTCAGATTTTCGTTGGAAAGGGCCAGGTCCTCGTATTTCGCTTTTAGTTCCGCGGTAATTTCTTCACTTTTGACCTGTCCCTCAAGAATGTCCTGGACAAAATTCTCGAACAGATGAACCCGTTGCGTGGAGGTTTTCAGCTTCTCGGCCAGCACGATCGCGATCACGTTGAAGAATGCCAGCAGGCGTTCCGCATCCCGGCTCTTCAGGGACTCGATCACCCCCCAGGGAACCTCGATCAATTCGGAGGCGATTTCGGCGATCACATCGCCTGTCCGGGAGGAATGGGTGATGACCCCGATTTCCCCAACCGCGTCTCCAATTTCGTTGATGGAATGCAGATACTTGCCGTCCACGTAAACGCCAACCGATCCTTCGCGCAGAAAGTAAAAGGTGTCGATTTCCTCGCTGCCCTCCTTGATCAGGACATCGTCGGCGACCAGGCGGAGGAGATAGCTCTCGGACAACACCTGCTCGAGAATCTCGTGGCTGATCGCCGCGAAGTAGCGGGTCTGTTTGAGCGATAACATTACCTCACGGCGCAATTCGGGTTCCTGGCCCAAAAAGACGCGGGTGATCTTCGAACCGGTTTTTGCGCTCATGACGGCAACGGGGAACTTGGGAAAATCGAGCTCTGGGAAAGAACGGTTTTCACGATATATCGATGGATTCGGCAAGAATTGAAAAACGAACCACAAGCCCCCTCTCAATACCATGAATCGGAGGAAGGAACCAATCAAGTAAATTTCCCTCCCCATTCCACGCCCTCCTACAACGAGAGCCCCAGCCAGCCCCGTGTGAGTTGAAAGTCGGTGTTGCCCTGGCCGGTGAGGCGCGGCACGTAGGCGCGGGAGGCCACCTCCAGCACCCGCTCCAGGATGGCCCGGCCCATCTCCTCCCCGGCCATTTCGGTCAAGGAAAGATCCAGGTCCTTGCCGAAGCGCTTGACGGTGGCCGGGTGGTTGCTTATCTGCAGCAGGGGAATCATGGGATGGCCCTGCATGGGCGCTCCGGCGAGATGGGCCAGCATCACCTCCACCCCCGTGGCGCCCAGTCCGGTGAGGGTTTCCACGGCATGGCCGGTGGGGGTTTCCATGATGTGCAACCCGTTGCTTGCGGCGGGTTCCCCATAGCCCAGGGAAGGCGCCACGGCCTCCGGGTTGGCCAGCAAACCCCGCCGGAACACATCCGAACCCAGCAGGGAGGCGTTTTCCGGAATCACCACCAGCCCCCCGGCGGCCGCCACGGCGCGGGCCACGCCGGCCAGGGCCGCCGCGGCCCCATCGTCCACCTCCCCCCCGGCGGTGAGACCGAGGCGCAGGTGTTCCAGCCCGGCCTCGACGGCTTGGGGCTCGCCATCGCGTTCGAGGGTTTCGGAGAACCATTTTTCCGCTTTTTCCATCACCTGGGCGATGCCCCCGTCCATCTGGATGCTGGCCCAGCCCAGCCGGGAGACGTCCAGGCCTTCGGCCTCCAGGAATTCGCGCATGGTGTCGTTGACGGTCTGCTCGCAGCCGTGTTCCAGCACCAGCGCCCGCCCCACCATGGGATGTCCCAGGTGTCCCCTCACCGTGCGCACCAGCAGTTCCAGGGAATAGCCGGGCGCGGCGCCGCAGCCTTCGGTGTGGGCCAGGGCCACGTAGCGCGACACGGCGCTTCCGGCGGTGCCTTTTTTGTTGAGATCGTCGGCGATCATCCCCGCCACCTGGCCCGAGCAGAGACTGGTGGGGAAAATCAACCCCACCCGGTCCGCCGATATTCCGCCACTGTTGCGGAATCCCCGGAAAGTCTCCGCGCCACTGTTGCGGAATCCCCGGAAAGTCTCCGCGCCGCCGGTTTGGGCTGCCGGGTGACTCCCCGCGCTCCCGTCCGCCCCGGCGGCGCCTTTCGCATTGGCACTCCGCACGGGCAGGGGAGCGCCGTTTGGCTTGGGGCGTTGAAGGATCGCATCGATTCCGCCTGGCCCGGTCTGGTGCCAGTCCCGCCAGATGGAGACCTGGGAATGCCCGGCTTTTTCGCCCAGGCTTTGCTGGCCCGAGGCCACCGCGATCACCTGCTCGAAGCACTCCGCGCCCAGCACCTCCATCGGGACGCCGTCCTGGTAGCGCCCGGCATTGACGTCCATCTCGTTGGAGAGCATCTCCCAGCGCCCCGTGGTGGTGACGTATTTCAAGGTGGGCACGAAGGGAAAGTTGGTGATGGAGCCGTTGCCGGTGATGAAGAGGATCAGGTTGGCGCCGCTGGCCACCTGCCCGGCGATGGATTCCAGGTCGTTGCCGGGGCTGTCCATGAAGTAATACCCCGGCTCGGACATGGGTTGCGCGTAGTCGATCACGTAGTCCAGGCGAACGTCGGGGTGCTTTTTGCGGGCCGCGCCGATGGACTTGAGCACGATGTTGTACAGCCCCCGGTATTGGTTGCCGCCGGAAGGGTTGCCCTCGGCGGAGTGGCCGTGCCAGGCGGCGCGCTCCTTGAAGACCGCGATTTTGTCCAGGAAGGCGCGGGCCGTGTCCAGGTCGCGCACGTTGGAGAGCACGTAGGACTCCGCGCCGATCAACTCGTCGGTTTCGGCCAGGTTGGCCGCGCCGCCATGGCGGATCACCTCCTTGGCCACCCATCCGGCCAGGGGATTGCCCGACACGCCGGAAAAAGCGTCCGACCCCCCGCATTGCAGGGCCAGCTTGAGGTTGGACACCGGCTCCTCGGTGCGCACGAAGCCGTCCACGATGGGCAGCCAGTACCTGGTCATCTCCAGGGCGCGTTGTTGTTCGGCCGCGAAATCCGCAACCATGGTGAAGAAGCTGTGGGTGACGTCCCGCAACGGATACCCCTGCTCGATCATGAACCGCCGCAATTCGCCGTTGCCGATGGGCTCGTCTCCCACGTCCACCGCCAGCACCGCCCCCACGTTGGGATGCACCATCCACCCGGCCAGGGTGCGCAAGAGGAAATCCTTGTTGTTGGGCACCTCCTGGCCCCCGCCCTCGGTGTGGGTCACGGCGGCCACGCCGTCCACGTTGGCCAGGCCGGCCACCAGGGGCGCGAGACGGTCGGCCAGCGCCCGCACGAACCCCGAACTGCGCGAAGAAGTGCCCAGCACCACCAGCAGGTTGCGGGTTCCCACGCCGCGGCCGCCATCGCGCCGGAAACCGGGGAAGGTTCGCGGGGTCTCGTGGCGGGGCACCTGTACGCCGGGGCGGAAGGCAGCCTCGTCCAGATCGTAAGGCGCAAGGTGGTCCTTGAAATTGGCCGCCTCGGGGAGCGGAAAATCGATGCGGCGGTGGCGGATGGATTTGAGGATTTTCTCGTTGCAGACATATTCCCCCCGCGACAACTCGCGCAGGGCGTGACCGAAGGGCAGCCCCCAGGAAAGCAGCGCGCCGCCTTCGGCGATGGGGTGGCGGACGAAGCGATGACCCTCCAACACCGTGTGGGTGAGCCGGTAGGCCTCGCTCCCGTCCTCGATCCGCGTGCCGGCCTCCAGGCGGCGGGTGGCGATGGCCACGTTGTCCTCCGGCTCGGGCACACGGCCCGCCTGGTCGAAAAGAAGTTGTTCCGCTGTGTGTTCCCGAGGCATGATCCGTTCCTTGGTTGAGGACGGTGGATGGGGACCGATGCCCCTTTAACCCCGAGGCCCGGTGTTAAACCTGTTCGATTGACACAGGTTAGCAACCCTTCCCCGCCCATGCCAAGCACCGCTGAATAGCGGCAGAAAGCACCGCCGAACGGCGGCGGAAAGCACCGCGATGAGGGGGTTGCGATTCATGTAGAAAAAATATTTCACGCCTATCCCCTTAGCTTTGCTAAAAATGAAGTATTATAAATTAATTCAATGGTTTAACTTGATAAAAGTCTTTCATTTCGACGAATGCGGATATGGACGGCCCATCCATCGATTCACGGAAGCGGTGATCTTCCCCAACAGCACCTCACCCCCTGGCCCCCTCTCCAACAGAGAGGGGGAAATGCTTTGTAATTACAACAATATATCATAAGAATGCCCCGCTCTTTTGGAGAGGGGCAGCCCCGGGCACGGTGTTTGTGGCCGGGGCGGGGTGAGGTGCCGCGTGAAAACAAACACTCCCGCATTCCAAATCAAAATAGATTAACTGAGCCAAAGGGACAGGCATAAAATATTTTCAATCCAGCACCCTGTCATGCCGGGCAGAGCGAAGCATCTTCCTGTTTGGATGATTTGGGGAAACCGAAAGAAGATCCTTCGCCACGCCGAGGACGGCGGTTTTCAATTCGATTCACCACAAATCGGCGGCAGGGTCATTCCGCCTGAAAGTCCTCCAGGGCGATGGGCGAGGCCTTGCGCAGTTCGGGCAGCAGTTCGCTGGAAATCAGCTTCATGGAGTGCAGGGCGTTTTCGATGGGCATGCCGATGAAATGGGTGCGGAAGACGAAGGTGGTCACGCCCAGTTCCTCCCAATAGGGCCGCAGTTGCCCGTGGCAGTCTTCCGGCGTGCCGATCACGAAACGATCCTTGAGCAGCTCCTCGAACGGCAGGTCCAGCCGTTCGTCTTCGGGCATCACCTTGTCCTGTCCCCAGCGGGAATAGATGCGGTACTTCTCCCCCATGAAGGGGGCGGCCATCTCAAGGGCCTGCTGGCGGGTTTCGGCGCAGAAAATTTCCTTGCGGCAGGGCACCTCGCTGGGCATGGCCAGCCCGGCGGCCCGGCGTTCGGCCACGTAGAGGCCCATCTGGCGGCGGTTGGTGGCGAAGGTGGCGTGGGGATTGATGTACCAGCAGTCTCCCAGCCGCGCCGCCCGGCGCACCGCGTTGTCGTGGTTGGCGGCCATCCACAGGGGCGGGCGGGGCCGTTGCACGGGCAGCAGGTTGAGCCGGACTTCGTTCAGCCTGCATCCGGGCGCCTCGTAGCTGACCGCTTCGCCGGCCCAGAGCCGCTTGATCACGTCCAGGTACTCGGTGAAGCGCCGCACCCGCTGCCCCTTGGGCACTCCGAAGGCGTCGAACTCCACGTCGCGGTAGCCCAGCCCGATGCCCAGCACGAACCGCCCCCGGGCGATCACGTCCAGGGTGGCCATGGTCTCCGCCGTGTAGACCGGGTTGTGCAGGTTGAGCAGGAAGATGGCCACCCCCATGGTCATGTCCCCCGCCTCGGCCTGCAGCCGCGCCAGCAAGGGTACCTGTTGCAGCGCCACCACATCGCCGTCGTTGAGGTAGTGCATGGACGCCAGAAAGGCGTCCCAGCCGCCGTCCCGCGCCGCGCGCACCATGGCCATCTGGCCGTCCAGGTTTTTCACCAGATCGGCCGGCAGGTGGCTCTGATTGTTGAGGATGATGCCGATTTTCATGGAGAACCCGCGAGGATACCACTGGGTGCGCGGTGGATGATTTTAGCGCGCGCCGGGCGCTTTTACCGCCCTGTTGGCGCTCCACTCAGCGGCCGCCCCCCCCATCATGGCCTGCTCCCGGACGGCCTTTCTTCCCTGCGCGACCCGGCGCAGCACGTGGCGATGCTGGTAGGCATGGCGCAGGCGGCGCAACAATCCCAGCCCGGACAGGTTGGCCATCATGCCTCCCAGGATGTAGAACCGCCACACCGGCTGGCGGGGGGCGAAGAGGGATAAAAATTTGGTTCCGCGGATCAGGGCCGATTGCGTCACCTTGTCCTCATCCTCGTCGTAGAGGAAATAGTTGGGCCGCGACAGCGCCGCCTGCCGGGTCAGAATCTTGATCGTGTCCAGGTCGATCCCCTCGGGCACGTAGTTGACCGGCGTCAGGAAGCCGTCCTTGGAGAGCACGGACGGGTCGCCCCCATGGGCCAGGCTTTGGGCCATGGGGGAGTCCTTGTAGACCCGCATGCCCACGCCGATGTTGACGAAATCCCAGGGAGAGACGGCCCGGTCGAGGGTTTCGAAGGTTTCCGCCAGGGTTTCCGGGGTTTCTTCCGGGGCGCCCAGCAGCAGGTGCCAGGTGATGGGAATCTTGGCCTTGTGCAGATATTTTCCCGCCTGGAGCACGTGGGTTTTGTTGAAGTTCTTGCCCAGGGTTCTCAGGGTGGTGTTGTTCCCCGCCTCCACTCCCAGGTCCACCGACATGAAACCCGCCCGCACCAGCAGATCGACGAATTCCTCGTCCACCGAGCGGGGGTTGAGCCCCATGGCGCTCAGGCGCAGTTTCAACCCCTTGGCGATCAGCGCCCTCAGCACCTCCTTGCTATGCTTGAGGGGGACGTTGAAGGTGGAATCGGTGAACTCGAAGCGGTCGATGCCGGTTTCCCGGTAGAGCATCTCGATCTCGTCCGCCACCAGTTGCGGGTCGCGGTAGCGGTAGGTCTTCCCTTCGATCACGTTGTAGATGCAATAGGTGCATTTGAGGGCGCAGCCCCGCTTGGTCTGAATCGTCAAGGGGGCGTCGAAGCGCTTGTAGGCCTCCATGTCCAAAAACCGGTGGGGCCGCGGCGGGGGCAGGTCGTCCAGCGGAATGGAGTTTTCGGTGAGGATGTCATGGAGGATTTTGCCGCCGCTGCGGATGGTCAGGCCGGGCATGCCGTCCAGGCCCTGGCCGTTTTCCAGCCTTGCGCAGAGGGTGATCATGGCCTCCTCGCCATCGCCCCGGATGGCGTATTTCATGTCCAGGTATTCCAGCATTTCCGAACCGTTGATCCCCACCGCGGAGCCGCCGATCACGATCGGGCCGTCGAACAGTTCCTTGACGGGATCGGTCACCTCCAGGCGCACCTCTCCCAGCAGGAAGCGGGTGTTGAAACCGGTGCTGTTGTCCAGGTTGCGGATGCCGATCCCGATCACCCCCGGCCGCACCCTGGCGAGACACTCGGCGATTTCACGGCGGATTTCCGCCACCGGATCGGCCGCGTCCTCGGCCGAGAAGGTCAAATCCAACAGGGTCACCTCATGGCCGGCCCCTTCCAGGGCGGAAGCCACCCAGCACAGGCCGGCCGGCATCACCGGAAAAGGCTGCTTGAAGCGGTTGGAATTGATCAACAACACTTTCATGCCCGTGCTGCTCCTATGCCGATGGATTCAGAGGTCCCGAAAATATAGCATGGAATGGGGAAAAGAAATCCATTGATACGGGTCCATTCCCCGCCGCCCGCGGCGAGGCCGTTGATGGCCGGCATCTTCCTTCCCAGGCGGTGCATTTTCGCGGTGCTTCTCCGCCGGAGACGCGCCCTCACCGGGCCTGCCACCAAATACGCCTTTTTTATACCAATTAAAAAGGAAAAAGAAAAGGCGGGCGGGACGGGCGCCGAAAGGGTTATGATGTCTTTCCAGGACTTGCCATCGGGCACGTGAGCCGGTTATCACGGGAGGGCGCTCCCGGTGTGTCCGGCGCCCTTCCAGACAAAAACGCGGAGAAGCAGGATGGAACCTGTTCCCGTTTCAGCCAGGCATGGATGCCGAAAAGATGACCCTCGATCTTTCCTCCCTCAACGCGCAACAACACGAAGCCGTAACCACCACCGAGGGCCCGGTGCTGGTGCTGGCCGGCGCGGGCAGCGGCAAGACCCGCGTCATCACCGCGCGCATCGCCTATCTGGTGCGCTCGCTCCACGTGCCCCCCGAGTCCGTGCTGGCGGTCACCTTCACCAACAAGGCGGCCCGCGAAATGCGGGCCCGGGTGTCCCGCCTGCTGAAATCGGGGAAGCAGTCCCCCCAGCCCCTGCTCTGCACCTTCCATGCGCTCGGCGTGCGGTTTTTGCGGGCCCACATCGCCGCGTTGGGCTACCGGCCCGATTTTGTGATCTTCGACAGCCAGGACCAGCAGTCGGTGGTCAAGGGCCTGATGGAAGAGGGCGATTACGAGCTGGGAACCCTCACCGCCAAGGAAGTGAACTTCTCGCTGCAAAACGCCAAGGGGCGCGGGATCACGCCCGAGGAACTGCTGACCCATTCCCAGACGCCGCTGGACCTGCAACTGGGCCGCCTGCTGCGGGAATACAACCGCACCATGCAGCGCTTCAACGCGGTGGACTTCGAGGACCTGCTGCTGCTTTCCCTGCGGCTGTGCCGGGAGCATGGCGAGACGGCCCAGGCGTTCTTTTCCCGCTTCCGCTACGTGATGGTGGACGAGTACCAGGACACCAACCGGGGCCAGTTCGACCTGCTGCGGGCCATCACCGCCGGGCATGGCAACCTGTGCGTGGTGGGCGACGACGACCAATCCATCTACCGCTGGCGGGGCGCCGAGCCGGGGAACATCCTCGATTTCGAGCGCGATTTCCCCGGGGCCAGGGTGGTCCGCCTGGAACAAAATTACCGCTCCACCGGCACCATCCTGGCCGCGGCCAACCAGGTGATCCGCAACAACACCCAGCGCAAGGAAAAAACCCTGCGCACCACCCAGGGAATGGGAAAACCCCTGGAATGGCTGGAGGGCGAGAGCGAATTCGAGGAGTTGGAAAAGGTGGTCACCCACCTCAAGCTGACCCGCATGCGCGAAGACGCCAGGTATTCGGATTTCGCCATCCTCTACCGCGCCAATTTCCAGTCCCGGGCGGTGGAGGAAATGCTGCGCGAGGAAGGCATCCCCTACCGGCTGGTGGGGGGCACGCGTTTTTACGAGCGGCGCGAGGTCAAGGACGCCCTGGCTTACCTGCGGCTGATCGTCAACCCGGGAGATGAGGTGAGCCTGCTGCGGGTGCTCAACTTTCCCCGCCGCGGCATCGGGCGCACCACCCAGGGCCGCCTGATGGAAATGGCCGGCCACTTTGGCCGGCCGGCTTTGGACCTGTGCCGGGAGGCCACCCTGCACGAGGCCTTTCAGGGCGCCGCCGGCACGGCGATGGAGAATTCCGGCCTCAAGCGGCTCGACGACGAGGCCGTCGCATACGCCATCGCTGATGGCGACGAACGCGACGCCGACGAGCAGGTCTCCGGGCCGCGTTTGATCGACATCAAGAGAAAACTCGCTGGAACCATCCGGCGTTTGAAGGCCAAACGGTCGGCCTGACAGCGAACAGCAACATTCGTGTCCCCCCGTGGCGGTCGGCCGAACCGCGCTTGGTTGGGACTGGAGTCCGGACGGCGGAGCCGTCTGAAGCCTGACAGGAGCTGAGCATGGTCCGCGGAGCGG
>JACZSY010000285.1 GCA_022573975.1 SAR324 cluster bacterium | reverse complement strand
GGTGACTACTTGGCCTGAATCGTTGTAATGCGACGCTTTTCCTCCCTCCACTCGGTGGAGGGGGAGGAGGCCGAAGGCCGGAAGGGGGAGGATTCGGGCGTCGGCCCGCAGGCCGGAGGGGGAGGAGGCCGAAGGCCGGGAGGAGCGAGGATTCGCCATGGTTCACCGGGTGATCTTGCCATTGCCCGCCCCTGTCCAGCAGGCAGCCGTCCTGAACCAGGAAGTGCGATTGACAGGCACCGGGGCCGGTGCATAGATGGTTTTTGTTTTTCCGGCATCCAGCGGTGTCGTTGTCCGCTGCGGCAATGGTGCTCTCGGCGGTGGTGTAAGCAACGGCGGATGGCGATCGACTTTCCTTCCTGTCAATTGAAAGGCCCCATGGGAAACAGGGATGCGGTAATCGTGGGCGCGGTGGACACGCCCCTGGTGAAAGGCAAGGTGGAAGGCGGCCTCAACCCCTTGCAAATTCAGGCCCTGGCGGCCAAGCGGGCGCTGGAGGATGCGGGACTGGGCTTCGGCGACGTGGACGGCCTGTTGACCGCGGGAAGCTGGGGCATCCCCGGCCCGGGGTTGATGATGCCCCTCACCGTCAGCGATTACCTGGGCATCCGGCCGCGCTTCATGGACGGCACGCAGATCGGCGGTTCGTCCTTCGAGGCCCATGTGGCCCACGCGGCCCTGGCCATCGAGGCCGGATACTGCGAGGTGGCGCTCATCACCTACGGCAGCACGCAACGCTCGTTCCGCGAGCGCACCCTGGCCGGGCGCGACCCCGTGCTGACCTTGCAATACGAGACCCCGTTTGGCATGCCCCGGCCCATCGGCGCGTACGCCATGGCGGCCATGCGCCACATGCACGACTACGGCACCACCCCGGAACAACTGGCCGAAATCGCCGTGGCCACCCGCCAATGGGCGGCGCTCAATCCCGCCGCCACCATGCGCGATCCCATCACCGTGGAGGACGTGCTGGCCAGCCAGATGATCGCCTCGCCGCTGCGCCTGCTCGATTGCTGCCTGGTCACCGACGGCGGCGGGGCGGTGGTGATGACCACGGCGGAGCGTGCGCGGGACCTCAAAAAGCCACCCATCCACGTCCGCGGCTACGGCGAGTCCATGACCCATGCCTCCATCTCCTCCATGCCCGACCTGACCCTGACCGGCGCGGTGGAGAGCGGGCGCAGGGCCATGGAAATGGCCGGGGTCTCCCATGACGCCATCGACGTGGTGGAAATCTACGACTCGTTCACCATCACCGTGTTGCTGACCCTGGAAGCCCTCGGTTTTTGCGGCCGGGGCGAGGGCGGCGACTTCGTCGCGGGCTCGCGCACCGGGCCGGAGGGGGACTTTCCCCTCAACACCAACGGCGGCGGGCTGTCCTACGCCCATCCGGGCATGTACGGGCTGCTGTTGCTGGTGGAGGCCGCCCAGCAGCTCTGGGGCGAATGCGGGGAACGCCAGGTGCCCGGCGCCAAAATCGCCCTGGCCCACGGCACCGGCGGCGTGCTCTCCAGCACGGTCACCTGCATCCTTTGCCGGGAATGATTTATCAGAGAGACACAATGGCCTACGACAAACCCCTGCCCGTGATCGACAACGAGTCGCGCCCGTTCTGGGACGGCTGCCGCGAAGGCAAGCTGATGCTGCAACACTGCGCCGAGTGCGGCGCCTGGGTGTTCTATCCCCGCGTGCTGTGCACCGCCTGCCATTCGGAGCGGCTGGAATGGGAGGAGGCTTCCGGCGAGGGCGTGATCCACTCCTTCACCATTTGCCACCGGCCCGCCGGTCCCGCCTTCGCCGGCGAGACGCCCTACGTGGTGGCGTTGATCGACCTGAAGGAAGGGCCCCGCATGATGAGCAACATCGTTGGCGCCGATCCCGAATCCGTGCGCATCGGCCAGAGCGTGCGCGTCACCTTCGAAAAAGCCACCGAGGAGGTGACCCTGCCCAAGTTCAAGGTGATTTCCTGAGTTCAAGATTTTCCGATTTTCCGATTTTCCATCGCGCAGGGCTGTCGCAAGGCCGGTGGGGTCTTTTCCCCCGGCCTAATTTGAACGGTTTCGGATATTCCGGCGAAGCCTCATCCCCCCCGCTCCCTGCTCCACGGGGTTTTCAAACAGCCTATGGAGAAGGGGGTCACTTCCAACGCTATATCATTGTTAATACGACGCTTTTCCACTCTCCAGCGAGCCTGCCCTGAGCTTGCCGAAGGGAAGGAGAGGGAGGAGGCCGCAGGCCGGGGGGGTGAGGCCACAAGCGCCGGGCCGCAGGCCGGGGGGGTGAGGCCACAAGCGCCGGGCCGCAGGCCGGGGGGGTGAGGCCACAAGCGCCGGGCCGCAGGCCGGGGGGGTGAGGCTTCATTTCGCATTGCCTCATCCGCCGGCCTGGTGGTTGCCCTGGAGAACCAACGGGCTGTGCAGGCAGGCCAACTGGAAATGCCGGCAACCAGGCATGGCGGCGATCATGATGCGGCCAAATGAACCCGAATCATCTTTCGGAGAACGGTCCCCGCGCCGGGCCTTTTCTGGGCGCGGCCATCCAGATGCAGGCGAGGGAAACCTGACTCAACACAATCGCGATCCAAAAGGCAGGGGCGTAACTCCCGGTTTGATCCCGCAGCGCGCCACCCAGCCAAGGACCGAAAGCCGCGCCCAGCGAAGCGGCAATACTGAGCACTCCAAAAATTTTCGCCACGGACCGGCCCTGGAAGATTTCCGATGGAATGACGGCGAAGGCGGACGCCAGCCCGTATCCCAGCAAGCCCTGCAAGACCACCATCAGATACATCAGCCATGGAGAGGGATAAAGACCCATCACGAGCAGTACGGCATAGCACCCGGCAAATCCCAGCGAGGCCACCGTCCATGCCAACTCCCGCCCCAAGCGGTCGGAGATGTAGCCCAATCCGATCAGCCCAATGCTGCCGGTCAATCCCACCAATCCGAGGGCATAGGCCGCTACTTCCGTGCCGATGCCCAAATCGAGCAGGTACTTGGTCTGATGCACCTGCACCATGTACCAGATGACCAGCCCGCAGAAATAGCCCACCGCGATCCACCAGAAAGCCGGACTGCCCAGCGCCTGCCGCAAGGTCCAATTCACTTCGCGGGAGGGTTTTTCCGATGCCCGCCCCATCCCCCCGTCTCCTTCCGCGGGATTCCCGGCGGGATCGTCCCCATCGGGCACAAGCCCCAAATCCTCCGGCCGATGGCGTTGCAGGAGCAGGTTCAGCGGAAACACCACCAGCATCATCAGCGCGGCCATGACCCAGCAACTCTGCCGCCAGCCGGCCGTATCGATGATGTGTTGGAACCAGGGAAAGAGCAGGATGGAACCCACCCCGACGCCGGAGAAGGCAATCCCCACCGCCAGGCCGCGGCGGCGCACGAACCAGAGGGGGAGAAACATGGAATGGCCGATGTAACTGAAGATGACCGTTCCGCCAACCACCAGCAAGCCCAGCGTGATGAACAAATGCCATGGCTGCGTGGTGAACGTCGCCAGCACGAGCCCAACGCTCACTATGGCGGCACCAAACGGGACAACCCAGCGGGGTCCAAGGCGATCCATCGCGCCGCCCAGCAACGGCGTGATTAATGTGCTGGCCAAAAAGCCGATCGAAAACGTGGCCGCGGTTTCGCTCCGGGTCCACCCAAACTCGTCCAGGATGGGAGGGAACAGCAGGGAAAAGGCTGTGCGGATATTCACGCCAATGCCCATCGTCACGAACGCGACGGCAACCACCACCCAGCCGTAATAAAACGGCAAGCGGCCCAATGGGGAGCGGGGAGGCAAGGGACGCGGCGGATTCAACATTGATTTTTGAGGGGAAAATTCAGCGGGTATTGGATGAACGGCCTCGCCGCAAGCAGCGGGGCCGCAAAATTTCGGCCCATTCTTCGCCGCAAGGGGCGGGGAATGGGGCGGCAGCCAAAGATTCAAGGCCGGCTCAAGCAGGCCCGCTCGTCAACGCCCTTGAGTGACGCGCAACCGGCGCCATGGATGGAGGGGGGCGGCCACGGCCAACCCGGCCATGGGAACCAGCCTCATAACAATCAGCACCGCAAGAACCGGCACCACAAGAAACGGCGCCGCCATGAAAACGGCCATTCCTGAAAACATCATCGAACGCCTGGGGGAAATTGGAAAGGAAGCGGGGACTGGGGAAATGGCGGAGGCGGCGCTTCGGTTTATGCACAACAGTTATTCACGGGCACGCTAACATAGGGGGTGGGCTGGGGCCACAAAATTCCAACTCTCGCCAGAAACCGGATCAAAGTCCAAAAACCGAAAAGAATAAATTCAAAACCCCACCCCTAACCTTGGGCAAGGATTTCTTCTATTTTCAGTTCTACCCGCCATTCCTTTCCTCTGTCATCTACCAAAGTGACCGTGAAAATCGATTCTCCAACCGTGGTTGTTTGCCCGTCTTGGTGGATGTCATCAATCCTGAATTCCGCAGTCAATACGGCAGATGTAACCGAACCTGGCGGGGAGAGAGATTTAATATTGCGCTGAAGTTGGCGGCGGCACATGTTGGCAAGGTTTCGGTTTCGCCCAATGTCGAACTCGGCGGGGTCCATTCGGAGCTGTCCCGCCTCAAGCCGCGGGATAACGAGTATGTCTTCCACGAGGTCTGTCAGGTGTGTGGTTTCTTCACGAATGATTGCGAGGAACTCATTGATTTCGGCGGCCTCAAGCACATCCCAGCTCTCTGTGAGCGTGTCGGTGAAGCCCTGGATCGACGTCAGCGGGGTTCGCAGCTCGTGGCTAACCATCGAAACGAATTCGTTCTTGATCTCGGAGAAGAAGAACTTGCCGACGCTGTCCGCAGTCTTGAATGATTTTGCGGTTTCGCGTGGCACGTCTGCATAGTCGTACTCGCCGCCGGTCTTGAAACGTACCCGGAGTACTTCTGTCTCCGGGTCGTATCCTATGGCCGCAAGGTTGGACGACTCAACGTCAAACATCCTCACGCCGTAGTGACCAGTGGGTTGCCATCGTCATCGAGCGCTAGCACAGCCTCATCTTCCTCGGGCTCCATCTCGGCTCCCTCGGTAGTCTCCGGCTCCTCCAGCTCCTCCGACTCAGCCCCGCATACCGGGCATTCAGCATCATCTTCAAACTCGATAT
>JACZSY010000059.1 GCA_022573975.1 SAR324 cluster bacterium | reverse complement strand
GCCGGCGGAAACCCTGGGCCCCCTGCGCGCGCAGTATGTGGCCCGGGACGCGCCCGGCCCGCCCGCCGAGGTGCTGGGGCCCTGGTTTCCCTAGTTTTTCCGGCAGTGGGTCCGTTTGAAAAGATAATTAAACCAACACCACGTCATGCTGAGCGAAGCGAAGCATCTTCTTGTTTTTTTATGATTTGGGGTGTTTTGGAATAAGGTGCTGCGCCATGCTCAGGACGGCAATTTTCCAAATGACCCACTACCGTTTTTCCGCCGGCCTTGCATGGCGGCGTTCAATGGGGCTAAAATGTGCGTATAAACCTTTTCCCGCACTCTCCCGGCATCCAGGCGGCGGGATGCGTGGAAAAAATATTCCTCCAGGAATGGTTTCCGCCATGACCCAGTCAGCAATAATGCAGGCCCCGCCCCTTGAAGGCGAACCGGAAGTTCTGCTCACGGAAAAAGCGGCCCAAGTGGTGCTGGAAGCCTTCACGGACGAGAAGGTGGACCCGTCGCAGGCTTACCTCCGCATCGGCGCGCATCCGGGCGGGTGTTCGGGGTACATGTTCGACATGGACTATGGAGAAGCGGACCAGGTCACCGGCGAAGATACGGTTTTTGTCCGTCATGGCGTGAACATCGTTGTGAACAGCCAATGCCTCAACGATATCCTGGGCTCGGTGGAAATCGACTACCAAACCGGAAGCATGATGGAACGGGGCTTCAAGTTCCGCCGTTTGATCAATGGCGCCCTCTGCGGCTGCGGAGAGTCCTTCGCCCCCATCAAACCCCCCAAGTGAAATAAATCCCGCCGCCCGCGAACCGGGTTGGCGGGCGCTCCCCTGGGGGGGGGGGCGCCCGCCTTGTCAGGCGCGAACCAGCAGGCCCAATCCCACCAGCAGCACCACGGAACCTCCAGCCATCAACCAAATGGGTTCCATGGGGGCGGCCCCAATGATGTCGTCGATTTGCGATCCCAGCTGGCCTCGTTGTTTCCATCCCAAATAAAACAAGGTGCCGCCTCCAACCAGAAATACCGCGGCCAATATATGTTTAAGGTTGATCATCGCATTTCCGTGGAGTATTTCGCGTTAAAAAACAGGCATGGGCGTTTTCAGTCCCCTCCATCGCCGATGGCGGATTTCCCACACCGGTGGTCCACAACACCGGGGCACACCCATCGGCCCCCGGATTTGTCTGGAGAATTTGCGCGCCTGAACACCGGGCCATGGCCACGATGCTATTGCGCGGACTTCTCCTTATGCAGCGCGCGCGCCTTGGACTTGGCGGCCATCAGCACGCTGTGGTTGACCGATAGCATGCTTTGGAAGCGTCTCGCCAGTTGATCCTCATAGGGATCGAGCTTTCCATCGGCGAAAATGACCTGCCAGACGATGGTCAGCAAGGCTTCTTTTTTGTCTGGCGTGTAGTCCCGGGCGATTTTTCTGGTGAAAGGCCAGAGATCGGTGGCGGCCTGCCGTTCCGTCTCCGCCAGGGCGATCAGTTTTTCCACGGCCTCCGGTTCCAGGCCGAAATACGATTTCAGTTGGTCGGTGATCACGCGGAATTCCTCGGGCGCGAACTCCTCATCCGCATAGGCCACCTCCAGCAGGATCGCGCACACCGCCAATTGTTCATCGGGCAATTGCGTCCCCTGGGGCTCCGAACCCGCGGCGCCTTTCAGCAGGGTTTTGAGTCGTTGCAACATCGCGCCAAACCTTTCCGGTCAAGGTGCCGGGTATTGGGTGTCATTGGATGGGAGCCGGCTCCCGCATTGGAAAATCCTGGCTGGGTTTTCATGCCGGCCCACATGGCCCCCGATTCTCCGGCGGGGGATTGTGGCGGGTTCTGAACCGCGCATCCATCCCGATGTTCAAAAATGGAACGATAGCAAAAATTGCAAAATCCGGGCAAGGGAGGAAAATTATCGCGGACGGCCCTTCCTCGCATGCCGGCGGAAATTTTTCTTCCCGGACAGATTCCCGCGCTCCCTATATGAGATCCACGGCCCGCGCCTGAGCGATCATGTCATCGCGCAAGGTGTTCAGCCGCGGACTGAGGCCGACCGGATAGATGTGAGGGTTTTCGAACCGTTTGTGGCTGGCATCCAAAAGTTCCAGTTGCCGGGCGGCCCTGTCCCGTATTTCATCGAGGGAGGGCGATTTTCGCACCAGGGTTCCATTTTCCAGATAGCGCTCCAACAGGGGTTCGCGTTGAACGGCCGATTTGATGGAGCGTGATTTGGTATTGTCGTTGGGGTCGATGATCCTGGAGACCTCGCCGGGCTTTTCCCGGTCGTCCAGGATGGCGTCGGCGATGAACTTTCCATCGCCGTTGCTGCAGCGGTACACCTGGAGCACGCCGGGAATGCTGGTTTTGAGTTTTTGTTCGGAGACTTTCAATTTGTACCGCCAGGGTTCCTCCCCCGCGTTCTTTACCGCGCTCAACTTGTAAACCCCGCCCAGCGCGGGATCGCCATATCCTGTCACCAGCCGGGTGCCGACCCCCCAGGCGTTGACCTTGGCGTCCTGGGATTTCATGGAGCGGATCAACCATTCGTCCAGGTCGCCGCTCGCCATGACGAAGGCGTCCTCCAGGCCGGCCTCATCCAACACCCGCCGGGCCTGAATGGAAAGATAGGTCAGGTCTCCGCTGTCCAGGCGGATTCCGGCCAGATTGTGCCCTTGCGCTTTGAGCTGTTGTCCCACCCGCGCGGCGTGGCGCAAGCCTTCCAGTGAATCGTAGGTGTCCACCAGAAACACGCAGTTGTCCGGCATGGCGCTGGCAAAGGCGTCGAAGGCCTCGCCTTCGGTGTCGAAGGCCATGACCCAGCTATGGGCGAAGGTGCCCGCCACCTGGATGCCCAGCCATTTTCCGGCCAGCACGTTGGAGGTGCCCCTGCATCCGCCGATGTACGCCGCGCGGCTGGCGGAAAATCCGCCGTCCAGCCCCGGGGCCCGGCGCAGCCCGAACTCGAACACCGGGTCGCCCTGGGCCGCCAGCACGACCCGCGCGGCTTTGGTGGCGATCAGGCTTTGGTAATTGACGATGCTCAACAAAAGCGTTTCCACCATCTGGGCCTCCAGGATCGGGCCCCGCACCCGCACCAGCGGTTCGTTGGGAAAAACCACGCTGCCCTCGGGCACGGCATCCACCGAGCAGGTGAACCGGAAATTTTCCAGATGGCTGAGAAATTTTTCCTCGAACAACGGCCCGCCAACCCGGGTTTTCAGGCCGGAGAGGTAGTCCAGGTCCCCCTGGGAAAATCGAAATCCGCTGAGGGCCTCCAGCAGGTTTTCCAGTCCCGCCCACACCACATAGCCGCCCCCGAAGGGATTTTGGCGGTAGAACATATGAAATTCGGCCTGGAGTTCCGTCATCCCTCTATTCCAAAAACCCTGGGCCATGGAAAGTTCGTAAAGGTCGGTCGCCAGGGCCAGGGAAGGATCGTCCCGCAAAAAAGAAGCGAGCATGGGTGTCTGTTCCGCTGGATAAGTTGTTTACAAGTGTTTTGTTCGCAAGAAAGAGAGGGAGGATTTCACATCAATGTATCATGCGGGATCGCCAGGTTTCAAACTCCAACCCGGCGGGGGGGTGACCGGTGGCGGCATCAGGCCAGGGTCAGCGCTTCCCGCTGGATACCCCCCACGTCCACGCTCCCCATCAATTCCGCCATGGTGCGCTTCAGCCGTGGATGCATCAGCCGCGGGGCCAGATCGCAGAGGGGCACCAGCACGAACCCGCGCTGGTGCATGCGGGGATGGGGCACGATCAGCCGCTCGCTTTCGATGAGGGCCGCGCCATACAACAGCAGGTCCAAATCCGCCGTGCGGGGGCCGTTTTGCACAGCGCGCTGCCTGTCCAGGCGCAGTTCCACCGCCTGCAGGGCGTCCAGCACGCCAAGTGGGGGCAAGGTGGTTTCCACGGCGGCCACCGCGTTGAGGAACGCGTCCTGATCGGCATATCCCCAGGGGGGCGTGCGATACACGGGACTGACCCGTTGCAGGACGATGCCGGGAGCGTGCGCCAGCAGGGCCGCCGCGGCGGGGAGGTTCACCTCCGCAGAAATGTTCGACCCCAGCCCGATGTAGGCGATTACGTTGGCGATGGCGTTCACGGCCGGAATCGGAGCCATTGGGTTTGGGCCACGGCCCCGGTGCGCTCAGCACCCCACCGCGGTGAGCGATTCATCCAGGATATGGATGATCCGGTCGATCTCGTCCCGGGTGGTGGTGAGCGGCGGGGCCAGCACATAGACGTCGTCCCGGGTGCGGCTCCACAATCCCCGTTTGGTTGCCTCCTGGTGCAGTTTTTCCCCGGTTTTGGCCTCGGGGTTCAGCTTGACCCGCGCCTCCCGATCCTCCATCAGTTCCAGGGCGCCCATCATTCCCATGCCCCGCGCCTCGCCCACCTTGGGATGGTTGGATTGCAGGGAGCTCAACCCGGCCTGGAGGTGCGCCCCGGTTTCCGCCGCCTGGGTCACCAGGTCGTGTTGCTCCATATAGTCCAGGTTGGCCAGGGCCACCGCGCAGGTGGTGGGGTGCCCGGAATAGGTGTAGGCATGCATCCACCTTTTCGCCGGATCGGCCGAATCGATGGCGTCCTTGATGGCGTCGTTGACCCCGATCCCCCCCAGGGGGACATAACCGGAAGTGACGCCCTTGGCGAACTCCATGATGTCCGGGGCCACCCCCCAATGTTCCAGCCCGAACCAGGTGCCCGTGCGGCCGAAGCCGGTGATGACCTCATCGGCGATGAACAACACATCGTATTGATCGCAGATTTTCCGGATGCGCGGGAAGTAATCGTCCTGGGGCACGATCACGCCTCCGGCCCCCTGGATCGGCTCGGCGATGAACGCGGCCACCGTGTCCGCCCCCTCGGCCAGGATGGCGTCTTCCAAAAGGTTGGCGGCGCCCAATCCGGGAGTGGGGGAGCGTTCGCTCGGCTCGAACCCGTGATTGAAAAAGTACGGGTACGGACTGGCGATATGAATGAACCCGGGCACGCGGGGCTCGAACATGGGCCAGTACCCAGACATTCCCGTCGCGCTCATGGCCGCCAGGGTGACGCCATGATAGCCAAGCTCCCTGGAGATGACCTTGGTCTTGTCGGGCTTTCCCTTGGTTTTCCAATAAAAACGGGCGGTCTTGATGGCGCTGTCGGTGGATTCGCCGCCGCCGCTGGTGAAGAAGAAGGCGTTGATTTCCGGATAGGTCAGGGCGGCCAGCCGCTCCGCCAGGACGATCGCATTGAGGTTGGTGGAGCCGATATACCCGGAGGCATAGGCCAGGGTTTCCATCTGCCGGGCGGCGGCGTCGGCCAACTCCTTGCGGCCATGACCCACGTTCACGTTCCACAACCCCGAAAGGCCGTCAAGGTATTGATTGCCCTCCATATCGGTGAGGATGGAGCCCTCGCCCTTGACCCAGACCTTGGGCGCCACGTGCGCCGAAGGGTGATGCAACGGATGGATCAGGTGCTTTCGATCGGACGCCACGGCGGATTGAAGATCGTGCGAACTCATGACAAACCTCGGAGGTGAAATGGACCTGCCGCGGGACTTGGCGCGGCGGGTTTGAGCACGGCGTTTTTTCGCCGTCATGAAGCCAAAACCCGGCAATTTTAAAAACCGGCGCTATGAAACCCTACCCTGCAATATTACCGCGCCTTTGGCAATTTACGCTCGGTTTTGGGCGGGGCAATCAAATGTTTCGGCTTTTGAAATAACCGGAGCCGGAAAAATCGATTCATTTCCCCTCTCTTGAAAGATCGGCCGAAGCCCGAAGGGTTGTCCCAGCGGCTTTTTCTTGACGCGGACCATTGGTGCGGGGTACCCGTTATGATTGGCGGGCGGCCTCCAATGGCGTCCTGTGGTGCTATGCTGTTTCGCCCAGGGGAAGCAGTGATGGAATATATCCTGGGGGTGACTTGAAGATCATTGATGAATTGAATCCAGACCGGAGATTAAAAAGATGACGTACACCGTCACCCCCTATTGCGAAAACTGTAAATATACCGATTGTGTCGAGGTTTGCCCCGTGGAGGCTTTTCACGAGGGGGAAACCATGCTCTACATCAACCCGGAAACCTGTATCGACTGCGACGTCTGCGTGGCGCAATGTCCGGTGGAGGCGATCTTCCCCGACGATCAGGTTCCCGAGAAATGGGCGGAATATACCCAGATCAACGCCGACGAATGCGAAAAGTACCCCACCATCTCGGAGAAGAAAGACCCGTTGCCCGGAGCGCGGACGCTTGAGGAAATTCAGGCCGCCGAAGAATAGCCCCTTCAGGAGGATGGATTTCCCTGCCAATTCCCTCACAATTCCAACGAATGTCAAGCCGGCTCCAGGGTTCGCGAAGGATCCGGCCATCCAAATGGCTGTTTGAATGGCCGGGCCGTCTGGTTCGAAGCGCCGGCGAGCGAAGAGTGTTTCCATGAATTTCCAGTTCATCGGGGTCGAAACCAAGCACCATGTCACCACCATCGTGCTCAAGCGCCCGGAGGTGATGAACGCGCTTCATCCTCCCGCATCCGCGGAATTGGGCGCCGCCTTCGATGCCTTCGCCGCGGATGACGACGCCTGGGTGGCCATCGTCACCGGTTCGGGCGCCCAGGCTTTCTCCGCCGGCAACGACCTCAAGGTGGCCGCCTCGGGAGAGACCTTCGACCTGCAATGGAACGGCGGATTCGGCGGCATCACCAACCGGCACGACCTGTTCAAGCCGGTGATCGCCGCGGTCAACGGGTTCGCGCTGGGGGGCGGTTTCGAAATCGCCCTGGCCTGCGACATTATCATCGCCTCGGAAAACGCCACCTTCGGCCTGCCTGAACCAAGAGTGGGATTCGTCGCCGGAGCCGGGGGCATCCACAGGCTGCCCCGTTGCATTCCCCAGAAAATCGCCATGGGCATGCTGTTGCGCGGCAAGCCCATTGACGCCAACGAGGCGCACCGGCTGGGCCTGGTCAATGAAGTGGTGCCCAGCGGCGCATTGATGGACACCGCCCGGGGTTGGGCCCGCGAAATCAGCGAATGCGCCCCCATATCGGTGCGGCTGAGCAAGCAGGCGGCCCTGATGAACCTGCACCTGCCCCTGGCGGAAGCCATGGCCACGCCGGTTCCTCTCACTGAAATTTACCAGCAATCCGAGGATCACCGGGAAGGACCTTTGGCCTTCGCGGAAAAACGAAAACCCGTTTGGAAGGGACGGTGAGTCCGGTGAGATAGCACCTCCGTCACCGGATCTCTCCTCCGCGGGCGCCTCCAAGGCGGGATTCCACACCCGGAGGGTGGGGGGCGTGTGTTCCATGGATCGGCCGGATTCGCTCCGATCGCGGCACCTCCCCAGCCGGGCGCCTGCCCCGGAGGGTTCACGGCCGGCCGGCGGCGAGGGTCCTGCCCAAAAAAGAGAAAGGTTCCCTCGGCCAGGGACAGGGTAGGCTCCGGGGGCAATCCCCCCCGCAAACATCCGGGCAAATCCGCAAACCCGTTTCAACCCCACGGCAAGGCCCCACAACCTTCAGGACATCCCTATGACCGAGTACAAAGACATCATTCTGGAAATCGACCACCGGATCGCCACGCTGACCCTCAACATGCCCGATACCCGCAACTCCATCAGCGGCCAGGGCACCATCGAGGAAATCGAAGCGGCCTGCCGCCAGGTGCAATACGATGACGAGGTGTCCGTGATGATCCTCACCGGGGCGGGCAAAAGTTTTTCCTCCGGCGGCAACGTCAAGGACATGCGCGAACGGGCCGCGGGGAAGGGCGGCCCGGCGGTGCATTTGCAGGAGCACTATCGCCGGGGCATTCAGCGGATACCATTGGCCTTTGACGCCTTGGACGTTCCGGTGATCGCGGCCATCAACGGCCACGCCATCGGCGCGGGCTGCGACCTGGCCATGATGTGCGATATCCGCATCGCTTCATCGAAGGCCAAAATGGGCGAAACGTTCCTCAATCTGGGCATTATCCCCGGCGATGGCGGATCGTGGTTTCTGGTGCGGGAATTGGGATACCAACTGGCGGCCGAACTGACCTTTACCGGACGGGTGGTGGAGGCCGATGAGGCGCTGAAACTGGGGATGGTGCTCAAGGTGGTGGAACCGGACCAATTGATGGCCGAGGCCCGGGCGCTGGCGGAAACCATCGCCGCCAAGCCGCCCCGCACCTTGCGCCTGACCAAGCGCATTCTCAAGCAGGCCCAGCGCACCAGCCTCAAGGATTTTCTCGATATCTGCGCGGTCACCCAATCGGTGGTGCAGACCAGCGAGGACCATAAAGCGGCCATCGAGGCCTTCTTCGAAAAAACCCAGCCCGTGTTCAAGGGACGCTAAGCGGATCCATACGGGCCGCCGCCTTCCATTGCCAAAACCGCGGGCCTGCTAGCGTTTGGCTGGAGGAACGGCGGGCCTCATCTTTCCTGCTCCCGCTCTCTCATCGGGATCCAGGGAGCGAACGGGGGTTTTCAGCGGGTGGCCGGCGCCTTGACCCGCGAGGCGCCTGTCTTGAAAATCGAGCCATTGGGACAGCTGGCGAAGATCGCCCGGCGAAAGCCGATACCCCTTTTCCACGATCAAATGCTGGAGTTGGGGATTGAGGAAGGTATAATAATGATCCCGCCAGTTTGTGATCGGTTTTAATTGGGCCCGATAGGTGATGGCGCCCATCCCCAGGGTGCGTTTGAATTGAAAAATTTCGGTCAACCGTCCCGGCGCGATAAAGAAGACATTCGCGGCCACCACATCCCAGGGAATGCCGATGGAAAAGGCCCCGCTCCGGGCCACATGAACCACATGAGCCGTGGGAGCGAGCACCGGGCCCTGGGGGGGGGCGCCCGCGAAAGACCGATGAAATTTGTAGACCACGATCAGGGGGGTGCCCTGGGCGGGTGTGAGCCCAGGGGCGTTTAAAAAACCCGTAATCCGCTCAGTGCTCAATCCGAACGAGTAGTCCGCTTGGGGAGGGAGGCACCCGGCCAGCATGAAAAACCCGATCAGGCCGGCGGCCTGTTTGATCAAAGCGCGGCTGGGCGGAACCATTTACAATTTCCCGCATCTTCCCATGGAGGACTAATCCTCCTCATCCCCGTCATCGGCGTCGCCCTGGATTTGCTCAACGGGAGGTTCCTCTTCGCGATAGACCGGGGTGATCAGCCCATCCCGGATTTCCTGAAGCGCCAAATAGGGGGAGGTGTGATGATTGAAGACGAGTTGTACCTTGTCTTCCTCGTGGAGGTCCTTGGCTCTTTTAACGGCGATTAAAATTTTTTCGAATTGTGTCAACGATGGCTTTATCGGGAATTCTTCGACCAGATCCAAATAGCTCATGAAACTCCTGGCGGGGTGGGCGGGTTTTGGGAGGCGATGTCTGTTCCGGAAAGGAAAGCCCCATCCACGATTAGACTCCACCTAACTGGCAATTATGCGCTCCGTGGCGAAAAAAACAACGAAATTTTGACAATACCCATACCCTCCTTCCTCTCCGGGAGCATTTTCCATCGGCGGGGAGGTTCGGAAAATGAACACCCGCGCCAAAAGCGGCGGGAGGGGGACCCGTTCGATACAACGCCGGGACAACAGATTGCGGAAAATCCAGGCGGGAAAGCCGAACCGGTGGCGGAGAGACGGTTTCAGGGGTTGAAATCGAGGTTTTGCCTTGCCCATTCGGCCAGGGTGGAACCGGGTTGACCACGCGAGACCTTCTCGAAATGCTGGCGGGCGATCTTTGTGTCCTTTCGGGCCGCCGCGATTCTGCCGAGGTGGTAGGCCTTCAAATCTCCATAGGCCGGTTCGGAAAGGGAATTGAAATACCCTTCCGCCTTGGTCAGCTCCCCATTTTTTTCCGCCAGCCGGGCCAAGCCCAACACCGCCAAATCCTTTTGCGGGAGGGTGGATCTTGCATGGTCCAGAACGGCTTGGAAGGCTTTCCGGGCCGCGATCGGATTTCCTTTGTCCCACGCAATGCGCGCCAAATTCATCCAGGCCGGGGGGGTCAGCGCGCTGTTGGGATAATCGGCGATGAACGCTTCGTACCTTGCCCGGCTCCTCTCTTCGCGTTCGGCGGGCGGCAATTGTGTCTTGCCGTCGTCCTGGCCGATTTCAGCATAGCGCCCCGCCTCTTTTTTTGTGCGGGACTCGCTGAATTGAAAGTATCCGAATCCGGCGGCCGCGACGATCAGCACGGCCGTTACGCCGGCGATGAGCCATGCCCGCCTTCTGAAACCCCAATCGATCAGCCAGAACAGGCTGTCTTGAACGGTGTCTTCCTTCAGTGATTTTCGTTTAAATCTTTCCCTGGCCATTGTTCAAGCTGTTCGATTGTTGAAATTTCTGGAGAGCGCCGGGGAGGGCGCCATGGACGGCCTTTCGCGCCGCTGAAAATTCGCTCGCGAATGGGTTCATCGATGGCAGAGCCCTGTCCCTCTACTATTTTCACAGGCGCCGATCAATGATAATCTTTCAGTTTACATGATTGTTTCATATGTTGACAGCCGGACAATGGAAAACTGGAAATTTCCGGCCCTGTCCCAAACCATGGATCAAAATCGGCGCCGCATCGAATCGGGTGAACCCATGAAATGTTTTGCCAGGATAACCCGAAGGTCCGCACCTTCGCTCCCGCCTCCATTGGTTCCATCTGGCCGCGGGGCGGGATATTGTGGCGCTCCGGAAAATCGCCGCGGCGCGAAAATTCCCCGCGATCCTCTCTTGACTTTACATATCACTATATGATGATGTGTTTCTACGATTTGAATTCCCCCATCAATTTTCGCTGGGTGCGCCTTCCCGCCGGAATCGGCACGGGCGCGGGAGCACCCCTCTCGATCCTTACCACCCGGTTTTCATGGCGCTGAACAAACATCCCCAGTGCAAAGTTTACGTTGACGGCCAACCGTTCCGGTTTTTAACGCCCCACATGGGCCAGCCGGAGGCCATCCCGGTGCTGGAAATCGGCTATGAGGATTGGGGCGATCCCGGCAATCCGGCCATTCTGGTCTGCAACGCGCTTTCCCAAAACTCGCACGTCACCGATTTGCAACATCCCCGCGACCCCAAGAAATCCTGGTGGAATACCATGGTCGGCCCTGGCCGTCCCATCGATACGGACCGCTATTATGTGATTTGCGTCAGCATGCTTGGCGGTTGCGGAGGCACCAGCGGTCCCGCCTCGATCAATCCGGACACCGGAAAAACCTACGGATTGAATTTTCCGGTGGTCTGCGTGGACGACATGGTGCGTTCCCAGCGCATTTTGCTGGAGCACCTGGGCGTGACCGGTCTCCATGGCGTGATCGGAGGCTCCATGGGGGGATACCAGGCCCTGGTCTGGGCCATCCTCTATCCGGATTTTGTGGAATCCAGTATCGTGGTGGCCTCGGGGGGGTGTTCCAACCAATGGCAGATCATGACCAATCGCGCCCAAATCGACGCCATTCAACTGGACGCCAACTACAATGGCGGGCGCTACGTGGCGGGGAAGGAACCGGTGGCGGGGCTGGCCATCGCCCGGGAGATCGGATTTTGCACCTTCATCTCGCCCACCATGATGGAAAAAAAATTCGCCAAGTATCACAACAGTCCGCGTGAACCCTTCACGGACGCGGACTTTCACATGCAACGCCTGCACGATGGCGAAAATTATTTACGCAATCAGGCCTGGCCGTTCGGCAAGGACTTCGATGCCAACTCCATGCTTTACCTGCTGCAAACCTGGAACCATTTCGATTTGGCGGTACAGTATGGCTCGCTGGCCAAGGCCATGGAACCGATTCGCTGCAAAATCATGGTGATCGCGGCCACCGGAGACAACCTGTTTCCCCCTTACCTCTCCGAGGACATCGTCAAAGCCTTGCAGGTGAACAACGTCCGGGTGCGCTACGAGTTGATCGAGGACGATTACGGCCATGACTTTTTCCTCATCCCCGGTATTATCGAAGAGAAAATTGCCGCGCCCCTGGTGGATTTTTTGCAAATGTCCTGATTCCGCCAACGGTGCTCACGGTGCTCACGGTGCTCACGGTGACACCGGTGGCCTTGGCGCCACGGAGACAACCGTGGCTGGGGGGGCGTTTCGATGGAAGCGCCATGATGTCTTTCTATGACGAGAGCTACATGCTGCGCGCCCTGGAGCTGGGGCGGGCGGTCGCGGGGAACACCGGGGACAACCCCCCGGTGGGTTGCGTGATCGTCAGGGAAGGAACACAAATCGGCCAGGGCGCCACCCAACCCCCCGGCGGATTTCATGCCGAGGCGATGGCCGTGCGGGAAGCCGAAGCCGCCGGGCAGGCGGTGGCTGGGAGCGACGTGTATGTCACGCTGGAACCCTGCGCCTTCACCGGGCGCACGCCTCCCTGCTCCCGGCTGCTGGTGGAAAAACGCCCCCGCCGGGTGATCGTGGGAATCCGGGACCCGCACCCCCAGGTGCGGGGCGCGGGAATCGCCGAAATGCGCGAAGCGGGCATCGAAGTGGTGGAGGGGGTGATGGCGGACGACCTCCGGCGGGTGCTGGCCGGGTGGCTGGCCCGCTTTGAACCCTCCCGCCATACGGGGTGAACCCACACGCCATGGGGCAACGCGGGACGGGGCATCCTGGACGGGCCAACCCGGATAACAGCCGGTGCGTTCCGGGTTGCTCCCCACCTTCATTGCGCATTGCCTTCCCCCGCCCGAGGATTTAATATTGCCGTGAATTGAAGGGTTGCTCAGGAAACCCCATTGGACAATCGCGGCGGAGACGCCACATTTTTGGCCGCTACCGGAGAAAACAAGATGGAATCGCATGGCAAGGTAATCGAACAAATGCAGGCGTTGCGGGAAGAAAGCAACAAGTTGCTGGACGCCGGAGAGGTGGATGACGCCCTGATCAAGGTGGACGAAGCCCTGGCCCTGGAGGAATTCAATCAAAAATCGCTCACCCTGAAGGCCGACATCCTGGAAAAAAAGGGGGAGTCCAAGGAAGCCGAAACCTTGCGCGCCCAAGTCAAGCTGCTCAAGCAGGAGGCCTGGAAAAAAAAGGTGGAAGCCGAAGCCCGCGGGCAGCACGAGGTGATGGGTGTCCGCAAAGAATAGCTCCGGGTGCGGCGGCCCATGAAGTTGCTCACCGTAGCGGGCGAATTGTCCGGGGATACCCATGGCGGCGCCCTGTTGGCGGCGCTTCATCAGCGCCTTCCCAACCTGGAGGTCACGGGCATCGGCGGCCCCGCCATGCTGGAGGCCGGCCTGCGGCCCCTCCATCCACTGGCCGCGCTTCAGGTCCACGGCCTGCTGGAAGTCATCTCCCACCTGCCCCGCCTGTACAGGATTTTATGGGATGTGGAGCGGCGGCTGGATGAAAACCGGCCGGACGCCCTGTTGCTGATCGATTATCCCGGCTTCAACCTGAAACTGGCCCAGGCGGCCAAACGCCGGTCCATTCCAGTCTATTATTATTCCAGCCCCCAGATCTGGGCCTGGCGGGGGCGGCGCATCCACACCATCGCCAAGGCGGTGGAGCTGATGATCGTGTTGTTCCCGTTCGAGCAGGCCATCTATCGATCCGCGGGGGTCGAGGCCCATTTCCTGGGCCATCCCCTGGTGGGCGTCCGGGCCGGGCCGGACGCCGTGGCGCGGCTGAAACAACAGGTGGCGGCGCCGGAGGGCGTGCCCATCGTGGCCCTGATGCCCGGCAGCCGTCCCTCGGAGTTGAGGCGGCACATGAAGGTGTTGTTGGAGGCGATGAAGCTATGCGAACGCCAGGGTTTCCGGGGGCGCTATGTGATCCCCGTGGCCCCCAGCCTTGCCCTGGAGGAAGTCCAAAAGGAGGTGGAAGCGTCCGGCCTGCCGGCGCAGGCCCTGGAGGACGCCTTCCTGCCCCTGCTGGGCGCGGCCGATTTCGCCGTGACGGCTTCCGGAACGGCCACCCTGCAAACCGCGCTGGCCGGCATTCCTTTCGTGGTGATTTACCGCATGTCTCCCCTGACCTATTTCCTGGCCAAACGGATGGCCTACCTCACCCACATTTCCATCGTCAATATCCTGGCCAAAAAAGAGGTCGCGCCCGAACTGCTCCAGCACGATTTCACGCCGGAAACCGTGCGGGACGCCTTCCTGGCCCTGGCCTCCGACCCGCAGCGGGTGGCGGCCATGAAGGCGGAGCTGCGGGCCGTGGCCGGCCAACTGGGCCAACCGGGGGCCTACGGCCGCGCCGCGGACCTGCTGGCCGAACGGTTGCGGGGGTTGGCCTGAACGGCCGCCGGGCGGGTGTCCCGGTTATTTTCATCCTGCTCAAACTTCCAGGACACAAGGAAGCCGCGGGCCGGGCGTTGAGGCTTCGAGCACCGGGCCGAAGGCCGGGAGTTGAGGCTTCCCCCTGCCTCACCGGCTGACTTTGTGGACGCCCTGACTGTGGGCGCTCCTGCTCACAAACCCGGCCCAATGTGATAGCATCCATTTTCCTGTCACAGTGCCTTTGGCCGTCTTTCAGGGTTCATTACTTCGCTCCGGGTTTTTCGCGCCCGGGGGAAATAGGCTGAAGCTCCGGCGGAAAAATAAAATGAATGACCTCGCCGAAAGCTGCGGGAAAGAGACCCGTACAAAATAATTCATTCCATTTCGGGAGACCCATGGTGAAAAAGAAAGCGTTGAACCATGTTTGGTTGATTGTCTTCTTGATGTTTTCCATCACTTTAACCGGATGCATCGACGTCCTGCACATCGTGAGAGTGAATAAAAACTCGCTGTCGATCCAATATCGGATTGCGTTGAGCAAGCAAATTACCGGAATGCAGGAAAACCAGCAGAAAAAACGGGAAAAACGAAGAAAGCAGCGATTGGAAAGGCTGCAAACACAAAGGGAACAGTTAATTAAACAAAGGAAAGCTGAGGTTGAAGAAAAGGAGGCGGCTATAAAACAACGGGAAGTGGAAATAAAACAAAGGGAAGAGAAGATCAAACAAGGACAGCCGCTTCCCCCGCTGGAACCGCTGGCGCCGTTGGTGCTTCCGCCGCTGGCGCCGTTGAAGCTTCCGCCGCCGGTGGTGAAAAAGAAAAGCCCAATGGAAAACATGGGGGACAGCTTTTCCGATTTCAGGAAAAAAAACCGGCGCCTGTTGATGCGGTACAAAGCTGGAGAAATCAATTCCGAAATGGAAGTTGGATGGAAGGCCAATTTTTCCATCAGCAAAAGGAATTCGAACAAAATCAAACCGAGCGAAAATCCCCCCCTCACGCCTCGCTACGATGCAAAGAGGAGGCGGTTGGTGTTCGAGTTCAAGTCAAACCCGATGGAAAAAGGAAAAAAGAAGAAACCCAACCAGAAATCGGGTGGGGGAATAGACGAGTCGGCCGCCGCGATCTTTTCCACGGCATTATATACCATTGTCATTACGGGAAATTCCCGGGCCAAATCGGCCTATATCCAAAAAATAGGCGGGAAAACAAGGCAGCAAATTGAGGTCATCAAGTCCCGTGGATTCAGCATCGTCAAGTTTCCCTGGATTTCCATGTTCCTCAAACACCAACAATATCGTGTGGTGATTCAACTTTAAACACGCTGCTTTTGCCGGCCGGAGAAAAGACAGGCAAACCCTGCCGGCCATTCCTGTTCATCCCTTTTTCGCGGGGGGGGGAACCCATAATATCGGGCAGGGTTTCCCCCATTTCTGTCCATGACGCCGATTCTCGCGGTGCGCAATCTGGTCAAAAAGTATCCCTCCGTCACGGCGGTGGACGGCGTTTCCCTGCAAATCGCGCCGGGAATCTGTTTCGGCCTGCTGGGGCCCAACGGCGCGGGCAAGACCACCACGGTGGAAATGATGGAGGGATTGATCCAACCGACCTCGGGCGAAGTGCGCTATCGGGGGCGGCCATTGGACCGCGCCTACAAGCAGGAGGTGGGCATTCAGTTTCAATCCACCAGTCTCCAGGATTTCCTCACCACCCGGGAAAGCCTGGCTTTGTTCGCCAGCTTTTACCACCACTCGACGCCGATCGAGGAAATCGTGCGCATGTGTTCGCTGGAGGAGTTTCTGGATCAGGGCACCCAGCAGCTTTCCGGCGGGCAACGCCAGCGGCTGTTCCTGGCCCTGGCGTTGGTCAACGATCCCGTGCTGCTGTTCCTGGACGAACCCACCACCGGCCTGGACCCCCAGGCCCGGCAAAATTTCTGGCAACTGATCCGCCACATCAAGGCCCAGGAAAAGACCGTGGTGTTGACCACCCATTACATGGAGGAGGCGTACGCCCTCTGCGACGAGATCGCGATCATGGATCATGGAAAGGTCATCGCCCAGGGAACGCCCCAGGCCCTGCTGGTGGAGCATTTCGAGGGTGTGTGGTTGGACCTGCCCAAAGCGGACTTCGCGCCTCCGGGCGATTTTCCCTGGAAAACCCTTTTGCTGGAAAACGTGGTCAGCATTCATACCACCGACCTCAACGGCACGCTGCGCTACCTGATGGAAAAGGATGTCTCCCTGGCCGGCATGCGGATCAAATCCCCCAGTCTGGAAGACCTCTTCCTGGAACTGACGGGCCGGGAAATCCGGGCCTGACGCCAATGCGAACCTTCTATGCACTGTTCATCGCGCGCAACCGGGAGTTCCTGCGGGACCGCGGCACGTTGGCCTGGAATCTGCTGTTTCCGTTCCTGGCCGTGTTCATCATCGCCATGGTGTTTTCCGGAGATGGGCGGCAGATCTACAAGGTGGGCATCGTCGCCGGGAATGCCACCGGGAATGCCACCAGGAATGCCGCCGGGAATGCCACCGAGTTCGCCGCCAAGGTGAAGCGCGGCGATTGGAGCGCCATACGCGGGGATTTGGCCCCGGCGGTGCGGGCCTTCCTGGCCGTGCGGCATATCAAGTTCGTCCCCCTGGCGGGAGAGGATGCGGCGCGTGAAAAGGTGCGCTATCACACCTTGGACATGGCCCTGGCCTTGAGCACTCCGCCGCGCTATTGGGTCAACCCGGACAACCCCAAGGGATACGTACTGGAGCGGGTGCTCTGGGGCGCGGGGTCTTCCAACGGGTTCGTGCGCGAAGCCCTCTCGGGGCGCCAAATCCGTTACGTGGACTGGCTGCTGCCCGGCATCCTCTCCATGAACATGATGTTCAGTTGCCTCTGGGGGGTGGGATACGTGATCGTGCGATACCGCAAGGGGGGCGTCCTGCGGCGGCTCAAGGCCGCGCCGATCACCGCCTTTCAGTTCATCACCGCCCAGATCGCCTCGCGCATGATGCTGGTGTTGTTCATCACCACGGTCTTGTTCTTCGGCATGGACCTGGTGCTGGATTTTTTCGTGTTGGGTTCCATCCTCAGCCTGTTCCTTACCTTCGCCCTCGGCGCGGCTTGCCTGATCGCCCTGGGCATCCTCATCTCGGCGAGAATTCATTCCCTGGAACTGGCCGGGGGCCTGCTCAATCTGGCCTCATGGCCGATGATGTTTCTCTCGGGCGTCTGGTTTTCCCTGGAAGGCAGCGACC
This sequence comes from SAR324 cluster bacterium, assembly GCA_022573975.1. GTDB lineage: Bacteria > SAR324 > SAR324 > SAR324 > JACQKK01 > JACZSY01. Next base: position 1,253 of record JACZSY010000059.1, on the reverse strand, counting down.
AATGGCTGATCTGGCTGTCCAAGGCCTTTCCCCTCACCCACATGGTGAACGCCTCGCGGGCCATCATGATCGACGGGGCCACCCTGCTCGACGTCTGGCCGGAACTGGCCTTGCTGTCCGCCCTGACCGTGATCTTCCTGGCGCTGGGCTCCCTGCTTTTTCGTTGGGAATAACGCTTTCGGCAGGAAAACCTTCCCGGACATCAGGGCCGCCTCTCCGTCCCACGATGGAAAACGGGGGCCGCGAGGAGGGCCGGGGGAGCTGTCCCGGCAACGGTTGGCCTTCCTCACAACGAAGCGGAGCGGGTGTCGATACGCTTGCGCAGGATTTCGCCCAGCAGGCTGAAGGAGAACACGGTGAGGAACATCACCATCGCGGGGATGAAGGCGATGTGCGGTGCCTCGGAAAGATGTTCCCGCCCATCGTTGATCATGGAACCCCACGAAGGCGCGGGATGGGGAACGCCCAGTCCCAAATAACTCAACACGCCTTCCAGCACGATGATCAACGCCACCAATACGAAGCTGTAGGCGAACACCGGGAGCAGGACGTTGGGGAGGATTTCCCGCGGCAAAATCCGCGTATGGCTGGCGCCCAGGGCGCGGGCGGCCATGACGAAGTCCCGTTGGGCGAAGGTCAGCGTATTGGCGCGGGCCACCCGGGTGTAGGCCGGAACGATCAGCACGCCCAGGGCGAGGGTCAGGTTGAACAGGGAGTTCCCCAGCTTGGGCACCATCGCCTGGGTTTCCGGATCGAGGCCGAAAAGATATTCCAGCACGGCGTTGGCCGGGGTGGGCTCAATCCGCCCCACATAAAAAGCATCGAACCCCAGCACGCCGGATTCCAGTCCCACGATCAGCGTGCCGCCCTGATTTTGCGCCAAGGCGCCAGGGTTCAACGGAACGATGGCGGTGAAAACGAACGCGGCCAGCGCGGATAGCGTGGAAACGACTATGGAACGAAGGTTCATCATCTACCCTCCCCGGATAATTTCGATTTTCAATGATGGGAACATTCCCCCAGCCTGCCTGCTGCATGGAATGCTGTTTCCCACACCCCATTTGAGAGCGGGATACAATTAAAATTGCGGGGGGATTCAAAATGGGGATTGAAAAATTTCCGGATCAGATGGGAGGGGAATTGTGAAAAGGGGATTCCATGAAAAAAGCCGCCTGCGGGGATCGCAGGCGGCTATCACATCAACGATTTTTCACATCAATGATATTTCAGGAGGGGGATCCGTAATCCAAGGT
>JACZSY010000058.1 GCA_022573975.1 SAR324 cluster bacterium | reverse complement strand
GCTACCCGCATGGAATGGGCAAAGTGTCGGGACTTCGGTAGTCACGCAAAACACTGCTGGACCCCACCCAACCAATCGTGCTTGATTGGACCGCAATATGTATGACTCCGAATGGTTGCCCGATGATGGCGCATACACGACACCACACACACTGCACCGGATCTCTTTGTTGGCCATGATGACACCACTCCCGTCTTGCAAGCAACACACGTTGTGACCCTGCCCGGATTATATCGATTATCGTGCAGCCTTGTCAAGTGTCGTTGCGACGCCGGTGGTTCCGTGCGGTACGCGATCAGCGTTGGCGGGCATCGGAATCGAGTGGCAATACCTGATTCGTGTCGGCGGTGTCTCGCTCGGGCCGTCCAGGGGTCCCGTCACTGGACGCAAGGGCTGGATGGTGTCGGTTGGGCGTCCGGTGGTGTGATCGCGTAGCAGCGGCGACGGGAGGCCTGTTGCTGTTGCGTGTCGTGATTCGGGATGGCGGGAGTGGTGGTGTGCCTGGGGTGTCGATGTCGTGCATGGGTCTTGTCGCATGATGGGAGCCATAGCCCTGTCGGCGATGGTGGTGGGGATGGGGGTGTGTCCGGGGGCGGGGAAGGCGATGGGGAAGGCGAGGGGGCAATGGTGCTCGGGACGGAATGGCGCAGTTGGTCCAATTTCACCGCGATGCGGCGCAGCGCCATGCCCGCGGGGGAGTTGGGGTAGAGTTCGAGCAGGGCCTTTTGCTGGCGGACGGCCAAACGGACGTGTTTGTCGGTGGGAACGGTGCCGAGGAAATCCAACCGCACCGCCAGAAATTGATCGCAGGCCTTTTTCAGCCGCTGGAAAACACGGCGCCCTTCCGTCTCCGACGCGACGGAATTGGCGATCAATTGGAAGTGGGAGACCCGGTATTTGACGGACAGCAATTTCATCAGGGCGAACGCATCGGTGATGGAGGTCGGTTCGGCGTTCACCACCACCAGCACCTCCCCCGCGGTGGCGTTGAAGCGAAGCACATTGGAGGAAATACCCGCTCCGGTGTCGATGATCAGGTAATCCATCTCCTCGTCGAGCTGCCGCAATCCCCGAAACAGCACGTCCTGCTTTTCCGGGCTCAATTCGGACATTTCCCCGATGCCCGAGGCCGATGGAAGGATCTTCAACCCGAAAGGTCCGTCCACCATTACCTCCATGATATCCAACCGGCCGTCGATGACATGCTCCAGGGTATGGCGAGGCGTCAACCCGAGCAGCACATCGATGTTGGCCAGCCCAAGATCGCCGTCCACCAGCAAGACTTTTCGCTTGCCGCGGCTCAGGGTCAGGGCCAGGTTGAGCGCGGTGTTGGTCTTGCCCACGCCCCCTTTGCCGCTGGCGATGGCGATGGAACGCATGCGCTCCAACCGCGGGGCCGGCTTTCCTTCAGCCTGCAAATTTTGCTGGACGATTTTCCGTAAGGTGGCTGCCTGATCCATGTTCTCCCGATTCCCTTCGAAATGACCTGAACAATCCGGAAAGCCCAGGGAGCGGGGAGGTGTTCCCCGTCCCGGCCGGCCGGCGCGGCGGCTGGCGCCGCTCCGGGTTACGCGCCGGATATGTTCAGCAGCAGGTCGACCAGCCGTTCCTTGGTGGCCACTTCCAGGTCTTCCGGAACCTTTTGCCCAGTGGAAAGGTAACCGATGGGCATTTTGAAACGGATACTGTGATTGATCAGGGAACCATAGGTGGTGCTTTCGTCGAGTTTGGTGAAGAGAACCGAGCTGATGGGCATTTCACCGAAACGCCTGGTGATGTCGGTCAAATCGCTGTCCTTGGTGGTGGTGCTCAAGGTCAGCACGAGTTCGATCTCCTGCTCGCCGCCGAACAGCTTCCTCAGTTCGGACATTTGCATGCTGTCGCGTTGAGACCTTCCGGCGGTGTCGATGAACACCACGTCGCTGTCCATTGTGTCGGCGAGGGCTTGTTTCAACTCGGCCTTGCCGGTGACGACGGAGAGGGAAAGGCCCATGATGCGGGCGTAGACCTTGAGCTGTTCGACCGCGGCGATGCGGAAGGTATCCACGGTGATCAAAGAGACTTTTCGTTTATGCTTGATCGCCTGTTCGGAAGCCAGCTTGGCCACCGAAGTGGTTTTTCCGACCCCGGTCGGCCCAACCAGGGCGAGGATTTTTCTTCCCTCCGTCGGCTGTTGAATGCCCCCGGTGACCCTCACGATTTTCATCAACATCCTGGCCAGGAAAATTTTCACATAGGAAAAATCCTCCATTTCCTTGCCCGGAATGTTCTTGACGGCCTCCTCCACCAGCCGTTTGGCGAACTTGTCCTCGACCCCGTTGAAGGTCAGTTGCTGGTAGAGCACCAACAGGTTTTCGGGCAGGTTGGCCTCCCGCAACCCCGCCGAATTGGAGGAAAGCCGGTGCATCATCTGGCGCATTTCGACCAGGTCGTTGCGCATCTGATGAAAATCCTCTTCCTCCCGCAGGGTCGCGCGGTGGGCATCGCCCACGGCGTGCAACACCTCTTTCAGTTCCTGGATGTCGTCTTGGAGGGGGGTGAGCAACTGGCGGGTTTCAATGCGGTTTTTGGCCATGATCTGGCGCATCAAACCGTTTTCCCGCGCTCCGGGCGGTGGCTTGTCCCCCCGCAGAAAGGCCTGGATTCGGTTCCAGCGGTTTTCCGGGGGCGCCAGGGGATCGGGAATGTCGCCATTGGCCCCCAGGCTTCCGTCCATGTCCCTGGCGGCCGTGACTTCCAGCAGGGGCTTGCCGAACAGGCCGAATTTTCCGCCACCGCCGCGAACCTGGCGGGTGGAGAGGATGATGGCTTCGGCGCCCAATTCTTCTTTCACCTTCTGCAACGCCTCGGCCATGTCGGCGCCGCGGTATCTTTTTATTTGCATCCCTTCCCTTTTTCCTTGTCCTTAAGGAGGAAACGAGTCCGTTCGTTCCGTGGTGAATTATCCGACGATACCCAACGATTCGATGCGGACGTCGGTGGATATCTCATTGTGCGACAACACGACCAAATTTGGCATGAAGCGTTCGGTCAGGCGCTTGACATGGGGGCGGATGAGGGGAGAGCAGAGCAGGATGGGCTGGTAGTTGGAAACCGAGAACCGTTCCATCTCTCCTTCGATGTTCTGGATGATGGTTTGCGCCGCCTCCGGGTCGATGCCCAGGTAGGTGCCCTGTGGAGTGGTCTGGAGGGAGCCGGCCAGTTGATCCTCGACGTCCTGGGAGAGTGAAATCAACGGCAGGGTTCCATCCTGGGTCTGATATTGCCGGGTGATGGTGCGGGCCATGTTCTGGCGGGTATATTCGGTCAGCAAGTCCGGATCCTTGGTGACGGGTCCCATGTCCGCCAGGGTTTCCATCAAGGTGTGCATATCGCGGATGGAAACCCGCTCGCGCAGCAGGTTTTGCATCACCTTCTGCACCGTGCCCAGCGGCAGGATGGTGGGAATCAGTTCCTCCACCACCTTGGGTTCGTTCTTGGCGAAATTGTCCACCAACCGTTGGGTTTCCTGGCGGCCCAGGAATTCAGGGGCGTGGGACTTGATGATCTCGATCAAATGGGTGGACAGCACGGTGGGCAGGTCCACCACGGTGTACCCGGCCAACTGGGCGCGCTCCTGGTCTTCGGAGGTGATCCACAAGGCCGGCAGGCCGAAGGCGGGTTCGATGGTGTCGATTCCGGCGATCTCTTCCTCCACGTCCCCGGTTTTCATGGCCAGCAGGTTGTCCAGCATCACCTCGCCCCGCCCCACTTCCACGCCATTGATGATAATCGAATAGGCGCCCGCGGCCAGTTCCAGGTTGTCCTTGATGTGGATGGGAGGGACGATGAAGCCGATTTCCAAAGCCACCTGACGCCGGATGGATTTGATGCGTTCCAGCAATTCGCCGTCCTGCTCCGCATCCACCAGGGGAATCAGTCCGTAACCCAGTTCCAGTCCCAACCGGTCGATGGGCAGCAGGCTTTCGATATCCTCCGGCGATTCTTCCGCCTCGCGGGCCGCCTCGACGACGGCCGTTTCCACCTCCGCTCGCTCGGCCCGTTCACGGCTGCGGTAAATGCCCCAAGCCAGGGCGCCGATCGCGATGGCCACCATCAGCATCGGCGCGGTGGGCATGCCAGGAATGAGCGAAAAAACGAAAATGACCAAGGCCGCCACGGTGAGGGCGCGGGTATTGCCCAGCACCTGGGTTTTCAGGTTTTCGCTGAGGGCCTCGTCCACCGAGGCCTTGGTCACCGCGATACCGGCGGCGACAGACACGATCAGGGCGGGAATCTGCGAGACCAGGCCGTCGCCCACGGTCAACAGGGTGTAGGTGTTCAGCGCCGCGATCAGGTCCATGTCGAACTGGAACATTCCGATCACCAGCCCCCCCACGATGTTGACGCCGGTGATGATCAGGCCGGCGATGGCTTCGCCCCGCACAAACTTGCTGGCGCCGTCCATGGCCCCGTAAAAATCGGCTTCCTGCTGGATTTTCTCCCGCCGCAGTTTTGCTTCCTTGTCCTCGATGATGCCGGCATTCAAATCGGCGTCGATGGCCATCTGCTTGCCGGGCATGGCGTCCAGAGTGAAGCGGGCCGCGACTTCGGCGATTCGCCCGGCGCCTTTGGTCACCACAACGAAGTTGATGAGAACGATGATCAGGAAAATGATGATCCCCACCACGATGTTCCCCCCCACCACGAACCCGCCAAAGGCCTGGATCACGGCGCCCGCGGCACTCATGCCCTCGTTTCCGTTGGCCAGAATGAGCCGCGTGGAGGCCACGTTGAGCGAGAGCCGGAACAGGGTGGAGATCAGCAGGACGGTGGGGAAAGCCGAAAATTCCAGCGGATGGACGGTGAACAAGGCCACGAATAAAATAAGGATCGAAACGGCGATGCTGAGCGAAAGCAAAATATCCAGCAGCACCGGCACCAGTGGCAGCACCAGCACCATGATGATGCTGACCACGCCGATGGCCAAAACAAAATCGGTGTTGCGGGAGGCCCGCATCATAACGGCAGAATTGGATGTTTGTGTGGCCATATTATTCAATCAATGGTTCGCAACGCGCATTCAAAATACCATATTGTGACGCCTCAGACCACTCCCGGCATTTCGGGAGAGGACGGCTCGGCGGTTTTGCCCTTGAGCCGATACACAAAAGCCAGAATTTCCGCCACCGCCCTGAAGAATTTTTCGGGAACCTGCTGCCCGATATCCACGTTTTGATAGATTTCACGGGCCACCATGGGATTTTCCACAATCGGAATGTCATTTTCCTTGGCGATGGCCCTGATCCGCTCGGCCATGAAATCTGCGCCCTTGGCGGAAACCTTGGGGGCGGCCATCGCCTCCCGGTCGTATTCCAGGGCCACCGCGAAATGGGTGGGATTGGTCACCACCACATCGGCCTTGGGGACGTTTTGCATCATTCGCGCGCGGGAAATATCCCGCTGCACCTGGCGCACCCGGGAACGCAACTGTGGGTCCCCTTCGGTTTGTTTCATTTCCTCTTTCAATTCCTGCTTGGTCATCTTGATCTGCTGCTCGAAATTCCAGCGTTGAAAGAGAAAATCGAACACCGCCAAAATCACCAAGGCCAGCGCCACCCTTCCGAACAGGGTGGTCAACAAATCGAAATTGAATTGGAATATTCCCCCCAGCGGCATCTTGGCCAAAGTCAGCAGTTCCCCGATGACCGCGCTGATGGACAAATAGGTGATGTAAACGATGATGCCCATCTTGAACAAACCCTTGAACAGTTCCGCCAGACCGTTCATGGAAAAAATTCGCTTCAGACCTTTCAAAGGGTTAAGCCGCGACACCTGGAATTTCAATCCGGTGACATGAATGCCGACCTGCATCACGGAGGTCAACAGGGCAATAACGAATATGAGGGCGAACAAACCGAACAACACCAGGGAAAGCAGCCAAAGGTTGGAGGTGAAGATTTGACTTATCCGGCCGATGGTCAGGTCGGGCCCGGACAGTTCCTGAAATGAAGTAATCCAGATGCGCTCAATTTCCAGCAAACCCGCTTTTCCCGCCACCAGCAGGTAAATCAGGAAAACCCCCAGCAGGATCGAGGAGGAAACCTCCTTGCTGACCGCCACCTGTCCTTCCTTGCGGGCGTCCTCCCTCTTTTTCTGGGTCGGCGCCTCGGTTTTTTCCTGTGTGCCTGACTCAGCCATTTCTCAGCAGGTTCAAAAGGGTGTCGGCCAGTTTATTATGGAGCGCCACAACGGCCTCGATGAAAAATGGGAACCCCAAGGCCAACAGCATCAGCCCCAGAGCGATGGTGAAAGGAAATCCGACCACGATCACATTGACCTGGGGTACGGAGCGCGACATCAAACCAATGCTGAAATTGGCGGCCATCAAAGCCACGATCAATGGCGCGCCGATTTTCAACCCTGTCAGAAATACCGCCCCGCCCATTTTCACCATCTGATCGTAGAGGGAACGGGTGAGGTCCAACTCCCCCGGCGGGATGTGCGCATAGCTGGCGATCACGGCTTGAATGAGGAGGTGATGACCGTCCATCACCACCAACAGGAACAATGCGAAAATGGTCTGGATCTGTCCTATCAGGGAGACTTGGCTTTCCGAAGAAGGATCGAAGATGTTGGCGATGCTCAACCCCATCTGAAAACCCGCCACCTCGCCGGCCATGGAAACACCCGTCAGGAGCAGCCGCGCGGCGAAGCCGATCAGCGCCCCGATGCTGACCTCGACGGTCAACAACAGGATAATTTCCAGCACATCGGGGTTGGGCGAAATTTTGGGGGCGGCCACCACGGGGTAGAAAACCAGGGCCAAAACAAAAGCCATCCCGATTTTGGCCTGCATGGGGATATTCCGGTCGCCCAACAACGGCGCGAATAGCATCAGTCCGGTGATCCGGGCGAAGATCACCACAAAGCCAATGATCTGAACGGGATCAAATCCTAGCAGATTCGGCATCATTGCCTCGAGGCTGTGGGAACGTCCTTTTTCCGCTTCCAATGATTCGCGACGGGAACCACCATCTATCTTTAGTATGTATAGCAATTCAAAACCTAGGTTTTCAAGTGATTCTTTCCTTTCCCTGAAAATCAATCCTTCCGGATCGGAAAATATGGAAGCCGGGAGCCTCCGGTCGTCTTCCCCAAATTGGGGGATTTAAAAGAGATGAAAAAACAAAAACTTGCGGAAATTCCGCTCCTCGACGGATTCAAGGCGGCAAAGTTTTTATTCGAATGCCACCCCGGCCGCGCGCCCGGCGAAGCCGGACGGCTGGCTGGGAGTAGGCCGCGGGGGACTTGGGCCGGCGGAGAAACCCGCACGGGTTGTACGGAACCTGATTGGTATGATCGGTCGCTTGTACGCCCACATAGGTATGGACGCCAAGCACCCTCACCCGAATGGGTCTCAGGTTTTGATCCTGATTTCGGAAATCCGCATCACCGACAAGGGTTCTTCACGGCTCAGGACGAGAGGCTCATAGGCGGGGTTCATGGGCTGCAAAATCGTGGTGCCGTCGCTTTTATGAAAATAGGTCTTGACGGTGTATTCCTCTTCGCCCCGTCTCGCCAGCACGATTTGACCATTGGTCACCGGGGCCGCCGGAGAAACCAACAACAACGCCCCGGAGGGAATATTTCCCCCCACCATGCTATCTCCCTCGGCGATCACGAAAAATGCGTCGGGATCCCCATTTTCCACCGGTTCGTAACGATCCGGTTCCACCGCATAGGATTCCAACCATGCGCCGCAAGCCGCCTGGCCCAGCACCGGCGCCAAGCGTGAAGCCGGACCGGGAAGTGGCTTGGGGACGGGGTTGACCGAAAAAATGTGCTCCATGTTACTGGGGGCTTTTTGCCGGTAAGCCGTCGAAATCAACTCGGTTCGATCCAACCCCAGGGTGTCGGCGTACAAAAGGAGGGTTTTGTCTTTTGGAATGTGCCCGTTGGAAATCACCTTGCGCAATAATTCATAGGGAAGGTCGAATTTCCGGGCGCATTCCTTGATGTCCGTATACCCCAATTGCTGGATTCTGTTTTTTAAAAGGGTGGCAATGGTTTTCATTTAGTGCGATCCTGTGCGTTGGTTTCCAAAATCCGGCCTTCCTTGGCCGATAACCCCTTGACCGGCAATTCACCGCGATTTCGCCGTGGCGGCCGAGGGGGTTGGTGATGGGAGGCGGAAAGGCGGACATGGGCAATTCATTGACGGGAAAGGCGCTATCCTTACGCCCGCATAATCGACCTTCCTTAGTGATCGCCGCAACAGTTGCTCCAGGGTTTCAGCGTCTGCCTTCCCCCTCCCATGCGTTTTACTGGATTTTAAAATGCCGCGTTTTAAAATGCACCGTTTGAAACTGCTAGCTTTGAAACTGCACCGTTTGAAATAGCGGAAAATCCCATCTCCGGAGACAGATTCCTTTATCGGTTTTACCAACCATTGAAATGAATTCTCTTTCAGCAACGATTGCCAGGAAACAGAAACCGGTATTGAATTGTCACGGGTGCGGTATCCTCACCGGCGAAGGATTTTTTTTGGGAAGGAAAAACCTGTTTCCGAGGCGCCATTTTTCCTCTCGCAACAGAGATAGCACAAAATAAATTATTTTGGCAAGCAATAAAAATAACTTTACCGCCATGGGATCGGACTTTTTTCCATCGGCGCCGAATTTCCAAAGCTCATGACCATCGCTCCCGCTAAAAAACCGTCCCGGCCCAAGGGTTTTTCCCGGAGAACCCTGATGAAATGGATGGTGGCTTCCGCCTCTGGAATGGCGGGGCTTCAGGCGATGGAGAATATGGCGGCGGCCCTGGCCAGGGGGAAAAACCCTCCCGCGTTGATTTGGATCAATGACCACGGCACGGATGTGAATTTGTTGGCCCTGCTCGGAAATGAGGTGCCGGAGTTTTTGGATTTGATTCAAGTGCATTGGAATGTGATGGAGCACGATGGGCTGATGCCCACGCTTCACACCCCGGGGCCCCCGCCAAAAAATCAGGTGCCGATCCTGGTGGTGGAACAAATCCCCCCATTTTTGGTGAAGTCCGATCCGGCGGAAAACCCACTGCTGAAAATTCTTCGAACCAGCAAGGCGGTGATTCAACTGGGAACGGACGCCTGCTTCGGGGGAATGGCCATTCCTCCCGAGCGCGTCGCCCAGTTCGATCTTTTGTGCCGCGAATTGAAAACCCCCGTGATCAAACTTCCCGGTGTGCCCACGCCTCCTCATCATGTGGTGGGGGTGCTGGCCCATTTGGAATTTTTTGGTTTTCCCCGGCTCGATGGGCATCGCCGGCCCCTGATTTTCTATGGGGAAACTGTCTGCCAACACTGCGAACACCAAGGCGATTTGCAACGCGGACGGTTCGCCAAGCACTATGGCGGGAAAGGTTGCCTGCTCAACCTGGGGTGCAAAGGCCCGATCACCCACAATACCTGCTCCAAACAGCATTGGAACGGGGGCCAGAACTGGTGCGTTGGCGCCGGCGGACCCTGCACCGGCTGCTCCGAGCCCGGATTTCCCGAGCACAACGGGCTGGGCCTGTTCGGAAAATTGAGCGGCTCCATCGCCGGGGTTGATCCTGGCGTGTGGGGAAATATCGAGCGGATAGGATTGGGAATATTGGGCCTTGCGGCGGGAGGCGTGCTCCTGCAGGGATTGCGGAAATTTTTCGCGGGCGAAGGGGAAAACAGAAGCGAAGGCACAATGCGCCCCCCCCGGGAGGAAAATTGAAATGGCCTCTCAGCGCTTCCGGATTTCCCGCATCGAAGGCGGCATGGAATTGGAACGCACCGACGGGGGTGCGACCAGAATCCGGGGGGGCGCCCCGAGAATTTTCGAACGAATGTTGCTGCGGAAGCACCCGCAGGATGCGGTTTTCCTGACCCAGCAGATTTCCGCCGATTCGGGGATCAGTCATGCCATGGCCTTCCTCAAGGCCTGGGAGGCCGCTGGAAAAATTTCCCTCCCCAGCAACGCTGAAACCCTGCGGGAAATCCTGCACCTGCTTTCAGTGCTGCATGCCCACCTGAGGCAATTTTACCTGAAAACGCTTCCGGATTACCTCCCGCCCGGCTCGCTGGCCAAGTATGGGGGCACCCATCCGATTCTGTTGAAGATGAAGGCCGGCTTGTCGAAGGCGCCCGCCTCGCATTGGACCAACAACCTGTTTAACGTGCCACTGACGCCCGGAGAGACGGAACAACTCTGGGAACATGTGGCCTGGGCCCAGCAGGTGATGGGCGTACTCGGCCGGATGATTGCCCTGATTGGCGGAAAATTTCCTGTGGTGATGTCCCTTGTGCCCGGTGGAATGAGTTGTTCTCTTGGCCCATCGCATTTGTTGATGCTGTGGGATTATCTGGAATCGGTATATGGATTTTTGGACGGCGTCCCCTTTCAGGATGGCGAGTTGCTGGTGGCGCGCTGGCCCGAGCTGACAACGCTTGGCCGGGCTTCGGACAGTTTCCTGAGCGTCGGATCGGGCGAAGACGCCACGGCGGTGGAAAGCGCATTGTTTCCCTCCGGTATTCTCATCGCGGAAAAACTGGACCCGTTCACCCCCGAAATTACGGAATCCATCCATCGGGCTTTTTACCGCATTCCCCATCGGCCTTCCCCCGATGGTCTGGTGCCGCTTCCCTTTGCCGATAAGGCCGGAGCTTACAGTTGGATCAAGGCCCCCCGGTTTCAAGGCCGCACCTTGGAAACCGGATCGTTGGCGCGGTTTCTGATTTCGGACATGTCCGGGGGAAAGATTTGGCCTCCCAGGTTGTTGCGGTCGCTCAGATCGATTTTAGGCCGCGGCATCCAACGCTGGGGAGGGGTTGCGGGAAGAATGATGACCCGGATGGCGGAGGTGAGAATGCTGGCCGGCAGGGTGAAAACCCTGATCGGCCAATTGGACCCAGACCTTCCGCTTTTCCAACCCGGTCAGAACGCCGATTCGGTCAGCGGAGAAGGAAGAGGCTACGCCGAAGGGCCGGCCGGGGCGATACAACATCGGCTGATCCTGGAAAAAGGGCGCATCGCCCATTTGAGCATTATTGCTTCCAGCGCATGGAACGGCACACCCTCGGACGAGCGAAATCAAACCGGCCCCATCGAGATGGCGTTGGAAAAAGGCGATTTCGATTTGAATCGGGTCTCCGACCAGCTTTCCATGTCGCGGGTGGTTCACTCCTTTGCCTTTAGTATGAGCGATGCCGTCCACTAAGTTGATAGACTTGGCCGGCGCCGTGCTGGGATTTTTCCGGGGCCTCGGCCGTTTCTACCTTGGTTTATGCGTCCTCGGGGCCAAAATCGGCTTGGGCGTGTTGGTGCTCACGGGGGAAATGCTGGCCATGCAGGCCTCCCTGCAACCGTGGATTCCGGTTCAATTGCTGCGGCAAACCCACGCCCTCGCCGGGTTGATCCTGGTGCTTTCCCTGTGCGGGCAATTGTTGCGGTTCGCCTCGTGGATCTGGTTCTGGCCGCGGAAAAAACCAGTGCCGCACTCCGTGGACGGGGCCACCAGCGAGCATCGGGGATTTTCCATCCGGGGAATGTTGGACGCGGCTTTCTGGTTGGTGACACTCCTGATGGTGCTCACAGGGGTGGAACGTTTCGCCCGTTTGGAATACGATTCGGCCTTTCTCCCCCTTTTACCGGCGGTGTGGTGGCCGCTACATTCCACCCTGCGGCTTTTTTGGTATGCACTTTTTCTGTTATTTTTTGTGAATTACGGTAAAATTTGGACGAAACGAGCGTTGAACTATTTACGGAGTCCATGAAAAAGCGATGGTGCGCCATCACGGAAAAAGGCCGAATGCGCCGCCAAAGGTTCGCATCCCCGGCGATCCGCCGGCCAAGCGGCCTGGCCCCATCCAAAACGCCGTTCAATTGACAGGAGCTATTCGATGGCCGAGGTAAATTTTTACAAATCCGACCTGCGGGAAATCGAGTTTTCCCTCTTTGAACAATTCAAGTTGAGCGATCTTTTCGCCTCCCCGCCCTATGACCATTTCAGCGAGGACGACGCGAGAATGATCCTGAAGGAGGCCTACACCTTCGCCACCGAGGTGGTCGGCCCCACCATGAGCGTCTCCGATCGCAAAGGGGCCCAATGGACGCCCGGCGGCGTCAAGGCGCCAGAGGAATTCCGGGATCTGTGGAAGCAGTATTATGAAAATGGATGGAATACGCTCAACATGCCCGAATCCCTGGGCGGGCAGGGAGCGCCGCACCTGCTTTCCATGGCGGTGTCCGAGATGATGACCGGCGCCAACACCGCCTTCAACATGTATCCCGGCCTGTCCATGACCGCCGCCGCGGTCATCCGGGCCGTCGGATCGCCTGAGCAAAAGGAACTTTTTCCGCCCAAGATCGAAACGGGGGATTGGGGGGGAACGATGGTGCTGACGGAATCCAACGCCGGCACCGACGTGGGCCTCAGCCTGACCAAGGCGGTGCCCAAGGGCGACGGGTCCTATTCGATCACCGGCAACAAGATTTTCATTTCCGGTGGCGACCACGACCTGGTCGAAAACATCATCCATCTGGTGCTGGCCCGCATCGAAGGCGCGGCCAAGGGCACCCGGGGACTCTCCTTGTTCATCATCCCCAAATTCCGCGTCAACCCCGACGGATCGCTGGGAGAACCCAACGACGTGGTTTGCACCAAACTCGAGCACAAAATGGGCATCCACGCCTCGGCCACCGCGGCGCTGGCTTTTGGAGAGAACGGCAATTGTCTCGGCTACCTGCTGGGAGGCGAAGGCGACGGCAAGGGCCAGGACCCGGGCGAAGGCATGCGCAAGATGTTCCTCTTCATGAACACCGCCCGGCTGGCGGTGGGGGTGCAATCCCTGGCCGTGGCCTCAACGGCGTACCTGAATGCGCTGGCCTATGCCCGCACCCGGCTGCAAGGCCCCCACATCACGCGGGGCCGGGGCGAAAAAGGAGCCGTGCCAATCATCGAACACCCCGACGTGCGGCGCATGTTGCTGGAAATGAAGTGCATCGTGGAAGGCTGCCGCATGCTCGCCATGAGCAGCGTGCAAAACAGCGACCGGGCGCGCATCCTGCGCAAAGCCGGCAAGGACGAGGAAGCCCAGGAGGCGGAAGACTATTATTCCCTGCTGCTGCCCCTGGTCAAGGCGCATATCTCCGACATGTCCCTCCATGTGACCTCCACCGGCCTGCAGGTGTTCGGAGGCGCCGGTTACACCAGCGATTTCCCCGCCGAGCAGTACATGCGCGATGCCCGGATTTTCCCCATTTACGAAGGCGCCAACGGCATCCAGGCCCTGGATCTGGTGGGCCGCAAACTGGGCCAGCGAGAAGGCGCTCTCATCCAGCGCTTCGGCAAGGAAGTCCATCAGGCGGTCAAGGCCGTGGAGGCCCATCAGGGCTACCAGACGGAATCGGCCAATCTGGGCGCCGCCCTGGAAAAATTCAACGCCACCCTGGGCAAGTTCCTGAAATTGTCCTCCAACGACGGCATGGAGCAGGTCGCCCTTGGCGCCACGGCCTTTCTGGACGCCATGTCCCGCATCGCCATCGCCAAGCTGTTGCTCGAGGCGGCGCTGATCGCCGAGGAAGGCCTCGCCAAGGCGGATGCGGACAGCCAGGATGCTCAGTTCTACCAGGGGAAAATCGCCTCGGCGCGCTATTATGCCCGCCATCTGCTCCCCGTGGCCACCACGGAACTGGAAACCATCCTCAGCGGCGATTCCTCTCCGCTGGACATTCCGGACGGCGGATTTTCGCTGGCATTTTGAGGCGCCTTAAGGCGCCCTGGCCCAGCCCGCCAAACCTCACCAACAAAGCCCTCCCGGCCGATGGCCGGGAGGGCTTTGTTTACAGGGCGGCCTCAAAACATCCTATCGCCGTCAAGGTCTCCCGCGGGTGTTATTTCCCCCCTTTTTTCCCCTCCACCAGGCGCACCTCCACCGCGAGGCCGTTGATCAGGTTGTTTACCACCTCGTGATCGATCGGTTCCTTGTCGATGGTGTGGCCGAAGCGCTCGGCCATGGGGTCCCACATGTAGGTCAGCGATTTCCCGGCGGACGAGCCCTCCATCCAGAACAGCTTGGCGACCAGGTCCTTGTGGGCGGGATCGTGCAGGGCGCTCAGGCGTTCCCGCGTCTCGGCGAAGGAAAGGGAGGGATCGAAGGAAAATGTTTTTACCGTGCTGGCCATATGGATTGCCCCATGCTTTCACGGTGGATCGCCCACGGTTGGCAGGGCCTCCCCGCATTAATTCAACGGCCGTGACAGTGGAAAGGCCCGGCCGAGGCGATTCGGTTTTATTCCGCCGTCCCGGCGGTCTTGCTTCCGCGGTAGAGACTCCCGCACAGCCAGTCCTAACACAATTGACGGGCCGGCGGCTGGGGAAAAAATATCCTGGCCGCCGGATCAGCCCGCGGCGGCATCGGCCGGGGGCGCTTCTTCCTGGGGTTGGGGATAGGTGATGCGGTTGCAGGTGGGGCAGGTAAACAACTTCCCGTTGGCCGCCAGCAAAAGATTATAGACCTGGGGCGGGAGCGCCATGTTGCAACCGTTGCAGGAACCGGCGATGACGGGAACCACCCCCGGTGATTTCCCTCCACGGATGAGCTTTTGGTAGTATTGAATGGCACTGGGCCCCAGTTGTTTCAAGCCTTCCTCCACTTTTCCCGTCAATTCGGCGATTTCCTTTTCCAATCTTGCCTGCTCATCGGTAATTCCCGCTTTTTCGCCCTGGAAGGTTTCCAGTACGTTCTGGTGCGTTTTGCGGCGTTCCTTCAATCTTGGGGTCAGTTCTTCCTGATTCAACCGTCTTTCCAAAATTTCATCCTGCAACCGGGTATTGAGCCGCCGGGCTTCATCCACTTGTTTCCGGGCCGCGATGTATTCCTTTTGGGTGGTTACCTTCTTCATGTGCGCTTCGAACTTTACGATGGACTCCAAGGCGATTTTGATGGTGGCTTCCCTTTCCTGGATTTCATCTTCCATTTGTGTCCAGGGAAGCAACACCTCATTCAGCAAGGATTCTTCGGCCTCCAGCTGCCTGCGCGCTTCCGCCACGCGGGTAGGAATTTTCCGAAGGATCAAGTTCAGTTCAAAGATGCGCGAATCGGTGTCACCAACGAAGGCCATGTTTTCCAGCTCTGCGCTCATAACGATTTTTCCTTAAACGGGTCGATTAAGTATTGCCGCCGGCATGGGGCGAATCAAAAAAAAAGGTGCATCTTTTTGATGCACCTTTTCCTGCTTTGGCCGCCACACTTCCGAACTGCCGGGTGGTGTTGCCGAGGTAATCCTCGGGAGACACCCACCCATGGGAGCAAGGGGTTTTTCCGGCTTTAAATTTGGTATGGATCGGCGTTCCGATAATCATATTTCTCCGGGACTGCATACCGGCGAAGATTTGGTGGGCCCACCTGGGCTCGAACCAGGGACCGTCCGGTTATGAGCCGGATGCTCTAACCAACTGAGCTATAGGCCCATAAGTGTAAATTCTTGCCCAAATTTACAGTAGGTGGCGCCATTTTCCCGACTTGCTCTTTCCAAGAAAGAGGCCTTTTCAAACTAAAATGTTTGAGCCATCCATGAGAAGACTCATTCAGGACCAATAAGGATAACCCGTTTTTGTTTTTTTTACAACCTGGCGAAAATTGAATTTTGGGAACCGCCCGCGGCCCAACCCTCCTGGGAAAGTCATCGGAGAACGCGCCGCCGGGATCCTTCTCCGCGGCGAAGTTCCCGGCCATGGACCGAAGGTTTCGGAGGTGCGGGGAGGGTTTCACCTTTAATATTCCCTTCGGTCGTGTAAAATATGGATGTCGTTCCGACCGATGTGGAGCACCGGAACCCATGTTTGCCGAAAGGATGCGCGCAATGGGACTCTCCCTCTCACATTTTACCAACAAGGCCCAGGAGTCCATCCTGGCCGCCCAGGCGCTGGCCGGGCGGAAACAGCACGCCAAGATCGATCCGGAACACCTGCTGGCGGCCCTGATCGAGCAGGAGGGGGGCATCGTCCGCTCGATGCTGGACTCCGCCGGTTCGGACCTGGCCTCGCTTGAAGAACAGCTCAGCGCCCACCTGGAGCGCCAACCCCGTACCGCCAACGCGGGCACCCAGCCTTATGTCTCCAAGAAGCTCCAGTCGGTTTTCAACCGGGCGGAGCGCGAAGCGGGCACCATGCGCGACGAGTTCACCGGCTCGGAACACCTGCTGACCGCCCTGGCCCTGGAGCGCGAAGGCGAGGCCTTTGAGATGCTGAAGGCCTGTGGCATCACCCGCGCCACGGCCCTGGAGTTGATCCGCAAGGTTCGGGGGGGACCGCGCGCGCTGGAACCCGGTTCGGAGGATTCCTTCGGAGCGTTGGAAAAATACTGCGTGGACCTGATTCACCTGGCCCGTCAGGGAAAGCTGGACCCGGTGATCGGGCGGGACGAGGAGGTGCGGCGGGTGATCCAGGTGCTCTCCCGGCGCCGCAAGAACAACCCGGTGCTGATCGGCGAGCCGGGCGTGGGCAAGACGGCCATCGTGGAAGGGCTGGCCCAGCGCATCGTATCGGGCGACGTGCCCGAATCCCTGCGCAACAAGCGCATCCTCTCCCTGGACCTGGGGGCGCTGATCGCCGGGGCCAAGTTCCGGGGGGATTTCGAGGACCGGGTCAAGGCCATCATCAACGCCATCGAAGCCAGCGCGGGCACCATCGTGTTGTTCATCGACGAGCTGCACACCCTGGTGGGCGCGGGCGCCTCGGAGGGCGCCATCGACGCCTCCAACATGCTCAAACCGGCCCTGGCCCGCGGCACGCTCCGTTGCGTGGGAGCCACCACCATCAACGAGTACAAAAAATACGTGGAGAAGGACGCCGCCCTGGAGCGCCGTTTCCAGCAAATCCTGGTGAAACAGCCCGACGTGCCTTCCACCATCGCCATCTTGAGGGGACTCAAGGAAAAGTACGAGGTGCACCACGGCATCCGCATCAAGGACGCGGCCATCATCGCCGCCGCGACCTTGTCCGACCGGTACATCACCGACCGCTTCCTGCCCGACAAGGCCATCGACCTGATCGACGAGGCCTCGGCCCGGTTGTGCATCGAGATCGAATCGCTCCCCACCGAGATCGACCAGATCGACCGCAAGATCATGCAGATGGAAATCGAGGCGGCGGCCTTGCGGAAGGAAGAGGACGCCCCCAGCCAGGAAAAAGTGGCCTCCCTGGAACGCGAGCTGGCCGACCTGCGCGAGATGAGCGGCGCCAAGAAGCTGGTATGGCAGAAGGAGCGCGATACCATTCAGCGCATCCGCGAGTTGAAGGAGGAAACCGAACGCACCCGGCAGGAGGAGCAGGAAGCCCAACGCAACGGCAACCTGGAACTGGCCGCGCGGCTCAAGTACGGCACGCTGGACGAGTTGAACAAGCAACTGGCCAAGGCCAACCGCCAATTGGACAAGATCGGCGACAAGCGAATGCTCCGCGAGGCGGTGGACGAAGAAGACATCGCCCAGGTGATCAGCACCTGGACCGGCATCCCGGTGGAAAGAATGCTGGAGGCCGAGCGCAAGAAGCTGGTGCGGATGGAGCAATCCCTGCGCAACCGCGTGGTCGGCCAGGACGAGGCCCTGGTGGCCGTGTGCAACGCCATCCGGCGCTCGCGGGCGGGCATTCAGGACCCCAACCGGCCCATCGGCGCCTTCATCTTCGCCGGCGCCACCGGGGTCGGCAAGACCGAGCTGGCCCACGCCCTGGCCAAATTCCTCTTCGAGGACGAGCGGGCCATTATCCGCCTGGACATGTCCGAATACATGGAAAAACATTCCGTGGCGCGGATGATCGGCGCCCCCCCGGGATACGTGGGCTTCGAGGAAGGGGGCTTCCTGACCGAGGCGGTGCGCCGCAGGCCCTATGCCCTGGTGCTGCTGGACGAGGTGGAAAAAGCCCACCACGACGTGTTCAACATCTTCCTGCAGATCATGGACGACGGCCTCCTCACCGACAGTCAGGGCCGCAAGGTGGACTTCAAGAACACCGTCATCATCATGACCACCAACCTGGGGCAGGATTTCCAGAGCAACGGCCGTCCGGCGGACCAGAAAACCCAATTCAGGGAAACCCACCGCGCCTTGCGGGAGCATTTCCGGCCCGAATTCCTCAATCGCATCGACGAGGTGGTGGTGTTCAATCCGCTGAGCAGGGAGGACCTCAGGAAAATCATCCGCATCCAACTGCGCCAACTGAAAAGCCGGCTCAAAAAACACAAAATCGACATCGTTCTCAACGATGCGGCCGAAGCCTACCTGGCCGAGACCGGCTTCGACCCCACCTTTGGCGCCCGGCCCATCAAGCGCCTGATCCAGCATGAAATCCAGGATGTGATCGCCTACAAGATGCTCGACGAATCCCTCCAGCCCGGCGACAAGATCGAAGTGCGCCGCGGCAAAAACGGCCTCACCTTCCACCGGGCGGGGTGACAAAATCCCGCCGGGAAACAGTCAAAGCAACCGCGGATGGGCCGGGGTTCAACAGCGAACCGCCTATCCACAGATTGCGCAGATTACACAGATTTGAACCGCGAAAAGCGGGGATGTAATGAACCACTTCCGCCCGGCTCCGAGCCCATTCCCACCGCTCAAATAGCGTCCGATAGCGGGCGCGCGCGCTCTATTTCTTCGCGATCGGGGCGGAATCTGCCCCGGTGATCCAACTTGGCGCGGATCCAATCCTCCACCGACGGGTGTACGCCGTGGCGCAGGGGATCGCCGCCCTCGGGGAGAAAGCGGGCCTTGTCCAGGGTGGCGCCTTCCAGCCGGGCGCGGTTGAGATCGGCGTCCACCAGGTTGGCCCGGTGCAGGTTGCACTGGCGCAGATCGGCC
>JACZSY010000284.1 GCA_022573975.1 SAR324 cluster bacterium | reverse complement strand
TTCAATGGAATAGCCCACGACCTGATGGAATTTTACAGTGAACGCGGGGAGAAGGTTTTGCTGATCGACCTCGATCCTGAAATTCATCAGCACTTTCAAACGGATAAGAACCACAATGCGGTTCCACTCTATGCGGATATGGACGACCCCGATGTGTGGAAGGAGTTTCATTTCGACAAGGCGAAAATTGTCATCTCGTGCATGGTCCGCGGGCAGGAGGCGGAAATCGCCATTGCCCGGTGGATCAAGGAGCGCAACCCCGATGTGCTCTTCGTCGCTACAACCGATTCTCAGGAAGAAGCCCTGGAACTCTACGAAAGCGGTGTGGATTATGTGATTCAGACAGAATTCCTGGCCGCGGAAATCACCCGGGAAATTTTCACCCGTGAATTGGCCAAAGGCAGGGATGCCTTCAAGGAACTGGCGCAAATCCACCAAGGGAAAATCAAGGAGCAACAGCGAAAAATAGAGCCCATCTTCCGGTTGTTGTAATTCTGTCCCTCCGCACGGAATTTCCAGAATTCGGTCAAGAATCGCAAGGCCGGCCGGGAGCAATGTCTCATGTTGAAACGCGCGGAATTCGAGCGCTCCGGGAACGAATATCCAGCCGCGGGGGTTGACGACATCCGCCACCCGGCCAGGAAAAAGAGCCGGGAATCGCGCCGGTCCAATGAAAAATCCATCCTGTGGTTCGAGGCCTTGCTGGCCGGGGTGCGGGTCAAGGAATTGGGTTGAGCACAGGCCGCGCCGCTGGATTCCGGCAATATTCGCCTGCATCCCGCGCCGGAAAAAAGCGAACAGGCAAATTGGCTGAACGATGAATAACCGCGCCGCGGGCAGCGGGGGATCAACCCTCCGGCTTCTGTTTTGCCGCAAGCGGCGGGGAATGGACTCTTGCACAAGGATTCAATTGAAAACCCTTGATTTGGCGGTTGTTTCCAGCCAGGATTGCCGGATGCCGGGATCGAAGCCGGCCCGATCCATTGGCCCTCTTTTCCTCTTTTCCATGAAACGCTCATGACCGGCATCGTCGCGGAAGGACTTCGCAATTCCATGGATCGCGCCTCCTGGATCCGCGATATGTTCACGGAGGGCGCCCGGCTCAAGGCCGAACATGGGGAGGAGAACGTGTCGGACCTTTCCCTGGGCAATCCGATCCTGGAACCCCCCGAGGCCGTGCTGGAAGCGTTGCGCAAGTTGGTCAACGACCCCGCGCCCGGTTCTCACCGATACATCCCCAACGCGGGATTGCCCGAGGTGCGCCAGTATATCGCCGAGTCCCTCGAGGCCGGCACCTCGCTGCCCTATACCGCCGAGCATATCATCGTCACCTGTGGCGCCGGGGGCGCGCTCAATGTGGCCCTCAAGGCGTTGTTGGACCCCGGGGACGAGGTGGTCACCCTGTGCCCGTATTTCGTGGAGTACGATTTTTATGCGGCCAATCACGGCGGCAAGCTGATCCGGGCGGAAACCGGCGATGATTTTCAGATCGATCTGGAGGCCCTGGAGGCGGCGATCACCCCGCGCACCAGGGCGGTGATCGTCAACTCACCCAACAACCCGACGGGGGTGATCTACCCCGAGGAAAGCCTGCGCGCCATGGGGGAGTTGCTCCGCGCCGCCTCAGGCAAACACGGCCGGCCCATCGTGCTCATCGCGGACGAGCCCTATCGCAATCTGGTGTTCGATGGGCTTACGGTGCCCTGGATTCCGCCGCTCTATGCCCACACCCTGCTGGTCACCTCCCATTCCAAGGACCTGGGCCTGGCGGGGGAAAGGATCGGGTATCTGGCCGTCTCCCCGCACCTTTCGGAGGCGGCGCTTTTTTGCGGGGCGGCGGTGATGGCCAACCGGATTCTCGGTTTCGTCAACGCTCCCGCCCTCTTCCAGCGGCTGCTGCCGATGGTGGCCGGCGCATCGGTCGACGTCCGGTATTACCAGAACCTGCGGGACCGGTTGCTGAAACCCCTGCGGGAAATGGGCTATCGGGTGGTCACGCCCCAGGGCGCCTTCTATCTGTTCCCCAAATCCCCCATTCCGGACGACGTGGCCTTCGTCCGCGCCGCCCAGAACGAGCGCCTGCTGGTGGTGCCGGGGAGCGGTTTCGGCCGGCCCGGCCATTTCCGCATTTCCTTCTCCGTCACGCCCGAGGTGGTGGACCGCGCCCTGCCCGCCTTCGAAAAAGTGTTCCAACAGGTGGGGGGATAGGAGGGCCGCTGGAGGCGGAGGCGCCGATTAAATTGCCCGATCCAAACAAGGCCTGCGGGAGCGGGAGACCCGTGCGCTAGAGCGAAGGCCAGGCCAGCCAGAAAACGCCCATGGCGATGGCGGCGCAAGAGGCCCCGGAGAGGAGCATGCGGTAGGCGGACGTGCCTGATATGGGCAAATCGGAGCGGCGCGCCAGTTCCGCCAACGATCCGGCCAGGGTGCTGAATCCCGCCATGGCCGCGGTGGAACCGATGCCGAAACACGCCAGATACCCGAGGGAGGAAGACAGGGAAGGCATGGCCAGCGCGGGCAGCACCCCCAGAACAGCGGCGCTTCCCGCCATGCTATGCAGCAACCCAATGGCGAAGGAGATGTGGGTATGCCCATGGGCCTGCCCGGCGCCGTGGGTTTGCTGGGGGCCGTGATTTTTCCGGGGGTCGTGAATGTGAAAATGCGTATGTTGCGTTCCCTCGTGGGTGTGCTCATGGGCATGCAGACCGCGGGACAAGGCCCGGTGCACTCCCCACAGCCCGATTCCGATCAAGGCCAGACCCACCAGCCGCTCGCCGAAGGAACTCAACCAATCCAGGGGCAACAGGTCGCGCAACCACAGCGCCAAGCCGCCCATGGCGAATATTCCGGCCGTATGCCCCAGGCCCCACACCAAGCCGCTGGCCCACGGACGGCGGCGCGAATCGACGGCCAACGGCGCGATCGCCATCAGGTGGTCGGGGCCGGACAGCGCATGCGCCACCCCGCCGATCAAACCGATCCAGGCGATTCCAAAGGCGGCGGTCATCGTTGGAACCCGCATCTTTCTGGTTGGACAAACATGGGCTTCCCATATAGCAGATTCCAGGGAAGTGACAACCACCCAATTTCAATTCGATCAAATATTGTTTTCCGGATTGTTTGGGTTGCTCATCGAAATCGGCGGGGTGCAGGGCCGAGAGAGCGGCGGTGATCCGCGTGGCCAACCCATGGAATGCGGGATTTCCAATGCTGCGATGCGCCTTAGCCAGGGCCATCACGCTGTTTTCCAGCAGGGGGCTTCTTCCGATAAGGCCTCCCCCCGCCTCAAGCCCATGACGTTCCGGACATTCCACAACCGGTAAATGCCTTCCCGTGGAATAAAAAATTGGGCGATGGCATAAGCCATCACCCGTTTGAAATGGTTCAGTTATGCAACGTCCCCGGTCATTCGATACCCGGTGATGAAGGCCAACCTGTTGGAGCCTTTTTTGTAGAGGAACGCTCTCAGAGAGCGATCTAGCAGCGGTGCTTGGATTGTTCTCTCGAGTCCTATCGGGTTCCACTTGACAATGTTTCTAATTTTTATATAACTACCAATTCAGGACGGAATTAATATAATTTCACTCCAAATGGGAGCGGAAGAGATGAAGAAAAATATAGGTTCATTTGGTCTACGGGCCGTACCCGTGACTGTGTTTTTATCCTCGATACTGCTGTTCGCCTTCTTGCTGGCGGTGCTTACCCCAACGAATGCTCAGGGCCTTCCCAAAGGGGTTAAGGTGGTGCTCGTCAGTGAGCACAACCCGAACATTCCCGGCATCGCAAAGGTGACCGTGCAGCGCATGACCATGGAACCGGGCGCTGTGATTAAACTCACGGTGAAAGGCATTCCTTTTTGCGATGCCACGAAAGGTATCCTCACCGTGACGGACGAGAAGACCGGAGCCACCATGACTTTCGGGGTCGGCAGCCGCTGGGCGCCGCCCGAGGGGATGGTGGCCACCCTTAAAAATACCGGGGACACGCTCAACGAGCATTATATCACCCGGATAGTGAGGAAATAGGAATCACTCCCGGCCGTCTCGGAACCTGACCACGCGAGGCGTCCAGCTGGCATCCGTCATGCTGGGCGCCCTACGCAAGACCATCCGCTTATCCCCCCCTCCGCTCCACCACCTACCGGCGGACAGGGTCACACCGCATCAAACCTAGCAGATGCTTCCCCCAGGGGAGGCCCATTCGATCGGGTTGAGGGCTGTCACCGCCCCTTTTTCCATCCCTTTTCGCAGGAAAGAACGCCCGGCCCGGTAGAACCATTGGACGGCCTTTTCCACGTCCTTCGCCACCCCCCCCTCGAAGCCAATATCCAGCCCTAGCCCTGCCAATGCGGATTGAGCCGTATTTCCTCCACGATCCAATCGCGAAAGGCCACGATCCTGGGGTCGTCGCTCCTTTCGCGGGGATAGACCAGGTAATAGGCGAACAGGTCGGGGGTGGTCTGGGGGAAAGGCCGCACCAGGCGGCCGGTGGCCAGATCGCCGGCCACCAGGGGTTCGCGGCTCACCGCCACTCCCTGGCCCAGGATGGCCGCTTCGAGCACCAGTGAATCGTCGCTGAAACGGGTTCCGTGGGTCAGGTCGATCCCTTTCACGCCATGGGCGCGCAGCCAAAGCTCCCATTCGGCCGCCTGGCGGTTGATGAGCAGGTGATGGTGCTTCAGGTCGGCCGGTTCGCGCAAGGGGTGGGGGCCGCGCATCACCGCCGGGCTGCACACGGGAAACAGGTCGGCGTGGATGAGAAAATCGCTGCGCAGGCCGGGATATTGGCCCTGCCCGTTGCGGATCGCCACATCCACCTCTTCCCGGGCGAAATCCACCAGTTCCGGCGTGGCGCCGATGCGGACGTCGATATCCGGGTGACGGTCGATGAAGCTGCCCAGCCGGGGCACCAGCCATTTGGCGGCGAAGGCCGGAAAGGTGCTGATGGTCAGGGTGGTGGCGCTCGGGTCAGGACGCAGCCCTTCGGCCGCCGCGTCGATCAACTGGAAGGCCTGGCGCACCTTGGGAAACAGGGATTGACCCGCCTCGGTGAGCACGATCTGGCGGGTGAGGCGGCGGAACAGCGGCGTCCCCAACTCCTTTTCCAACGCTTTCACCTGCTGACTGACGGCTCCCGGCGTGACGAACAACTCCCGCCCGGCTTCCTTGAAGCTCAGGTGGCGGGCGGCCGC
>JACZSY010000283.1 GCA_022573975.1 SAR324 cluster bacterium | reverse complement strand
ATCCATGTAAATGGAGAAGGGGGCGCCTCCGGCGGCCCTCCGGGGGGAAACTTTGAAAAGTTTCAACAAACCTTTTTATACGAAAAACAAGAATTTAAACCTATCATTCCAATATCTTATTGAAAGTTTTCATCCATTTTTTCCAAAAAATGGTCAGGGGGTGTGGGGGATGAAATCCCCCACGCATTTGGTTGGTCACAGGCTTTCCAAACCGCCCAAATTATACCGTGGGAAAAGCCTTCATCGAATTGGCATCTGCTACGCGGGCATGCGTACCCGCGATTCCCTCCCATCCATGGGACGCTGAACGGAAGGGTGTGATTTCAGGAAGGCCAGACGCCGGGGCGGTCATGCGATGAGCCGGTCAGGCGACGGTGGGGTTGCCCTCGGTGGGCGGGGGTGTGTTGGAGGCGGTGTTTGAGGCCGCGCCGAGGGTTGGGGAACCGCCGGTGTCCTCCGCGTCATCGGAAAACCGCTGGCTGGGGAAGCCCTGCAGCAATCCTTCCAGATCGTAGTAGGCCCTCGTTTCGGGATGGAACACATGCACCAGCAGCATGTCGTAGTCCATCAGGATCCAACTGCCTTCCTGATGCCCCTCCACCGTCATCGGGCGGACGCCGGCCAGGCGAAACGCCTGCTCGACGCGGTCCGCGATGCCCCGCACATGGGCCTGGGATCGCCCGGTGCAAATCAACACATAATCGGTGATGGAAGAGCGGTTTTCCATATCGAACAGCAAAATGTCCTCTCCCTTGGCCTCCCCAATGGCTTGGATGGCTTTTTCCGCCCGCTCTTTTTCCTTCATGGGCCTCGCTTCGGTTTGAAAGGTCTGTTTCCGCCGGTGCTCTCGGTGTATCTCAGTGGACTTGTGGGCCATGTCCAATTTAGTGGAAATCATGGTCTCATATATCATGGGCGGATTGAGTATAGTATGGCCCATTCGCCCCGGCGCGTCCAATCTGGCCGTGCTCCAGCCCGATGGCGAAGCCGGCCGATTCCGGAAAATTCCATCCCGCCATGAAAAGTCCGATATTGTTGGCGGCGCCGGCTTCCGCGCCCGCCCAGCTTCACAAAGGCTCCGTCCCGCACGGACGGTGACGCCCGCTCCGCGGCTATTTTTTTATTTGCCAAAGGGTTCGCCGCCCCGGCCGTGGCGGGATGGCTTTTCCCGGACTGGAGGGCTACCCTGAAGCGGAGAGGAAATGCGGCCACGGTTGCAGTGGCGCATGAGATTCGCGGGGGGGGATTCGCGGGGAAATCGCAGCATCAAACCATGGGAACCGGCCATGAAATATTTTTGGATTGTCGGCGCGGCAATCGTGTTGATGTACTTGTTTTCGAGATTTCGCACCCGCCGCGCCCGCTCGGAGAAACCCTTGGTCAGGGCGGGCCCCCGGATACAGGGATTCCAGATCACCGCATTCGTACACCCTCGCATGAGCGCGCAATGCCTGTTCGACGATAGGGTGCAGACCGGCGACGGCTTCCGGCGCAAAGAGGCGCCACCCCTTCCTCATGACGATCGCTGCCGCTGCCGCGCCATTCCCTTTTCTTTCGGGTCCAGCGAGGTATTCAAGGGGGCCTTGCGGGGGAATTTGGACAATCGAAGTTCAATACCCGGCCTGGCCCCCAAGGAAATTTTCCGTCTGATCGAACGGCTGAAAGCGGTGGAGGGCGAGGGCCTTCCCGAAAGCGCCGGGGAGTATCTGGAAAAGGTGGATCTTTTCCGCTTTCCGCCCAAATACCGGCATGATATTGAAGGGTTCCTCAAGGAACGTCACCAATTCCTCGCCACGCCGGAACCGGAACCCGGCAAACCAGTGGAGGCCCTTGAGCGGGACACTCCAGTGGAGGCGGTTCATCCCGGTCAGGCGGCAAAATGAGATGATCGTCCAACTCCTGAAATTCACGGGAATCCTCCTGTTTTTCCGGGTGCTTTTCCGCATCTGGCCATTCCTCCTGGCGCTGATTTTGTTGGGCGCGGGAGCCCTGGTGGGGGGGCTTTACTATCTGGGGCGGGATCTCCCGGAAATCGCCCGGCTGGACAACCCCGATTACAACCTGCCCACCCGGCTCTATGATCGCCACGGCCAGTTGATCGCTGAAATTTTCACCGAACGGCGCAAGCTGATTACCTATGACCAGCTTCCCGATTATTTCGTCAAGGCGTTGGTGGCCAAGGAGGACTCCCGTTTCTTCGATCATTTCGGGATCGATCCGTTGCGAATCCTCAAAGCCGCCCTGGTCAACGCCATGGCCGGCCGGATCGTCCAGGGGGCCAGCACGCTCACCCAGCAAACCGCGCGTCAGTTCTTCCTCAGTCCCGAGAAAAAGTACATCCGGAAAATAAAGGAAATCCTGCTGGCCCTGCGGATGGAACGCAATTACAGCAAGAAGGAAATCCTTCAATTTTACCTCAACAAGGTCAACTTCGGGGATGCCTACGGAGTCTCCGCCGCGGCGAAATATTATTTTGGGAAAAAGGCGGAGGAATTGACCCTGGCCCAGAGCGCCACCCTGATCGGGTTGTTGCCCTCTCCCAACGAGTACAAGCCCACCCGCAATCCGGTGAAGGCCACCAGGCAGCGCAACCTGGTGCTGGCCCGGATGGCCGATGAGGGCTACATCACCCGCCCCCAATATCTCGCGGCAGCCTCCCAGCCGATGGTGATCGCCGATCGGAGCGACCCCAAGGCGGCGGCCACGGCGTCCTACGTGGAACTGATCCGCCGAAAAATCCAGGAACGCTTCGGGAACAAGCGATTGTACCAGGGAGGCCTGCGGGTCTACACCGCCATGGACCTTTCCTACCAGGTGCATGCCCATGCGGCGCTGGTCAAGGGTGTGGGCGAGCTGGACCGGCGCAGGGGATTCCGGGGGCCGGTGGCCAAGTATAAGTTGAACAAAAAGGGCCAGTTGCTCAACGAGCAGGGGGAGGTGGACGCGTCGATTCTGGTCGAGTTGAATCCGGGCCGGAAATTGAAGGTGGGAAAACACCTGATGGGCTTGGTGATGCAAGTGGACCGGGTGGCGGCGCGGGTGGCCCTGGGCCCCGGCCTGGAAGGAACAATCGTCTGGAATGTGATCAAGGATCGCTGGCCGAACCGGTTGATTAGCGACGAGTTCGAGGAGCCCTACTCCAAACCGATCCGCGACCTGAGGCAAATTCTTTCCCCCGGATACCAGATCCAGGTGGAAGTGACGGCCATCGATCGAATCTCGAAAAAGATCAGCCTGGATCTCTTTCAGGAACCCGAGGCCAACGGTTCGATTTTCGTGATGGAGCCGAGTACCGGCGAGGTGTTGGCCATGGTGGGCGGCATTCGATATGGCCGCGAGAACGGGGGCAGCGAATTCATCCGCGCCACCCAGGCCGAACGCCAGCCCGGATCGGCCTTCAAGCCCATCATCTATGTCGCCGCCATAGAGGAAGGATATACGCCAGCCAGCATTCTGGACGACTCGCCCCGTGTTTTCGCCCTGGATTCGGGCAAGAAACACATCCCCAAAAATTACGACAGCATCTACCTGGGCCGCCTCAGCCTGCGGCAATCCCTGGTTCGCAGCAGAAATGTGCCCACGGTGCAGTTGGTGCATGAGATGGGCGCGGGAACGGTGATCAAGTACGCCCGCCGCTTCGGGTTCACGACCGCCATTCCGCTGGAAACCATCATCGCCCTGGGCACGCACTCGGTGAAGCTTTCGGAACTGACCCGCGCCTATGCAGCATTTCCCAATGGCGGCAAGCGGGTGGAGATGATTTACATCACCCGTGTCGAGAACGCCAAGGGGAAAGTGCTGCTCAGGAACAAGCCTGTGACCGAGCAGATCATATCCAAGGCCTCGGCCTACATCGTGACCGATATTCTGCGCGACGTGGTGCGATCGCCCGGGGGCACGGGGTATCGGGCCATGGAGGGGCTGGGGCGGCCCGCTGGCGGAAAAACCGGCACCACGCAGAACTATACCGATGCCTGGTACGTGGGGTTCATCCCCCAACTGGTCGTCGGCGTGTTCGTGGGATTCGACGATTCAATGGTTTCCCTGGGTCCTTCGGAAACCGGCGGAAGGGCCGCCGCGCCGATCTGGAAGGATTTCATCACCAAGGTGGAAGGCTCCCTGCCCATCGAGACCTTCAACCGTCCGGGGTCGGTGGTGACCATGCGCATCGGGCCAGCGGGAAATTTGCTGGATCCCTGCGACGATCCCACCGGGTCGCGTTTCGAACTGTTCAAGAAGGAGTGGATCCCCAAGCGGTTCGAGAGCGACAAGGACTGTGGCGCCAGCCCCCTCACCCGCCCATCCACCGAGGAAACTCCGCTGGAGGAGGAACCGCAACCGGACGAGCCGGAAGATCTCTGATTCCCCTCCCTTCCCAGGGTTTTGGGGCGTTAATCAATGGATTCAATCGATTTCAATATTTCGCCCCGTCCCAATATTTCCTGTTTTTCATTTCTCCCCATTTAATTCCTTTGGGAGGGTCGCTTTGGAATGTCCAATTTTTGGGGTTTATGCTTTATTACGTTTGATTGGCTGGGAGCATCCCTTTAGATTTAGGGAATCTACTCAAAAAATCCCCAACACAATGACCTTTGGGTTGAAGGTTGGCCATGTCCCGTTCAGCATCACCACCACCGAAGCACCCGGAATCGTTACCGGTAAAGGTGTTCACCCTCGGACGTTTTGCGCTGGAGGTGGATGGCCACCCGGTTCGGTTCGGTGGCAAGCAACCTCGCAAACCGCTTGAACTGGTGAAGGCCCTGATCGCCCAGGGAGGCGATGGCGTTTCCGTGGAGCAATTGTGCGACTCACTGTGGCCTGATTTGGAGGGAGACAAGGCCTATAACGCGTTCAAGAGCGCGTTGTCGCGGCTTCGCAAATTGATCGGGCACGAGGCCCTGATCCACGAGGGTGGCAGGCTCACCCTCGCGCCTGAAACGTGCTGGGCCGATGCGCTGGAATTCGAGGAACTGCTCGCGGAGGCCTCCCGCGCCTTGAATGGTAAAAACACCGAAGAAGCGCTCCGACAACTGGAAAAGGCCCTGGCCCTGTACCGGGGGCCTTTCCTTGACGGCGAATTCGAACCCGTCGAAATCCTGGCAGCCCGAGAGAGGCTGCACGGCCTCTTTTTGCGGCACGTCACACAATTGGGGGACGCTCTTCGGCAAGGTGGACAGGCACAGAAAGCGATCCAGCTTTATCAACAGGGTCTGGATATCGATGATGTGTCGGA
>JACZSY010000057.1 GCA_022573975.1 SAR324 cluster bacterium | reverse complement strand
ATTGATCAAACTGATCACGCCCTTCAAAAAGCATATTGCTCAAATCGTTTATGAAGCCGGACCAACAGGCTTTGGTCTGGTTCGGGACTTGAGGGCAAGCGGCTTCAAAGCCGATGTGATCGCCCCCACCCCACGCCCAAACTCCACGCACCTGCCCAACTCTTGCACGGGTTTGGTGTTCCGGCCACGCCCCACCTCACGCACTTGCACCGGATTTGAACCGGTTTGGTGTTCCGGCAGCCAACCACCCCAAGCACCTGCCCCACCCTTGCACGGGTTTGTGTGACAGAGGGGGGTTGGGGGCCGCGTTGCTCCTTGCAACGGTCCCGTGGCTCACGGAATTTCTAGAAAAGGATCGCTTCAGCCGCGCGCTTCAAGCGCGCCTCGCAGTGGTGTCGAAACCGGCGCGCCTTCCACTTGCGCCGCCATTGGTGAATTCAGGGTGCGCCGCCCTTCGGCGTCCGCGAAAGCGGCATCCGCCGCCTCCCAATGGGCCACCCATTCCGGCAGGGCGGGGGACTCACCGGTCCAGCCGGTCAACGCGGCGACCTGCAGCGGGGGCACCCGCCCTTGGCGCCCGAGGAACATTCCCTTGGTTACGACCGTCGCCTTGACTTCGCCCTTTACGATGAATTGGCTCTGGAAAAAAGTCCATTTCTCGTTCCACCCCAATATGCGGGTTTCCAGCCGGTATTTCTGGAAGGGCCTGAGGGGGCGGCGATAGCGGGCCACGGCAGCGCCCACCACCGGCCGCCAGCCGTTGCGCAGGGCCGCCCGGAACACCCCCATCCGGCCGGACAGGGTCACCACGCCCAGGTCGGCCAGGGTGAGAAAACGGCCGTTGTTGACGTGAAGATTGACGTCAAGGTCGTTCGGCCAGACCCGCAGGTTGATCGCGCTCGTCTCCAGAAAAGTGATGGGCTTGCGCCAGGTCAGGGCGAGGAGCGTCCAAAACAGTCTAAGGTAAAGGCTCATGGTTTTCCTTTCTGCAAGGGTGGTTGGGGCGGGGCTCTCCGCCCCGCACCGACCGGCGGTGCGGAGCGCGCGATTTGAAATTCCTAGATTTGGTTTCGCCGCCTGTCAGGTGAGTGCATTGGCGGTTCCGGTTTCTTGGGACTCAGCCGGATAGCGCTTTTCGCTCCATTTCTCGGTGAGCGTGCGGCCGTAGGAAGTGCGTGTTACCAGCACCAATAACGCCGGAGCGAGCAGGAAATCGGCTAGCAGCGCCAGAATCAGAGTCACGCCGGTGAGCAGCCCGAAGTTGAAGACGTTGTTCATGGTGGCCAGCATGAACATCCAGAACCCGGTGACCAGCACCAGGGTCGTGAAGAGCATGGCCCGCCCCGCGGTGAGCAGGGTCTGGCGCACTGCCTCCCGCACATCCCCGGATTCACCGTAGTAGCGGCGGAAATTGTGAAAGAAGTGAATCGTGTCGTCCACGGCCAGGCCCAGCGCAATGCCGCCGATCAAAAGGGTGAAGGCGTCCAGGGGGATGCCCGCAAAGCCCATGATCAGCCCCATGGTGATCAGGATGGACGAGAAGTTGATCACCATGCTCAGCAACCCCAGCCTTAGGCTGCCGATCAGCAGCATCATCATCAGGGTGATCACGACTCCGGCGATTATGTAGGCCTTCGCCATGCTCCGCATCATGGTGAACATCATTTGTGTGAACAGGTTCAGCGTGCCCGTCACCGTTATTTCGGCCCGGTTGCCGAATAACCTGCCGGCCTCCTTCCGCAGGTCGGAGACGAAATTGACGTAGACCGCGGCGTCATCCCAGGGCACCATGATCGACAGGCGGGCCTTGCTGAACTGGCT
This sequence comes from SAR324 cluster bacterium, assembly GCA_022573975.1. Classification (GTDB taxonomy): domain Bacteria; phylum SAR324; class SAR324; order SAR324; family JACQKK01; genus JACZSY01. Next base: position 17,351 of record JACZSY010000057.1, on the reverse strand, counting down.
GTCCACCAGGGACTCCAGATCGTCACTGCCGCTGTTCTCGAACAGCAGCAACTCCTGGGCGATCAACTCCCTGCTTTTCGGAATGGTGTAGAATTCCTGCCGGTTCTCGTTGAGTGCCTTGTTGGTTTCTTTCAAGACTTTCACCACCGAATTGGTCTTGCCGACGAAAATCGTCCCAGCCTCGTTTCTGTATTGCTCGGCGAAACGGGCCAGGGATTCGATGTTGCCCATAATGGCGGGGTCGTAGAGGCCGTTCTCCCGCCCCGTATCGATCACAATTTCCAGGCTCACCGACCCTTTCAATTCCTTGTCGATCAGGTCGATGCTCCGTCGGATCTGTTGGGAGGGGGGGATCCATTCCACGAAGTTCATGGAGAATCGCAGCGAAAACAGGCCCACCACCGCCAAGGCCATCACCGCCGTACTGACGATCACGATGCCCCAGGCATGTGAGGTGGCGAAGTCGGCGATTCCGGTCAACAGGCGGTCAAATCCTTCCCCGTGGCGTTTGCCGGCCAAGCGGGGGAGTTGCCTCAAGGGCCAGATCGCCAGGAGGGCCGGCACCAGCACCAGGGTGTACACCAGGGCGATCAAAATGCCGATCCCGGCAAAAATCCCCAAATGGGCCACGGGCGCCACCTCGGCGGTACTAAAGGCAAACAGGCCCGCCGCGGTGGTGAAGCTGGTCATGGCGATCGGCAAGCCGGAATGGCCCATGGCATAGACGATGGCTCGCTCCTTGTCGCCGTGCTTCAGGAAGTCCTTGAAGAAGATGGCCAGCAGGTGCACCGTGGCCCCCACACTGACCGCCAGCAGAAACGAGGGCAGAATGGTCGTCGGGATCGTGAAGGAAACCCCCGTCGCGGCCATCAAGCCGATGGTGGAAAGCAGGCTCAGCACCACCACCAACAACGGCAGCACCACGCCGGAAAAACGGCGGAACAACACGAGGAGGAAGAGGCCGATGGCCAGAACGGCCAGCGCCATGAACAGCCCCATGTCCCGTTCCATGGCTTTATTGAAGAAGACGTCCATCACCGGGCCGCCTGCCGCATGCAAGGGGAAATCGGGAGCTTCGAACGCGGCGATCACCTCCTCGATCGCCCTGACCAACTCGATATTCTCCTCGACGGTTAGCGACACCCGTTTTTCGTCCGCGCCGTCGCGAGCCTGATCGGCAGTGTCCTCGAAGCCCGCGAGCAGCTCTCCCTCTTTTTTCCCGGGAGAGTAGGCGAAAGGTTCGATCACCACGGTGGTGAACCGGCCGTCCTCAGAAATCAGGAAGTTGCGATAAAGGGCGGAAGACAGTACCCGCTCCTTCAGGCGGGCCATCTTCTCAGGTGTCTCCGGAATGGTTTTCAGGAGGTCCTCCACGATCAGCACGTCTCCCTTGCCACGGGTATCGCGCACGTTGATCAAGCTCGTGACCTTCTCCAAAAACGGCACCTTCTCCTCCAACGCCCTATGGAAATCCCGCAGTTTTTCCAGAAAAACCCGGTCAAAAACCTCCGGCGGATTGACGGCGATAATGACGATTTCTTCGCGTCCGAACTGGTCGCGAAAGGCTTTGTACTCGCTTATAGTCGGATCATCCTCGTGGAAGTAGCTTTCGTTGGATTCATCGAAGGTGATCCCGGGAACCTGGGACAAAAATCCCGCAATCAACACCAACATGAGCAACAGCGTCTTGATACGGTTGCGGAATATTGCACGGCCGAACGCCTCGAAGGCGGAATCAATTCGTGTTCGCAAGTTTTCCATTTCTCTTCTCCGGTTGATGGCTTGGTTTGCTTGGGTTGGGCTCCGGGCGGCGGATCCGCCGCCGTCCTCAACCGCGGATTTCTCCGGCATTTGCGGGAAACGGCGGCAGGGGCGGAAAAATCTGCTCCAGGTCGGCCAGGGACTCGAACTGGCCCCATTTGGCTTTGGTCATCCTGTTCTCCTGATGTGGGGAGATGCACGGGTGAATGAAAATTATTGCCGGGGAAAACCTCCCTTCAGGCAAGGTCTCCCGCCAGCGTTTCGATGATGCTGTTCCAGCCTTTCTCATGGCTGGCGCGTTGTGCATCACTGGAAAAGCCCACGTGGTGCAGGGTGAGTTCCGTTTCCCGGGGACCGCGTTCCTTGAAATCCAGGGTCACGGTGCTGCCCGGGTTTATGTGTTCCGAGAGCCAGGTAAACACCAGCCGGTCGAACCTGGAAATCGTCTTGTACTCCCCCCGGTGTGGAACTTCTATGTCCCCGACCCTCATCACGATCAGGAAGCTTCCCCCCTCCCGGGGATCGACCTCGGTCTTGCAGTCCAGCAGGCCTTCCATGGGTTTCATGAAACGGGCCAGGGCTTGCGGATCCAGCCAGGCCTCGAAAACCTCTTTTCGGGAAGCGGGAATGACTTTGGTCACTGTCAACTCGAATGAATTTTTCATTTCTTCTCCTCATTGCTTTGAAAATTACCGCGTTGAAAATAATCGGCGAGCGAATCCAGCCGCCCGCCCCAAAAATGCCGGTGGAAATGGAGCCATTGATAGGCCTCCCGCAGCCCCTCCCAATCCACGCGCAACCAGTGCTCGCGCCCTTCGACGCGGCGCAGAACCAGCCCGGCGCGTTCCAGCACCTTGAGGTGCTTCGAGACGCCGTTGAGGCTCATGGAAAACACCGTGGCGATGTCTCCCACCTTGAGGTCTCCCGCTTCGCGCAACAGGTCGATGATCTTGCGGCGGGAAGGATCGCCCAAAGCCCCAAAAACGCGGTCCAGCCGCGCATCGCCTTCCGTTGGTTCCACTTTTTCCGTGCTCATTGGGTCCACTATACATTCAACCATGTGGTTGAACAATAAAAAAATGCAATATTTGGAAAAAAGATTGGCCGGCTTGCCTGCTTGGCATGGAGTGGCCGCGGGGACATGGCGGGAGCGGACCGCCTGCTCAAGGACAGGCCCATGGGGCCGAGTTCGGGGCCGCCACCTTTTCCCTCCAGGTCATCTCTCCAATGTCTTGTGTGAAATCGCGTTCCGATTTATCTTTTTCATTGCCCCCGTAATGGTTATTGGGCAACGATTCATCAGGGAACGCTTATACTGAACCGGCTCGCCGCAAATTACGGGGAGCGCACCCGCGAAAAACAAACCGCAAGGAATCCAAAGAGATGAGAACGCCATGACCGGCCGAAACCAGATGGGGGGCGTGCTGTCCCCGGTGATCACCCCCTTCAAGGCGGACTACAGCCCGGACATATCAAAGTGGATCGCGCAATGCCGCTGGCTGCTCTCGCAGAACGTCGGCCTGGCCGTGTTCGGCACCAACTCGGAGGCCAACTCGCTCTCCGTGGAGGAACGGATGGACATGCTGGACGCGCTGGTGGGCGCCGGCCTGGACCCGGCCCGCATGATGCCCGGCACGGCAAGCTGCGCCCTGACCGATTCGGTGCGGGCCACGGCCCATGCGGTCAAGCTGGGGGTGGGGGGCGTGCTGATGCTGCCTCCGTTCTATTACAAGGGCGTCACGGACGAGGGGCTGTTCCGCTGCTTCGCCGAGGTGATCGAGCGGGTGGGGGACGACCGGCTGCGCATCTATCTCTACCACATTCCGCCGGTGTCCCAGGTTCCGATCCCGCTGGGGCTGATCGAGCGGCTGCTCAAGGCCTATCCGGGCATCGTGGCGGGCGTGAAGGACTCCTCCGGCGACTGGTCCAACACCAAGGCCATGCTGGAGGCCTTCCCCGGCTGGGGCGTTTTTTCCGGCAACGAGCTGGTGCTGCTGAAGAACATGCGAGGCGGCGGCGTGGGATGCATCTCGGCCACGGCCAACATCAACCCGGCGGCCATCCACCGCCTCTACGATCAATGGGAATCCCCGGAAGCGGAACGGATGCAGGGCGAGGTGAACGCCTTGCGCGAATTCATGCAGGGATTCCCCATGATACCGGCGCTGAAAAGCACGGTGGCCCATTACGGCGGCGACCCGGAATGGAACCGCCTGCGGCCACCGCTGGTGGAACTCAGCGGCGAAGAGCAAAAAAGCCTGCTGGAAGGCCTGCGACGCTTCGATTTCGCCATGCCGGGGCTGGCCGCCAAAGCGGGCGCGGCGGACTGACCGGCCATGCCGCACCGCCCATGGGCGTAAACGGGCAGGCATCCCGCCGGCGGAACATTTCGGGGACGCCTCCCGGCGAAAGACCCGCTTCCCGCCTTGGAATTCGTAAAGAATGAACGGCCCCGCCCAAATGGGGCGGGGTATCGGCAATCGAAACACCGGTGCCTTTCACGCCGCCAGCGGCGGGGAATTCAGGACGAACCGATGCGGAAAACGGGTTTTTCCGTGCGGGGGTGCGGGAAAATCATGCCGAGGGCCGGACTCGAACCGGCACGGGGTCGCCCCCACTGGATTTTGAGTCCAGCGTGTCTGCCAATTTCACCACCCCGGCCTGGGTGACCTGTTGGTTGGATGACAATGTTGGGGAGAGGGGCGGGATTTGTCAAGACGCGCTACTAATGTCATGGTGCGGACGAACCTGCGGCGCGGGTGGCGCCGGGCGGGGAATCGCGGAGGCGGACGATCCATCGGCCGGCCGGGGGGAGGATGGCGGCGGAGATCATTTCCCGCGGCGGGTTTGTTGGAGATGCGCGGGGCGGGGAGCATTTTTACTTGCTAAAAACGCCTTGGCCCCGATAGGGTTTACGGTTGGATTTCGGCCGTGGGCCGCCTGGGCAAGGTCCTTGCTTTTCCTTCGGTGGACGATTGTTTTGTTCCCGGAACCCTTTCTGGGTTTTCCGGGTTTAACATTTACGCTTTGAACATTCAAAAGGATCCCGGCCCCAAGCCTTCATGGATTCCGAATTTTTTCAGATATTGGGCCTCCTGGTGGTTTCCATGGGGGTGCTGCTGGTGGCCGCGGACCGTTTCGTGGTTGGCACCGAGGACATCGGAAACGTGCTGGGCGTTTCCCCTTTCATCATGGGCATCACCGTGCTGGCCGTGGGCACGTCGTTCCCTGAGTTGATCACCGCGTTGTACGCCGTGGAGGAGGGGAAAAGCGAAATCGTGATCGGCACGGTGCTGGGCTCCAACATCGCGAACATTCTGCTGATCCTGGGCGTGACGGCCATCCTGGCCAAAAGCTTCACCATCACCTGGGACCTGCTGCACGGGGACCTGCCCATTCTGTTCGGCAGCCTGTTGCTGATGGGCTTCGTGATTTACCCCGTTTCCATTGAAGACCAGAAACTGTTCCAGGGCCTGGCCACGCAGATTTCCCAAACGGGTTCCGGAGACGCGGGAGGGCGGGCCTTCATCACCTTTGGGGAATCCATAATCCTGCTGGCTGGCTATGTTCTCTATCTGTATTACTATACCCTCCGCCATCAGGAAGAGGTCGCCAAGGGAAAGGCGGGAGACCCCCAGGAAAGACCCAAATTCAAATACATGTCGCTGGTCTGGGTGCTTGTCGGTTTGGCCGGCGTGCTGGTGGGTGCGAAATTCACCGTCGATTTCGCGGTGGATCTGGCCGGGAAGCTCAATCTCGGGAACGAGGTCGTGGCGGCCTCGATGATCGCCTTCGGCACCTCCATGCCTGAACTGGTGGTGTCCATCTCCGCCTCCCGGCGCGGCAATTTCGAAATGGTGCTGGGCAACGTCACCGGCTCCAATATTTTCAATACCTTCGTGGTGATTGGCATTCCAGGCCTGGTGGCCCCGTTTATGGGAGACGGCGTCTCGCTCAAGGTGGGTGAGGATTCCATTCTCCTCCTTCAGTTTCCTTTCTATGCCGCCACCCTGGCCCTGTTCCTGGTGGTCGTGCTGGACAAAACGCTCACCCGCACCGAGGGCTGGATCATATTCATGGCCTACGTCCTGTTCATCTCCAAGCTGTTTTCCTTCATTTAAAACCCTCCGGCGCACACCGGGAACCTTCCGGCTTTCCCCTCCGAATCTCGCGGCGGAACCCCCGCGCCGGCGCCCCCGCGGCGGAAAGGAGCGCCATGAAACTCGAAGGGTCCTGTCATTGCCAGGCCGTCCGCTTTTCCCTCGAATCCAAGACCCCCTATCCTTTCATGGTGTGCTACTGCTCGATCTGCCGCAAGACGGGTGGCGGGGGCGGGTATGCGATCAACATCATGGGACTCGCCGCGACCCTCCGGGTGGAAGGCATGGAGCATACCGGCACCTACCGGGCGCTGACCGAGGCCGGCGGCCAGAGCCTGAACCACCGCCATTTTTGCGCAAGCTGCGCCAGCGCCCTGTGGATCTCCAATCCCAGCTACGCCCAATGGGTGTATCCGTTCGCCTCGGCCATCGACACACCCCTGCCCAGCCCGCCCCGGCGCGAGCGGATAATGGAAAACTATCGCCCCCAATGGACCCGTTCCGGCGATGAATCCGGCGACGGGCATTTCCCGGAATATCCCCCTATGGGGATCGAAGACTGGCATCGGCAAAATGGATTGCTGGAAGAAGATTGAATATTTTTGTATGGGTCCATTCTCCGCCCCTTGCGGCAAAATAAATCCGGGGTTTGGTAGCGCGTCAGTTTGAAAATAAAAATTGAACCCCAGGAACATGTCATGTGGGGCAGAGCGAAGCATCTTCTTTCATTTTGATGATTTGGGGGGATTTGAAGGAAGGTACTTCGCTACGCTCAGTACGACAGTATTCATAGTGACGCACACACGGAGTTTTGATGCCTCGCCATTTGCGGCGAGGCCGTTCATGCAGGCGGAAATTCCCGCCTTCGATCGATTTTGGGCCAATGGAGATTTGGTGCGCTTCACTTTATCCGGATTCGAATTCCGTGCGTGGGATTCCGCTTTGCCGGATGATCGAACGGAGCGTTCCGATCCTGAGTTCGGAATGCATTGGAACAGGAACCGTGATGGTTCGTTCGCCTTCCTGGAATTGCATCACCGCATGACTCCCCCTTCGCCTCACCTCCAGGAATCCATGCCGCCTCATTATCCGGAGCACCTCTTCTCCGGATAGCGTTTTCAGTCTAGCCAACTGTGATCTCTAGCTGGGTGATATACACCTCATTGCGCAGGCGCCGGCCTATCTCTTCCTTGGAGGCGGATTCCAGGAAAAGTTCCAGTGCTTCCTCAAGATTCGCCCGGGCTTCCGCAACGGTGTCTCCCTGGCTGGCAATGTCCAATTGAGGGCATAGCGCTACAAAGCCGTCCTCCTCTTTCTCAATTATCGCGGTGAATTGCCGCATCGATTTCATGGTTCTCCTCTCCTCGTTTAACCTCATCAACCAAAAAGTCAGCTTTGGTTGACGCCGCCCCGCCCCTCACTCCCCTTCTTCGGGGGGCGTGTCATCGGTGGGGATCACGTATTTTTCCTCGGCCCAGCGTCCCAGGTCGATCAGCTTGCAGCGCTCGGAGCAGAACGGGCGCCAGGGGTTGCCCTGGTAGACGGTCGATTCCCCGCAGCGGGGACAGTTGACCCGCAGGGGTATCCCTCCCCCCTCATCGCCGGGCGCGGGGCTCATGACCCCCTGCCTCCCATGCCGGGGGGCTTGCGGATGCCGAGGGCGCGGATTTTGGTGCGCAGGGTGTTGCGGTTGATGCCGAGCACCTTTGCGGTGCGCACCTGATTCCAGCGGGTTTCCGCCAGCACCTGGCGGATCAGGGGGCGTTCCAGCCGCTCCGACGCCCGTTGCAGCAGGCCGCTGCGTTCCTCCTCGCAATAGGTGCGGATCGTCGCCTGCCAGGTTTGCAACACGGATTCCTCGAAGGCGTCGTCCAGACCTGGGCCTCCGGAATTTCCGGTGATGTTGCGGGGCAGGTCGCTCACATCGATCACCGGCGCGCGCACGGTGATCAGCAGGCTTTTCATCACGTTTTCCAATTCGCGCACGTTGCCCGGCCAGTCATAGGCCCTGAGTTGCTCCATCGCCTCGGCGCTGACCGTATGGGGGACGACCCCCAGCTTTTCCCCGTACCGCCGCATGATATGGCCGCAGAGCAGGGGGATGTCCCCGCGAATCTCCCGCAAGGGGGCCGAATGGATGGTAAAGGCATTGATCCGGTAAAACAGGTCATGCCGGAACCGGCCCTCCCGAACCGCCGCTTCCAGGCCCTGGTTGGTGGCGGCGATGACCCTGGCGCGCAGGGGCAGGGTGTCCAGCCCTCCCACGCGCTGGAATTCGCGTTCCTGCAACACCCTCAGCAGCTTGGCCTGCAAGTCCATGCTCATGTCGCCGATCTCGTCCAGGAACATGGTGCCCGTTCCCGCCGCCTCCAGGCGTCCCGCCTTGCGTTCCAGCGCCCCCGTGAAGGCTCCCTTTTCATGTCCGAACAATTCGGCTTCCAGCAGGTCGTGGGGGATGGCCGCGCAGTTGACGGCCACGAAAGGCTGGCCGGATTGCGGGGAGTGATGATGAATGGCTTTGGCGATCAACTCCTTGCCCGTGCCGCTTTCCCCCAGGATCAGCACGGTCAGATCCGACCCGGCCACCTGGCCAATGGCCTTGTGAATCTCGCGCACCTCCCGGCTTTTCCCCACGATCAGGTCATCCCCTCCTTGCGGAACGCGCTGGGCCACGGGTCCCGGAGGATGCCGGCGCCCCTGGCGGATGGTGCGGATCGCCCTGCGCACCAACTCCTCGATCTCCTCGATGTCGAAAGGCTTGGTGAGGTAATCGAACGCCCCCAGCTTCATGGCGGTGACCGCGGTGTCCATGCTGCCCTGCCCGGTGATCACCGCCATCAGCAATTCCGGCCGGCGCTCGCGCTGGGTGGAGAGAAAACTCAAGCCATCCTCGCCGGGCAGGTTGACGTCCACCAGGGCGAAATCGATGGGCTGGGACTCGACGATCAAGCCAGCCTCCTCGGCGCTTTCGGCGAAATGGAGGTTGTAACCCGGCTCGGTCAGCGTCTTGCCGATCACCCAGCGGATGCTTTCCTCGTCATCGACCACCAGAATGTGTACCGGGTCGCTTTCCATGGCGTGCGCGCCTGTCCTTTCGCGGGTGAGGCTCCCCTGCTCGGGAAGCAGGTGCCGGGTCTGCCCCTATTCCACCCCTATTCTACCCATCCCTGGCCCCGGACCTCAATCACGGCGCCCTCCACCCTCGATGGAACCTCCGGCGGACGGGTTCGCGCGCCGGTGGCACACCAGTTCGGTGAGCAAATGCGCGGAAATCGCCCTCCGGCGCCGCGCGCGCGGGGTCAGCCCAGAAGACGCCCTGGTTTCGCCTTCCGATTCCCTCCGGCGCCGATGCCAGTGGAAAATAAATGAACCTTGATAAATCCCGCACGTTCAAACACACAAGAGGAAGCCTGAAACATAAAAATTGCTCAAACCCAAAAATAAACCTCAACCAAAATAATTTTTTTTGACTTTGTAACAAATTCCCTCTATGGTGGACTAACAAGATACGGATGCTTCCGATCAAGGGAGGATCCCTCACGGACGAGGTGCCATCATGATCCAACTGAAGTCACAAAAAGAAGCCCAACGCCGCGGCCTGCCTTCCGCTCAGGTTCAATCCATCAGCCCTTACCTCAACCCGGCGCATGTCTTATCACCCCCCCGGTATTGGTTGGAGGCCCTGGAGCAGGGCGAGTTCAACTGGCCGTTTTTCCGCTGGCGTTACAAGACCATGCTGCGGAAACGGTTCCGCGACGAGCCTTCCCGGTTTCATGCGATCCTGTCCGCTTCGGAAGGAAACGCCCCGCTCACCCTGACCTGCCATTGCCTGGGCCAACACGGCCAGGGCCAAAGATGCCATGCGCCATTGGCGCGCGAGTTCCTGGAAAACCTGCGGGAACAAATCCAGGCGGAACCGCTCCCGAAGCATCAGCGCCCCCGGAGAATCGCTCCGGCCGGGGAAGTGTCCCTGCGGCGTCAGCCCGGGGTCGAAGTGGCCATGTTGATCGAGCATCCCAATCAGGCGTCTCCCGTTCATTCATGACCGGTTTGGGGCGGGCTCCTCACGTCAGCCGCCGGCGTGGTTCATGCCCATCGCCGGCGGCCGCCCTTCGCGTTTTTTTTCCTCCTGGCTCGCGGCCTTTTGCTGGATTTCCCCATGGCGCTTTTCCCCTTCCCCTTTCGGGCCGCTTAATAAATTCCTGTCCCCCGTGGTATTTTGCTATACTCGGGCATCTGTCATGAACATGGAGACCGCCGGGATGGTTTTTGGCCGGCGGAGAATTTTTCGCCGCACGGCGCGGCCCGTGCGGCCGGACAGCCCCGCCAACCCCCAAACACGGAGCACACGATCCCCTCGGACATCATGGAACCACGGCAGTCCTGGACCCTGCTGGGCAATTATCCGTTGCGTCATTACAGTTTTGAAAACGGATTGAACGCCTACCTGCTTCACAATCCGATCAGCCCGGTGGCCGCCTTTCTGACCCATTACACGGTGGGCAGCGCCTCGGAGGAGGACAGCGAGCGCGGTCTGGCGCATTTTTTCGAACACATGATGTTCCGTGAAACCGATAGCCTGGGGGACGGGGATTTCGACCGGATCATCGCCCAATCGGGCGGAGTCGGCCTGAACGCCTTCACCTCCTACGACACAACGGCCTTTCACGTCAGCCTGCCCAGCAAAAACCTGGAACGGGTGATCGGGCTGGAGTCGGACCGCATGGCGAACCTGAAATTGAGCGAGGCGTTGATCGAAATCGAGCGGGGGGCCGTGCTGGGCGAGATGAACATGTACAAGGACATGCCCTCGGAGCAAATGTGGGAAACGCTGACCGCCGAGGCCTTTTCCCCCCATCCCTACCGCCACCCGGTGATTGGCTACGAGGAGCAGGTGCGCAATTTCGCCCAGCGGGATTTCGAACGGTTCTACCGCGCCCATTACGCCCCCAACCGCGCGGTGGTGGTGGTGGCGGGGGATTTCGACGAGGCCCGGCTGGTGGAGCAACTGGCCCAGGCCTATGGCCACCTCTCCCCCGGCGCCCCGCGGCCAGAACCGAGCCCGGCGGCGCCCCCCTGGAGCGAATCGCGGCGGGTGGAAATCTTTCATGCCAGGATTTCCACCGAAAACCTGATGATGGGGTGGCGCACTCCGGGGCTGACCCATGGGGACCTGCCGGCCCTGACGGTGCTGGCCGCCGTGCTTTCCGCCGGGCAGTCCTCGCCCTTGCACCGCAAGATCGTGCTGGATGGGCTGGGCTCCCAGGCTTCGGCCTTCGTGATGGAGGCGGAGATGATGCTGCTCTCTCCGGGCATGTTCATGGTGGACGTGGGACTGCTGCACGGCATCGCGGCCGAACGCGCCGAATCGGCCGTGCGGGACCTGCTGGAATCGTTGGCCCGCGATGGGCTGGCGGAGGAAGACCTGGCGCGGGCGAAAAACCTGCTCCGGCTCGGCTTTCATTCCTCCCTGGCCACCAACATGAGCCTGGCCCGCCACGTGGGCGGTTACGTGGTGGCCTGCGGCGACCCCCAATTCGGTGAAAAATCGCTCGCCAAAATCGCGGCGGTGGGCCAGGACGCGGTGATGGCCGTCCTGGAGAGCTACATCTCCGCGGCGCCCTGCCTGACGCTGATTCAGCGCCCCGAGTCCGGAGGGCGCCCGTGAAGCTTTTATACCGCAACACCCCGGGCCGGCCGGTGACCCAAATCAACCTGATCTTCCCGCGCACCGGCGCCTGCCTGGACCGGCCGGAGCGGCAGGGCCTGACCCGCTTCACGCTGCGGCAGATGCTGATGGGCGCGGGCGGGATGAGCACCGGGGAACTCAACGGCCGCCTCGAGCGGCTCGGCGCCAGCACCGGTTTCAGCCTGGCCAACGACCACTTCACCCTGCGGCTGATCTCCCTCAGCGAAAATCTGGAGGCGGCCTTGGAGTTGTTCCTGCTCTCCCTGCACCAGCCGCGATTCGATGCCGGGGAGTTCGCCCAATTGCAAACGGAACTGGTCAGCGGCTGGGTGGCCGAACGCGACGAATCCAAGCAGACCCGGGCCCATGAGGTCTACACGCACCGGGTGTATGGCGGCGGGCCGCAAGGGTACCTCTCCGACGGGGTGCTGCAGGGCCTGCGGGCCATCACGCTGGACGAGGTGAAATCCCATTACCGCACGCTGTTCTCCGGAGACGCCCCCCTGATGGCCGTCCTTTCGGACCTGCCACAAGGCGCGATGGAATCCCAGGTCGTCTCCCGCCTCACCATCCCCGATGGAAACAGCCGGGATACCGCGGACGGCGCCGCCGGGCCGGGCGGAAGCGGGGCAGACGAAAGCGAAAGCGCCCAAAATGGAATTTACCCCTGGGACGGCTTCTCCCCGCCCAGGCGTTCGGGCCGGCGAATCACCATCGTCTCCGACGAAAACGCGCAAACCGACGAGATGATCATGGGGTATTTCTCCACCCACCAAAAAGATCCCGATTGGCACCTGCACCAGTTGATCTCCCTCATTTTCGGTGGAGACATGAATTCGCGCCTGTTCCGGGTGGTGCGGGGCGAGCGGGGCCTGTCCTACGGAGCCAGTTGCTGGTACGACGCCAGTTCGGGACGGGTGCCCCGCAATCTTCCCGCGCCATTTTCCTTCTACAGTTTTCCATCGGTGGAACACAGCGCCGAAGCCGCGCCGCTGCTGGTTTCGCTCTATGAAGACTTCGTGCGCGAAGGCCCCTCCGGCGATGAACTGACGCTGGCCCGGGAATCGCTGATCAACTCCCATCCCTTCCGCATGGACATCCCCGAAAAACAACTGTCCCTGGAAATGCAAAATTCCTTGTACGGCGTGACCACCGCCGGCTATGAGGAATACCGGCAAAAGATGGAGGCAGTCACCCAGGAAGACATTCGCGGCGCGCTGAATCGGTGCCACCGCCCCGAAGCCCTGGAAATCGTTATGCTGGGCGACCCGTCACGGCTGGAACCGATCGCGGAAAAAATATCCAACGTGGAAAAAATCGAAACGATCCATTATCCTTGAAGCCGGGGAGCCGGCAATGGCCGGCCCTGCCGCCAGCGGCGGGGAACGAACCAAATAAAAACGGCCAAACAGCCACCGGAACCGTCATGAAGGACGCCACGGAAATCATCCTCAACACCAAGGGCAACCACCACCAGGATGGCCGCCACTGGGTGGCCAGCCAGCAGGCCTGCCTGCGCGAGTTGGCTCCGGTGGAGGTGACCCTGGTGGAAAGCACGGAGGAGGCCGCCCAGGCCGCGCGCAAAAGCGCCCTCAAGGGGTACCGCAAGATCGTCGCCGCCGGAGACGGCGACACCGCCCATGGCGTGGTCAACGGATTGATGGGCCTGGCCGAAAGCCACCGCCGGCAGATAAAGATCGGCTTCCTCTGCTTTGCCCGTCCCCATCATTGGAGCCGCACGCTGGGCTTGCCGCGGGAGCTCTCCCGGCAGTTGGAAATTCTCTCCGCCGGCCACACCCTGCCTTTCGACGTGGGCCGGGTGGACTGCCGCGACACCGCGGGGGAGCGGGTCAGCCAACACTTTCTCAACGGCGTCTGGTTCGGCGTTTTGGGGGGAGTCCGGGAAGCGTGGAACCATCCGGATTCCAATTTGCTCAACGGCTTGCCCCGGATCACCGCACGGTTGCGCAACGCGGTGTCTCCCGCGGCCTCACGGATTCGGCTGGAATCCCAGGGATTGGTGCTGCATGAAGGTCCGTGCAGCCAGGTGATGGTGATGGGGGGGCGGTATTATCCCGCCTTCGGCGCCGTGGCGCCCCAGGCCGATCCCGCCGATGGGTTGCTGGAGGTGAGCTGGCTGGAATCCCCCACCCTATGGGAGTTGGGCCTCAAGCTGTCCCGGATGTGGCTTTCCCGCCGGGGGGGCAGGCAAGCCCTCCTCGATTGGCGGAGCGTGGAACATCTGAGGGCCGTGTCCCTGGGCGAGCCGGTGTTCGTGGAGGCCGACGGGCTGCCCGTGGGGTGCCTGCCCGCCAACATCACCGTGGCCACCCATGCGCTGGAGGTGATGGTGGCTCCCGTGGCGGCCAGACTGATCAAGCCGAAATTCGCCCGGTTGGATAAGGTCAAGGGCGGGCGGCTGGCCGGGAATCTCAAGAGCGCCGCCGGAATGTAGTCCCTTCCCCTGGCTTCGACAAGCCGCCGATGCCCAGGGCGCCCGGAGCCGCCGCGCGCCTTCAGGGGGTTCCGCCGGAGGCGGCGTCCGCGGCGTCCTCTCCCACGCCATCCAGTTCGGCGGCCGCCCGCTCCCAATCCGCCATCGCCGTTTCCATGCGCGCTTTGGTTTCCTGTTGCGCCTTTTGCTCCCGTGCCACCTCTTCCCAGGCCGTATTGTCATAATATCCATCGGCGGCGAACCGCGCGGCCATCGCGGCCAACTCGCCTTCGAGACGCGCCACTTCCTGCTCCAGCCTTTCCACCCGGCGTTTCCGTTTTGCGGCGGAGCGCTTTTTGGCCTTGCGATGCTGGTACCCCCCGGATGGCTGCCCGCGCTCCCTGGCGGCGGGAGGCTCGGGGATTTCCCCTTTCGCAGGCCGGCCGTTTTTCCGTGAAGCCCCCTCGCCGGTGAGGAAATCTTCGCCCTTGGCGGCCAGATAATCCTCGTACCTGCCGGGCCAATCCTCCACCCCTTCGTGGGTCAGGGCCAGTACGCGGTTCGCCACCAAGGACACGAAATGCCGGTCATGGCTGACGAACATCACCGATCCCTCGAAATCGCAAAGGGCCTTCATCAGCGCCTCGCGTCCCTCCAGATCCAGGTGGTTGGTGGGCTCGTCCAGGATCAATAGATTGTCCCGCCGCAACATCAACCCGGCCAGCAGCAGCCGCGCCGACTCGCCCCCGCTCAGGTTCCCGATGGCCTTGTCCGCTTCGTCCCCGGAGAACAGCACCCGGCCCAGGGTGCCCCGGATGGTGCCGATGGTCTCCGACGGCGCCTGGCCTTGCAGCCATTGATAGACGGTGGTGCGTCCTTTCAGCACCTCGTGGTGATCCTGGGCCATGTACCCGGCGTGCATCTCGTAACCGGGCACCGTTTCCCCCCCATCCGCCGGCAGTTCCCCCTGGATGATCTTGAGCAGGGTGGACTTGCCGATGCCGTTGGGACCCACCACGGCCATTTTGTCCCCCCGGTTGAGGGTAAACCCGACGCCCGCCAGCACCGGGTGACCGTCGAAGGCCTTGGACAGGTTCTTCACGGTCAACACCTCGCGTCCGGACGGGCGGCGTTGCTGGAAGACGAAGCCGGGGAAGCGCCGCAGGGTGCGCTTGATCTCCGGCATCTCAATCTTTTCCAGCTGCTTCTTGCGGGATTGGGCTTGACGGGCCTTGGTGGCCTTGGCGCGAAAGCGTTCGATGAACCGCTCCGTTTCGGCGATTTTCTCCTCTGTCCTGGAGATTTCAGCCTCCTTGCGCTCGACGGCTTCAACCTTGGCCGTCATGAACTGGTCGTAGTTGCCGTGGTAGAGCGTCAATTCCTGGTAGTCCAGGTCCGCGATGCGGTTGCAGACGGCGTTGAGGAAGTGGCGGTCATGGGAAACGATCACGAAAGGACCCGCGAAGGCGCGCAGGTATCCTTCCATCCAGCGGATCGAATCGATGTCCAGGTGATTGGTGGGCTCGTCCAGCAGCAGTAACTGGGGCTCCGAGAATAACGTCCGCGCCAGCAGCACGCGCAGCCGGTAGCCGCCGGAAAGTTCACGCATCGGGTTGACGTGGCGGCCCTCCTCCAGGCCCAGCCCCGTCAACAGGGTTGCCGCCCGGGCCTCCGCCGTATAGCCGTCCTGGTCGGCGATGATGGCCTCCAGTTCCGCCAGCCGGAGGCCCTCGGCCTCGTTCGGGTTTTGATCCCCCAGCCGGCTCAGCAGGGCCGCTTTTTCCTCCAGGGCGCCGTGCAGGCTGGGACGCCCGCCGATCACCACGTCCAGGGGGCGTTCCGCGTCGAAGCTGAAGTGGTCCTGGCCCAGGGTTCCGATGGACAGGCCGTTGGGCCGCGATACGATGCCCGATTCGGCCGGAAGTTCTCCGGCGATGATGCGCAACAGGGTGGATTTGCCCGTGCCGTTGGCCCCCACCAGGCCGTAATGGCCGCCGGGCTGGAGCCGCCAGCTGACGTTCTCGAAAAGCACCTGGGTGCCGAAAGCCATCCCGGCGCCGGAGAGGGAGATCATGGGGCGGTTCCATCCCCGCCGCCGGAGGCCGGAATCCGCTCCAGGGCACGGCGGGTGAGACGTGATTTGCGGTACAGGGCGAGGAAATACACGGCGAACACCCCCACCCAGATCGAATAGGCGGCGAGAACGTACTCGAAATGATCGTATTCCAAATACTTGAGCATGATGCCTCTCCGGCGGGGGGGAAAATGAAAACGGGGCGTTGGGCGGCCGGAAGGGAAGACTCCGCTCAGATTTCGAGCGGTTTTTCCTCCTCGAAATTGCTGGAATCGGACGGGTGCTGCTGAAAAAACTTCCCATAGAACGATTGGAACTGGGAAACGATTTCCTCGAAAGGCATATCGGCGAAAATCCCCCGCTCGTTCACATATTCCATGTGCCTGCGGTTCTGCGCGTCATAGGGATGGAACAGCGCGTCGGAGCGGCCGTCGAACTCCAGCGGCTTCACGCCGAATTTTTCGCAGAGGCTCAGATTGAACGCCGGGGTGGCCTTGACCCAGTTTCCGTCCAGCTTGAGCATGGAATACCCATGGTAGATGAACAGGTCGGTGCCCATGGCCTGGAGCAGCTTTTCGGAGGTGAGATGATTCTTCACGTCCGCGAAGCCAAGGGCGCTGGGAATGCCCACCGCCCGCGCCGCCGCGGTGAGCAGCACGGCCTTGGGGATGCAATAGGCCGCCCGCTCGCGCAGCACCGTGGTGGCCCGGTAGCAGTCCTCGGCGAGGGTGATCCGGTAGGGATCGTAGCGGATCTCGTCCCGCACCGCGTAATAGAGCATCACGCCTTTTTCCAGGTCGTTCTTGGCGTCGGAGACGGCTTCCCGGGCGAAACGGATCACTTCGGGCGCATCGCTCTCGATGAACGCGGTGGATTGCAGCAATGCCGCTTCATCGGTGACCGTCACCGGCAGTTCCAAGGGGGAAAGCATAAAAGGGCCTCGGTGCTCAAAAATATTACGCAGCGGCCATGGACGCCCGGCATCGCGGTAACGGCATCGCGGTGGCTGCATCGCGGTAACTGAATCGCGGCGAAAGCCGCTGGCCGTGAAAACCCACCCGCCACCGTTATCGGTGGGGCCGCCATCACGAGAACCTGGCCGTGCCGGGGGGGAAAACCGTTGGTTAAGAAATCAATCTAATAGCGTAATGGGACGGCGCGGGGCTGTCAACGTCCCCTCGAACCGGGTAGTGGGTCAGTTTGAAAAGATAATTAAACCAACACCACGTCATGCTGAGCGAAGCGAAGCATCTTCTTGTTTTTTTCTGCTTTGGGGTGTTTTGGAAGAAGGTA
>JACZSY010000282.1 GCA_022573975.1 SAR324 cluster bacterium | reverse complement strand
TCAGCCGCCGATTTCCTTGCGCATCAGTTCCGCTCCGGCCACCATGGCCTTCATCTTGCCCAGGGCCACCTCCCGGGGCAGGTATTTCATGCCGCAATCCGGGGCGACGACGATGTCCCCGGCGGGAACGTGGGGCAGCGCGCGGCGGATGCGTCCGGCGACCGTTTCCGGGGTTTCGACGGTCATATCGGACAAATCCAGCACGCCGAGCATGATTTTCTTTCCGGGCAGGCCGCTCAGCACCGAACAGTCCAGTTGGGATTGCGCGGTTTCGATGGAGATTTGATCGCAGCCGCAATCGTTCAACTGCGTCAAAAAGGAATAGCCGCTGGGCCGCTCGTGAATGATGGCGGCATAGCCGAAGCAAATGTGCACCGCCGTGGTGCCCTCCACCCCCTCCAGGGCGCGGTTCAAGGCCGCCAGCCCATATTCCCCGGCCTTCTCCGGCCTGGCCTGCAGGTAGGGCTCGTCGATCTGCACGATGTCCGCGCCCGCCGCGAACAGATCCCGGATTTCCTCGTTCACCGCCACGGCGTAGTCCATGGCGGCCTCCGCGGGGCTGGGGTAATGGTCGTTCTGCGCCTGTTGGGACATGGTGAACGGCCCGGGCACGGTCATCTTCACGGTGCGGGCGGTGTGCCGCTTGAGGAACAACAGATCGTCCACCGCCACCGGCCGCTTGCGCTTGATCGGGCCCACGATGCGGGGAACGGGATTGGCATGCCCGGAACGATCCAGCGCGGAGCCGGGATTGTCCAGGTCGATGCCCTCCAGCGCCGTGGCGAAGCGGTTGGAATAGCTCTCGCGGCGGATTTCACCGTCGGTGAGGATGTCCAGCCCGGCGGCTTCCTGGGCCATGATGGCCAGCACGGTCGCGTCGTCCTGGGCCTCGGCCAGCCGCGGCTCGGAGACCCGCCACAACTCGCGGGCGCGCACCCGGGGGGGGAAGCGATTGGCGAGGCGCGCCCGGTCGATCAGCCAGTCCGGCTGCACGTAACTGCCGACCAGCGTCGTGGGAAACAGCATGATGCAATCCCTTCCTGGGCATGGATGCCAGCCCTAAAGCACCGCCTCGTTGACCTGCACCACCGGTTCGATGTCCGTGAAATTGGGGAGGTCCTCGAACAGCCGCTTGCCATGGACGCGGAAGGCCTCCTTGTAGCCTTCCATGGTCTCGAAGGTGAGCGTGCCGACGCAGGCGTAAATGGGCGGGCTCTTGGGCTTGGGGCCGGCCACCCCCCGGTCCACGCGGATGTCCACCAGCCCGTGATCCTTGAAAGCCTCCCGCACCATGTCCATGTGCTGCTTGGCGTAGTAGTTGGCGTCGAAACGGGCGCCCTCGCTGTGGGGGTACATCACGGATACGCGGATCATGGGACAACTCCTGGCTGAATGTGGCGCGGCGGCTTGCCGTCACGAATCGGGTTTCAGGCATTCTGCCAAGCCGGGCGGCCCCGCGCAAGGTGGGCCGTAATTTCCGGCAGGGCCGCGTCATCGAGTGAGCCGGCGGGGGATGGCAGGCGAGGTTTCCAGGTGCAACCCGTCCGCAAGCCTGTTATAAATCTCCCATTCGGGAAACTGGATCGCGGCAGGAGCGCGGTGCTCTGGGTGCATCCGCCAGACGTCTTTCGCGGCTGGAACCGTAGCTGGCAGAAACCATCGAGGAGAGTTGCATTGAACAATGAGGGCAAGATCGAGGAACTGATGGGGGGATTGACCTTTCCCGAGGGACCCCGGTGGCGGGACGGAAAGCTCTGGTTTTCAGATTTCTTCTCCCACCGGGTTTACACCGTCGATCTGGACGGGCGTTCGGAAACCGTGGTGGAGGTTCCGCAACGGCCCTCCGGGCTGGGGTGGACTCCCGGGGGCAATCTGCTGATTGTCTCCATGCTGGACCGCTGCCTGATGGAACTGGAGGGAGACCGATTGCGGCTGGTGGCCGATCTGTCCGGTTTCGCCACCGGCCCCTGCAACGACATGGTGGTGGACGCCGCGGGCCGCGCTTATGTGGGCAATTTCGGGTACGACCGGCACAGTGGCGAAGCCGAGCGCAGCGCCCAACTGGTGCGGGTGGACCCGGACGGCACGGCGTCGCTGGCGGCGGATGAGCTGATGTTTCCCAACGGCGCGGTCATCACGCCGGATGGAAAGACCATGGTGATCGCCGAGACCTTCGCCAATCGGCTGACCGCCTTCGATATCGCAGGCGATGGGGCGCTGGAGAACCGCCGGGTGTGGGCGGAGCTGGGGGAGATTCATCCCGACGGGATTTGCCTCGATGCCGAAGGGGCGATCTGGGCCGCTTCGCCCTGGAGCAACCAGGTGGCGCGCGTGTTCGAGGGAGGGCGGATCGAGCGGAGCATTTCCACCGGGGAACGCGGCGCCTTCGCCTGCATGTTGGGAGGCGACGACCGCCGCACCCTGTTCATCTGCACCAACTCCGGCAGCGGACCGGCCATGGCGGAGAAGAAAGAAGGCAGAATCGAAATCGTGCGGGTGGAAGTGCCCGGCGCCGGATTGCCGTGAGGAGATGGGATGAGCGATCAACAAGAATACCTTGACGACCCGGGCCTGCGGGGCAAGGCCGCCATCGTCACCGGAGGCGGCGCCGAGGGCGAGGGAATCGGCAACGGCCGCGCGGCGGCGATTCTGCTGGCGCGTTCCGGCGTGCGGGTGCTGGTGGCCGATCTAAGGCGGGAGCTGGCCGAAAATACCGTGCGGATGATCGAGCAGGCGGGCGGCGAGGCCGTGGCCCATGGCGCCGACGTCACGGACGAGAACCAGTGCCGGGAGATGGTGGCCGCCGCCATGAAGCGCTTCGGGCGGCTGGATTTCCTGGACAACAACGTGGGCATCGGCGGGCGCGGCAGCGTGGTGGAGATGGAGCCGGAGGAATGGCGGAGGATCATGCAGGTCAACGTGGAAACCATGTACCTGGCCGCCCGTCATGCCATCCCGGCCATGATCGCGTCCGGGGACGGCGGGGCCACTACAGGGGCCACTACAGGGGCCATAGTCAACGTGGCCTCCATATCGGCACTGCGGCCCCGGGGCCTCACGGCTTACTCCACCTCCAAGGGCGCCGTGATCGCGCTCACCCGGGCCATGGCGGTGGACCACGGCAAGGACGGCATCCGGGTCAATTGCGTCGCCCCGGGGCCGGTCCATACACCGATGGTCTATTCCGCCGGCATGAGCGAGGAGGCCCGCCAACGCCGCCGGCAAGCCTCCCCGCTGGGCATCGAGGGCACGGGCTGGGACGTGGGCCAGGCCGTGCGCTTCCTCTTGTCCGGCCACGCCCGCTACATCACCGGCCAGACCCTGGTGGTGGACGGAGGGGTGACGTTGATGTCACCCGCCCGCCAGCATGACCGGGGATAAGGCCTGTCCCGGGGAAATGGGTCTCCCATGGCCGTGCGGTTTGGCGGTGTGGTTTGGCGGTGCGGTTGGTTTGGCCGCCTGCTGATCAAACGATTTCCTTCGGGGATGGGCCCGGGACGGGAACCCCGATCCCGGTGCTATCCTTTTTCAGGGCGCCTGGGGTACAACCTCCCAGCAACAACCCCCGATCATTGAACCTTCATCCTGGAGCGAACCATGGCCAAAGCACCTCCCTCCGCGCAGCGCAACCGGATTCAACCCTTCTTCCCCTCCCTGGTGGATTATACCAACGACGTCATTTACGGCGAAATCTGGGAGCGGCCGGGGCTTTCCAAGCGCGACCGCAGCCTGATCACCGTGGCTGCCCTGGTGGCCACCCACCGCCCGATGCAATTGAAGACCCACGTGCGGCGGGCGCTGGAGAACGGCGTGACAAAGGAGGAAATCGCCGAAATCGTGACCCACATGGCCTTTTACGCCGGCTGGCCCGCCGCCATGACCGCCGCCCATGTGGCCGTCGACGTCTACGAAGGCGAAACGGACACCCCCGCCTGATTTTCCCAATCATTTTTGCATGGAGCGGGATATGGATATTGGATTTATCGGCCTGGGAGTGATGGGCGCCAGCATGGCGGCGAATCTCCAGAAAGCGGGCCACAGCCTGAAGGTTCATGACCTGCGCCGCGAAGCCGCCGATTCGCACATGGCCGCCGGGGCGCTCTGGGCGGACTCCCCACGGGAAGCCGCTTCGGGTTGCGAGGTGGTGTTCACTTCCCTGCCGGGCCCTCCGGAAGTGGAGGCCATCGCGCTTGGTTCCGGGGGCATTCTCGAGGGGATGGAACCGGACACGGCCTATTTCGACCTGTCCACCAACTCCCGCGGCACCGTGCAAAAGATTCACCGGGCTTTCGCCAAACAGGGCGTTCATATGTTCGACGCCCCGGTGAGCGGAGGCCCGCGCGGGGCGGCCAGCGGAAAGCTGGCCCTGTGGATCGGCGGAGACCCCACGGTGCTCGAGCGCTACAAGCCCGTGCTGGGGGACATCGGCGATCAAGTGCGCTACGTGGGCCCGGTGGGCCAGGCCACGGTGGCCAAGCTGGTGCACAACTGCGCGGGCTACGCCTTCAACGTGGCGCTGGCGGAAACATTTTCCATGGGCGTCAAGGCCGGGGTGGACCCGTTGGTGTTGTTCGAGGCCGTCCGCCAGGGCGTCCTGGGGCGCAGGCGCTCCTTCGACGGCCTGGTGGACCAGTTTCTGCCCAACAGCTATGAGCCGGCCGCCTTCGCCCTGCGGCTGGCCCACAAGGACGTGTCCCTGGCCGTGGCGCTGGGCGAGGAAACCGGCGTGCCCATGCGCCTTTGCACCCTGGCGCTGGAGGAAATGACCGAGGCCATGGAACGGGGGTGGGGGCATCTCGATTCCCGCTGCGCCATGTTGATCCAGCTCGAACGCGCGGGGGTGGAAATCGCCGTCGACAAGGAGCGCATCGCCCAATCCCTCGCCGCCGATTCCTCAACGGTGGCCGAACCGGGCAAGTGACAGGGGGGCGGGATCGTTGGGCTTGAGGGTGTTTTTGGCCGGTTTCCCCGATCCGCCCGATGAGAATTTTCGTTTATTTCGCAACCGTTCTGGTCAATGAGAGCAAAACCATGCCGGTAGAGCGACCCGGATTGACCCGTGACGCATCGGATGCGCTTCCCCCATGGGTGGGTATTATACCCGTCAAATAAAAATGCCAAGGAATCCGTCGGGGAAGCCTTGGCTGATTGGCGGGATCCGAATCCTGCTGAGAAAATCGAATAGCGGGGGGAGGATGTTTACCTCCGGCCTTTGGGTTATGAGGCCAAGAACAACCCATACTTTGTTGGTCTTTTTTC
>JACZSY010000281.1 GCA_022573975.1 SAR324 cluster bacterium | reverse complement strand
CAAGAAAGCAAGATATTTTCCAGGTTCATATGAAGGCTCATATCGATCAACTTCACAACCATGATAGATTACACTAATATTCCGGCGCCTATCTTCTGGTATAGCAGCAATCTGGTAGTTACTAATTGCAATAATCGGAACATCTGGATATTGATTCAGCACCCATATATCATCCACATATTCTAAAGCAGCATGAACGGTATGAATCATGGGTGTCCTTGATAAAAGACTATAGGGAATCATTGCTGCTCCCATATGGCAATGCATAATATCAAAACGATCGCTCATACGAATTGCCTGTGTTATATTAGAATTCGCATAATATTCATATTGAAATTGAACCCGGAGACCGCCATGAGAAAACTGCCTACATCCAAACGCGCTCAAATCCTGCACCTGCTTTGCGAGGGAACCTCTCTGCGTTCCGCGTCTCGCCTTGCTGATTGTTCGATCAACACGGTTACCAAACTGCTTGTTGATGCGGGAACAGCTTGCCAGCAATACCAAGATCAACACCTGCGTAATCTTTCCTGCAAGCGCATTCAGCTTGATGAAATTTGGTCGTTTTGCTACGCCAAGGCCAAGAATGTCCCTGAGAACAAACGGGGTCAGATTGGCTTTGGGGATGTTTGGACATGGACCGCCTTGTGCGCTGATTCCAAGTTGATGATTTCTTGGTTGTGTGGAGCACGTGACGCTGATTATGCCAATGCCTTTGTTGATGATCTGGCGGGTAGGCTGAATGAGCGCATCCAACTCACCAGTGACGGCCATAATGCGTATCTGTACGCTGTTGATGCCGCATTTGGTGGGAAGGTTGATTATTCCATGTTGGTGAAGCTGTACGGCAAAGCACCGGAAGCTGAAAGACGATATAGCCCGCCTGTCTGCGTTGGCGCTGAGAAACATCCCATTATCGGCAATCCAGACCCCAAGCACATTTCCACCAGCTATATTGAGCGCAGCAATTTAACTGTGAGGATGATGAACAGGCGATTTACCCGCCTCACAAACGCATTCAGCAAGAAAATGGCGAACCATGAGCATTCATTTTCCCTGTTCGCCATGCATTACAACTTTTGCAGGATTCACAAAACCCTGAAAGTCACACCAGCAATGGAAGCGGGAGTGACAGACCATGTTTGGAGTCTTGAGGAAATGGTGGAGATGATTGAAGCGATGGAGCTGAAGTCTGCAAAGCGCGGACCATACAAGAAGAGAATTTCAAACTGAGACACTACCCTGATTTTACTCCGCTTCCGAGTATGTTATAGTCAACTCGGAATGGGGAGGGTGCGCTGCCGCATCCGCCCCAGGCCGGCCCCAGGGAGGGGCCCCGGAATGGCCATCCCCAATCGCGGCGGTCGCGGGCGATCGGGTCGAAGGCATGCATCCGGTCTGATTCAACCGCACATGGAGGTGAGCCTATGGCGACCTCGGCCAATCGTCCCAAAACTTTTCCCGCCCGGTCGAAAAAATCCTATCGCCTGGAATTGGAAAGCCGAACCCTTTACCTCTTGCTCAGCCTGATGGCGCTGACCGGCGTGGTGGTGTTCTATCTGGGCGTCGAGACCGGCAGGGCGTTGAGGGACCCCAACGCGCCCGTTCCCCTTTCGGCGGAAATCCGTACCCCGGGGCTGGGAACGCTCCAGGATACCGGGACCATCCCCAAGGCCTTCAACCGGGTCTTGCAATCGGAAAAAAACCTGATCGAAGGGTTGAGAAAGGATCAAAATCAGGCGGCCCTGAAAACCCGGAACCTCCTCAAACGCACCGAACGATTCAAGATGGAGGAAGTGCTCCCGGCGAAAAGCCGTCCGCCTGGAGCCAGTCCGCAAGCGATCCCATCGAAACCGGCCCTGGTCAAAAATCCGCCGCCGGAAAAACCGGCCGCCCAAAAACCAGTCAAGGCCGCGGCCAGCAATCCGGCACGGGCGAGGGTGGCCGATGACGGGTCCTTGTATACCATTCAGGTGTTTTCATCCCGGTTCCAGAAAAACGCCCAGGACCTGGCCAACCGGCTGAAAAACAAAGGGTTTCCGGCCTATGTGAGCCGGTTCCAATCCTCCCGGAACGAGGTGCGGTACCGCGTTCGGGTCGGCAAAACCACCAAGTCCAGGGCCATCGAACTCTCCGACCGGTTGAAGCGCGAGGCGCTGATGCGTAAACCGCAACTCACCAAGTTGTAGGTGAGTGTTGGAGAGGGCCAACCTGCCAGTCGGGGGAGGTTTTCCTTTCCCCCGGCAGGCTGTTGGAGGTCCGTGTTCAGAAGCGGTGGTTGGAGCGCCAGGGCTTAAAATTCAACGGGCCAGGATCGTGTCCCGGAGCGCCCGTCCTATTTGGCTCTGTAAATTTTCGAGTTCGGCCGGAAAGCCAGCCAGGCGAAGGCGAAATGGTTGGCGTACACCACGTCTTTGAGCTTTTTGCCTCGCAGCGGCCCCGCCACCGCCTGTCCCAGCATGTTCCAGCGGGTTCCTGTTTCCTGGTCCACCAGCTGGCCGTCCTTGGTGGCGAAGGTCAGCGTCCTGCCATCCACTCCGCGCAGGAACACCACCGTGCTTCCGACGTCGCGGGACTCCCGGATCAGTCTGCCGTCCAATGCCGAGACGGTTCCCATCTTGAAATAGATCACCACCTCCCTGCCGCCCACCGTGGTGTTGAGCACCGGTTGTTTCGCCAATTCGGAATAGGGGTAAGCGACGATTTCGCCGCCCAGTTCCAACGCCACCACCCGTTCCATGGCCGGCAGGCGCTTGTCCACGCGCCCCGGAAAGAAGGACGGAATCGGCGCGGCATACCGGTCGTAGCCAACGTATGGATTGCTCCCGTAATTGCGCGCGATGCCGGTGTCGCGGGAGAGCACCTTCCCCTCCGGGTGCGCCTCGCGGAAGGTCTGGAAGGACACCAGCGGCGAGGGCAGGAAGTCCAGCCGGGCGCCGGTCAACGCCCCCACGATGGCCTCGCCGACCAGTTGCTGCCACCAGGATTCGGTCTGGCGGTCCCACATCACCAGGTCGCTGTTGCGCAGCTTGCCGGTGGTTCCGAAATCCAGCACCCGCCCCTTCACCGTGCGGTCGAACACCAGGGCGCTGTTGCACAGCGGGCAAAAGGTGATCACCACCGGCCGTCCGCCCACCACGTCGTTGACGATCTCGTGAAACATCAGGATTTGCAGGGGGTAGGCCCGGACGTCCCCCTTGTGCGAGAAGACCATCACCGGTTCGGTGGCGTGCACCCATTTGGCGGCCTGCTCCACCGAGATGAACTTGGGGTGGTCCACGGGCGGAATGCCGTCCTTGGGGGGGCCTCCCGATTTGATTTCGTTCAACGGCACAGAGTGCTTGGTAAAATCGGTTTTGGGCCAGTACCGGCGCCAGTCATCCACCGGGGCGTTCAACCCCTGCGCGGAAACCGGAGCGGCGGAAAGAATGGCGGCTAAAATCAGGCCCGCCAGCAATAGAATCGTCTGCGCGGCAGCTAAATTTCGATAGGGTTTCATGCAAATTCTCCCCTTGGGGCGGTGTGTTTTCGGCGCACCGCTTGAGTGGACCAATTTCCGGCGGCAGGTCCAATCGTGGCCCATCGTCACGCTCGGGGCGGTGGCTTTTGTTACAAAAACACCGTTGTTACAAAAACACCGTTGTTACAAAAACACCGTGGAAAAATCGCGGCGCGCCCTCTTCACCATGCCACGGCGGGCCGGGCCCCTTGGATACCTTCCGCCTTCAACGGGAAACACCCCGGCCAATAGCATGAAAACGGCCACGCCAAGGCCATGACGGAGATCGCGGGAAGCGGGTTTTGAGAAAGGGCCCGCGGGATGGGGGTTGTGGCCCGCCAGACCCGCGGCGGAGAGCGCCGGCCTGGAAGGAAGAAGGGGCGCGCTATTTCTTCACTTCGGGCATGGGGGCCGGTTCGTTGGGCTTGTAACGGTCGTAGATGGTGTTCTGGTACACTGTTTTCACTGTTTCCGCATACCAGATGCCGCCCCGCTTGGAGGAGATTTTCCGGTCGTTGAGGTACCTGGCGATTTTGTGGTAGCTGTATCCCTGATTCCGATGGTCGCGAATCAACTTAACGATCTTCAGCTCGTTTTGCACGGGCACCAGTTGCTTGTTCTGATAGGTGAACCCAAACGGGGCATGCCCCACCCGTTCGCCCTTGGCCCGCTTCTTGGCGATGATCTCGCGGGTGAGCAGTTCGTTGATGTCCACCCGCTCCGCGACCGTTGCGAAGCCGTGATCAGACGTCACGATCACGTTCGTGGAGTCGGCTCGCCCGGTTGCATCGAGCGCATCGAGAATGCTGCCGAGGTTGCGGTCGGCGTCGCGTAACGCACGTATGGCGTCCGGGTGGCCGACACCCTGGCGATGTTTGGTTCGGTCCGGATCGGTGTGCCAGAAGGTGATCAATGCCGGTGCCTTGTCGGAGGCGATGAGGAGGTCGGTGATGAGCTTCGTGAAGTAGACGTTCTGCTCGGTGTTCGGCACGGAGCCTTCGGGCATCGGTCCGAGTTCAGCTTCGACATCCTCGCGAGAGCTTCCGAGCCACAGCGAGTGGTTGTAGATAGCGTCGCCCGAAGACGCTGCGTCTCGCACCTGGGGATGCTGCAGTAGCGCGGCGCCGGGGCTACCCGTGCCGACGATCGCCGTGTGGCCGCCGGCTTCTGACACGAGCTCCGCCAGCGTTCGCCTGAGCAGCACGCGGCCGTTGCGGAATGAGCGCAGCTGCTCGAGATCGTCCGCGTCCGCGGCGTTGAGCAGGTGGACCCCCTCGTCGCGGGGCAGCACGAAGTGGTTCCCGGGGATGCCATGGTGCTCGGGCAGGCAGCCGGTGGAGAGGGCCGCAGAATTGCAGCGAGTCACCGGGGGTACGACGGCGTGGCTGCGCTCGAACCAGGTCCCCGCGCCGGCCAGCGCATGCAGACGCGGCGTTAGATCTTCGCTCACCATGTCCGGCCGTAGGCCGTCCCAGACCATGATCAGCGCGTTTCGTCGCAGAGGTCCCGTCAAGCTATCTGCCACAGCGTGCGTCCTCCGAGCTTGGCCAATCGCGGATGCCTCGGGAGCGGACATCAGGTGTTCGCGAGCGCAGCCGCCCGGTCATCGGCGGTCTCCATCACGAGTACGGCTGGGCCGCGTGAGTCTTGCACGCCCACGGCAGCATGATCGAATAGAGGTCATCGAGCGCTGGGGATGAGGCGCTCGTGCGGCTCCTCCGTGCGCGTCGGTCAGACGGCGCGGGGGCTCCCTGGCGAAGCCCCCGCCCCGCCTTACGCCGCCGCGTGC
>JACZSY010000280.1 GCA_022573975.1 SAR324 cluster bacterium | reverse complement strand
CTCGGCGCAGGCATCACACAAGCCGACCCCGGCTTGACCGCAGACTCGGTGGAGCCTGGAACGGAACTGACCGGCACCGTCGTGGGGATTTCAGGTGACGACGTCTTTCTCGAGTTTGGACCCAAGAGTCAGGGCTCAGTTCCCAAGTCGCAGTTCGGCAAGAAGGAAGTCCTCGACCGCGGTCGACGGGTGGACGTGGTCGTGGAGCGGTACGACGCCGAGTCGGGCCTGCTGATCGTGTCCCGAAAAGGCGCAGTCCAGCGAGCCACCTGGGCCAACCTGACCAAGGGCCAGATAGTCCAAGGCCGAGTCACGGGTGTCGTTAAAGGTGGTCTGGAGATGAGCCTGTCCGGCATCCGCGCCTTCATGCCCGCGTCGCAGGTGGACATCGCGCCGATGAAGGACGTTTCCGTCTTACTGAACGAGTCGCTCGAGGTTGAAATTATCGAGTTCGACCGCCGCGCGAAGAACGTGCTCGTCAGCCGGCGTCGCCTTCTCGAGAAGCAACGCACGGAGGCCAAGGAAAAACTCAAAGCGGAACTCGAGGTGGCCCAGGTGCGCCAGGAGGGACACCAGGCCGCCCAGGCGGAGGGGTCGCGGATATTGTCCCTGGCGCGAGAGGCCGCCCAGGCCGATTTCGAAGCCGCCATTGCGGAGTTGCGGCAACAGATCGGGGAGGCCGGCGCCGAACTGGAAGTGGCCGCCGACGGCCTGGCCCGCCAAATTTCGCAACGCTTGATCAACGGATGAACCCAGGCATGACTTCCCTTCTCAAAGCCTGTTTCCGCCCCATCGTCTTGCCTCTCCTTGCGTGTTCGACGGCCTTGTGGATCGTGGCAAGCGCCCCCGCCCTGGCCGCCGAGGCCGGCGGCGGCGATCCAATGATGGATTTTCTGTTCAAGGTGATCAATTTCGTCATCCTGATGGCCATCCTGGCGTACTTCGCCAGGAAGCCCCTGGCCAAAATGCTCCGTGGCGCCGTCGAGGGCGCCCGCTCGGAGCTGGAAACCGCCCGGGAAGCGGCCCGCGCCGCGGAGGCCAAGCTGGCCGGGCAGAAAAGCAGAATCGAAAACCTGGAGGCCGACCTGGCGCGATTGCGCGAGGAAGCCCGCGAGGAATCCCGGACCGAATCGGCGCGCATCGTCGAAGAAGCCCGCGCCCAGGCCGAGCGCATCAAGGCGCAGATTCAACAACAGGTCGAGCAGGAGTTCAACAAGGCCCGCGCCGAGTTGAAGCGCCAACTGGCCGACCAGACCATCAAGCTGGCCGCGGCGAACATTGAAGCGAACATGGACGCCCCGCGCCGCGAGGCGTTGGCGCGGGCGGCCATTCAACAAATGGGAGAACGCCGGTGAGCGTGGTGGCCAAAAGATATGCCCAGGCCTTGATGAACCTGGCCGTCAAGGACAGCGCCACGAAAGACGATACCGTGGAAGCGGTCTCCGCGGCGCTGGACGATTTCGCCGACACGCTGGCGGAAAATCCGGCCCTGGTGGCCTTCCTGGCCGAACCGAAGGTGCCCCAAGCGGGGAAGGAAGGCGCCGTGGCCGACGTGCTGGAAAAGATCGAGGCGCCCGCGTTGGTGGCGGTCTTCCTGCGGTTTTTGACCCATAAGCGCCGCATTTCCCTGGCCGGGGACATTCGCGGCGTGTTTCACGAGTTGGCCGACGCCCGGCTGGGGCGCGCCAATGCGGAGGTCACCGTGGCCGCCGAACTGACCGCCCAACAAGCCGAGGATTTGAAGGCCCGCCTGGAAACGATCTCCGGAAAGCAGATCAAGCTGAACATCACGACCGACCCTTCCATTCTGGGCGGCATCGTGGCCCGCATCGGCAGCACCGTCTGGGATGGCAGCGTTCGCAATCAACTGAACCGGGTCCACCGGCAACTCACCCAAAGCTGACCCGCCGGAAAATGCGGAGGAAATAGCCAATGAACACAACAAGGGAAACACCGGGGAAAACACCGAGGAAAACACCGAGGAAAACATCGCAATGAAACTGCGCGCGGAAGAAATCAGTTCGATCATCGAAAAACAAATCGCCTCGTTCGAAAAAACCGTGGACAGCCGCGAGGTGGGCACCATCCTCACCGTGGGGGATGGCATTGCCCGCGTGCACGGCCTGGACAACGTGCGGGCCGGCGAGCTGCTGGAGTTTCCCGGCGGGGTGACCGGGATCGCCCTCAACCTGGAAGAGGACAACGTTGGCGCCGTGCTGATGGGCTCCGAGCGCAACCTGAAAGAGGGCGACGAGGTGCGGCGAACCGACCGCATCGCCGAGGTGCCCGTCAGCGACGCCCTGCTGGGGCGCGTGGTGAACCCCCTGGGCCAGCCCATCGACGGGAAAGGCCCCATCGAGTCCAGCGAGACCAACCTGCTGGACGTGGTGGCCCCCGGCATCATCGCCCGCGAGCCGGTGAACCAGCCCATGCAGACCGGAATCAAGGCCATCGACGCGATGATTCCCATCGGGCGCGGCCAGCGCGAGTTGATCATCGGCGACCGCCAGACCGGCAAGACCGCCATCGCCATCGACGCCATCATCAACCAGAAGGGCGGGGACCTGATCTGCATTTACGTGGCCATCGGCCAGAAGAACTCCTCGGTGGCCACCGTGGTGCAGCGCCTGGAAGACGAGGGCGCGATGGACTACACCATCGTGGTGTCTTCCTCCGCCGCGGACCCGGCGCCCCTGCAATACATCGCCCCCATGGCCGGGTGCTCCATGGGGGA
Source organism: SAR324 cluster bacterium (assembly GCA_022573975.1). Classification (GTDB taxonomy): domain Bacteria; phylum SAR324; class SAR324; order SAR324; family JACQKK01; genus JACZSY01. Next base: position 2,562 of record JACZSY010000280.1, on the reverse strand, counting down.
ATATTTCATGGCCCAGGGCAAGGACGTGCTCTGCATCTACGACGATCTTTCCAAGCAGGCGGTGGCCTACCGCCAGCTTTCGCTGCTGCTGCGGCGGCCTCCCGGCCGCGAGGCCTACCCCGGCGACGTGTTCTACCTGCACAGCCGGCTGCTGGAACGCGCCGCCAAGCTCAACAAGAACAGCGGCGGGGGTTCCCTGACCGCCCTGCCGATCATCGAGACCCAGGCCAACGACATTTCCGCCTACATTCCCACCAACGTGATATCCATCACCGATGGGCAGATTTTCCTTTCCACCGACCTGTTCAATTCGGGCATCCGGCCGGCCATCAACGTGGGCCTGTCGGTCTCCCGGGTGGGCGGGGCGGCCCAGTTGAAGGGGATGAAGAAGGTGGCCGGAACCCTGCGCCTGGATTTGGCCCAGTACCGCGAAAAAGCCGCTTTCGCCCAGTTCGGCTCCGACCTGGACCGCGCCACCCAGCTGCAACTGGCCCGGGGCGAACGGCTGGTGGAGTTGCTCAAGCAGGACCAATACGCGCCGATGGAGGTGGTGGACCAGATCCTCTCCATCTTCGCCGGCACCACCGGCGGCCTGGACGAGATTCCGGTCGCCGCGGTGAAGAAGTTCGAGACGGAGTTTCTCGCCTATATCCGCTCCAGCCATGCCAAACTGCGGGCGCGGATCGACGAATCGAAGGACTTGGGCGATCAGGAGCGCAAAGACCTGACACAGGCCCTGGCCGACTTCAAGACCACCTTCACCCCCTGACCCCCGCAACCGCATCAACGGAGACCCCCCCAACCCATGGCGAACCTGCGAGACATCCGGCGGCGCATCGGCAGCGTCGGCAGCACCATGCAGATCACCAACGCCATGAAAATGGTGTCCACGGCCAAGCTCAACCGCGCCCAGAACGCCGCGCGGGCCTCGCAGCCTTATGCGGCGGAACTGCGGCGCATGGCCACCTCCATTTCCAGCGGCTTGAGCGGGGAGGATCACCCGTTTTTCAAACAGCCCGATGGCGGCGTCACGGCGATCGTGGTGTTCACCTCGGATCGCGGTCTCTGCGGGGGCTTCAACAACAATCTCTGCAAGGAATTGATGCGCCAGATGCGCGACCAGGAAGCCATGCCCGATCCCGAAGTGATCCCCTTCGGGCGCAAGGGGGCCGATTTCTTCCGGCGGCGCGGAGTGACCATCGGCGACGGTGCCGTCCAGATTCCCCTGGCGGAAAAACAAGCGCGCATCGGGGAGGTGGTCAAGCGGCTGGTGGAGCGCTTCATCGGCGGCGAGGTGGGCCGGGTGTTCGTGGCCTACAACCAGTACAGAAGCGCCATGACCCAAAATCCGGCCGTGACGCCCCTGCTGCCCATCGTCCCCTCGCAGCCTGAAGAAGCCCCGGACGCGGGGGGGAACCAAACGGCGGGGGCCGATGCGCGGCCCGCCGACGAGCGGGAAGTGCTTTTCGAGCCATCGCGCCATGGCGTGCTGGAGCTGTTGCTGCCCAGTTATGTGGAAAATCAGATGTTCCAGGCCCTGCTGAACACCGAGGCCGGCGAACACGGCGCGCGGATGGTGGCCATGGACGGAGCCACCCGCAATGCGGAAGACATGATCTCCAGCCTCACCCTGCAGGCCAACAAGGCCCGGCAGGCAGCCATCACCACGGAATTGATCGAAATCGTGGCCGGGGCCGAGGCCCTCTAGGCAGGTTTCGGGAAAAACGAAACAGGAAAGAGAAAGATGAGCAAAGGACATGTGGTGCAAATCATGGGACCGGTGGTGGACGTGGCCTTCGAGCAAGGCGGCCTGCCGGCCATCCTCAACGCGATCAAGATCGATTTGACCACCGGCGGCGAGACCCGCCGGCTGATCCTGGAGGTGCAGCAGCACCTGGGCGAAGCCAGGGTGCGCACGGTGGCCATGTCCAGCACGGACGGGTTGTACCGGGGGATCGAGGCGGTGGACATGGAAGGCCCCATCACCGTGCCCGTGGGCGAAGCGGTGCTGGGGCGCATCCTCAACGTCACCGGGGACCCCGTGGACGATGCGGGGCCGGTGAATGCCACCGAGTTCCGGCCGATCCACGCCTCCCCCCCCAAGTTCGAGGATCAGGTAACCGCCACCCAGATGTTCGTCACCGGCATCAAGGTGATCGACCTGCTCTGTCCCTACGCCAGGGGCGGCAAGATCGGCCTGTTCGGCGGCGCGGGCGTGGGAAAGACCGTGATCATCATGGAGTTGATCCGCAACATCGCCCAGGAGCACGGGGGCTACTCGGTGTTCGCGGGGGTCGGCGAGCGCACCCGGGAGGGCAACGACCTCTACCTGGAAATGAAGGAATCGGGCGTGCTGGAAAAGACCGCGCTGATCTACGGCCAGATGAACGAGCCGCCCGGCGCGCGGGCGCGGGTCGGGCTGACCGCGCTTACCGTGGCCGAGTATTTCCGCGACGAGATGAAGTCCGACGTGCTGATGTTCATCGACAACATCTTCCGCTTCGCCCAGGCCGGCTCGGAGGTCTCCGCGCTGCTGGGACGGATTCCGTACGCCGTTGGCTA
>JACZSY010000056.1 GCA_022573975.1 SAR324 cluster bacterium | reverse complement strand
TAATACGCATTTTTTAGCGGAGCTAAGGGAATAGGCATTTTGAAATATGAAACAGAAGGCACGCTAAGTAATTGGGATTCCAGTTGTAGTTGTTCTCAATATCAAAATTTAAACATCGGCCCGCATACCGAATCCTATTATGAAATTGGGTGGGATTCGTTCAGGAAGGATAAGAGTTCCTTCCTATTCGGGATCAATATGATCAAATCCGATCACGTCTTAATTTTTGCGATGTATTATGGATACGCATTTTAAGCCGGACCCGTCATGACTGATTCCATGCCCCAAATCGACCCCCTCACCCTGGCCGTGGTGCGCGGCTCCCTGGAGCAGTTGACGGAGGAGATGGACCTCACCTTGAAGCGCACGGCGTTCTCCCCGGTGATCTCCGAGGGCAACGACATGGCCAACGGGCTGTATCACCGCGACACCGGCGAGGTGATCGTGCAGGGCAAGCACGGCCTGGCGATTTTCATCGGGGTGATGCAGTTCACCTGCGAGCACGTCATCGCCGAGGCGGAACGGCGGGGGGTGGACCAGGGGGACGTGTTCCTGGTCAACGATCCCTATTCCGGCGGCACCCACCTGATGGACATGGGGATGGTCAAGCCGTTTTATTACCGGGGCCAGCGGCTGCTGTGGCTGGCCAACCGGGGCCACTGGCCGGACATGGGCGGGTCGGTGCCCGGGGGCTTCGGCGCCCACGCCACGGAGGTCTACCAGGAGGGCCTGCGCATTCCGCCGGTCAAGATTTTCCGGCGCGGCGAACTGAACGAGGACATCCTGCGCATCCTGATGATCAACATCCGGGTGGCCGAGGAACGGATGGGGGATTTCAAGGCGCACCTGGCGGCTTTTTCCGTGGGCGAGCGGCGGTTGACGCGCCTGCTGGACAAATACGGCCAGCAGACCGTGCTGGCCTGCATGGAGGAATTGAAAGCCCGCTCCGAGCGCCAGATGCGCTCGTATCTGGAGGAGATTCCCGACGGCAGTTACGAGTTCGAGGACTTCCTCGACAGCGACGGGGTGGTCAACGAGCCCCTGCGCATCCATCTCACGCTCACCATCGGGCATGGCGCGGCCCACCTGGATTTCTCGGCCAGTTCACCACCCTGCCGCGGGCCGATGAACAGCGTCATCTCCACCACCAAATCGGCTTGCTACCTGGCGTTCAAGCACATCTTTCCGGACATCCCGGTCAACTCGGGCTGCTTCGCGCCGCTGACCTTCGAGGTTCCAGAGAGCACCTTCCTCAACGCAGTGCCGCCGCGCCCCGTGGCGGGCTGCGCGGCGGAGGTCTCCCAGCGCATCGCGGACGTGGTGATGGGCGCCTTGGGCCGCGCCGTGCCGGAGCGGGCGCAGGCCGGCATCTTCGGCACGGTCAACAATTGTTCCCTGGGCGGCGACGACCCGGAGCGCGGGCCATACGTAGCCTACATGTTCAACGGTGGCGGCTACGGCGGCTTCGACGGTGGCGACGGACTCAATTACGGCAGCCCCGTCATCTCGGTGGCCCGCGCCCAGCCGGCCGAGCTGTACGAGCAGCGCTACCCGGTGCGCATCCGCCGCTTCGCCCTGCGCGAAGGTTCCGCCGGGCCAGGCAAGTATCGCGGCGGCCTGGGGGCGGAAATCGAGTTGGAGTTCCTGGGGGACGAGGGCAGGCTTTCCTTCATCGCCGAGCGGGGGCGCTTCGGGCCGAAAGGGCTGGCCGGGGGCCGGGAGGGAATGAAAACCGAGATGATCGTCATTCAGGGAGATGAAATTTACCGCCCCGAGCACATCACCAAGGACGCCAACATCCCCTTGCGCAAAGGCGCCATCTTCCGCCAGCTGACCCCAGGCGGCGGGGGCTTCGGAGACCCCCTGGAGCGCGACCCGCAAGCCGTGGCCGAGGACGTCCGCCTGGAGTACATCACCCCCCGGCAGGCGCGGGACGATTACGGCGTGGTGGTGGAAGTGGGAGCGGACGGCGGGGAGGCCGTTTTGCAGCGGGAGGCCACTGACGATCTGCGGAAAAAGCTCTTGGGGAAAGCGCGCGGGAGCTGAGGCGTACCCTGCTCCGAAGGAGGTCCGCCATCATGGGCAATTCAGTCAAAACCGCGAAATGGAATCGGCGGCCGCCGCGTTACAAGCGCGAACAGGAAGGCCAGGGAGTCCCATCGGCATCCGGCCGGAAGGGCTGGTATATCTGGCGGGTGCCGCCGGAATTCGCCGCCCGCACGCGCGCCGAACACCTGCGCCTGGATGGCCAGAAATTCAGCTGGGACGATCCCCCCATCGTCAACGCCCGCACCGGCGCCCGCGGCCATCCCGGCCACGACGGGAACTGCCGTTGCCAGGCCGAGCCGGTGAGGGACTGATCCGAGCCGGCGCTCCGCCCCAACAGCACCTCACCCCCTGCCCCTCTCCAAAAGAGAGGGGGAAATTCCCTGTATTGACAATGTTATAAAGTAGGAATGCCCCTTTCTTACCGGAGAGGGGCGGGGTGAGTCGCTACGCCTCCGCGAAGCCCTTGCCCTCGGCGGCCAGCCGGGCCAGCAGGGGCGAGGGCGTCCAGAGATCGCCGTGTTCCTTCTCGAATTCCAGCAGGGCCTTGTGCACCGAGTCCAGCCCCACCTGCTCCCCGTAAAACATCGGGCCGCCGCGATGGGCGGGGAAGCCGTAGCCGTTGATCCAGATAATGTCCAGGTCGCTGGCGCGCAGGGCGATGCCTTCTTCCAGGATTTTGGCGCCCTCGTTGATCATGGGATAGAGACAGCGGGCCAGGATTTCCGCATCGCCGATCTCGCGGCGCGCGATCCCCAGTTCTTTCGAGGCCTTCAGGATCACCTCTTCGGTCAAAGGATCGTTCAGCGGCGCGCGGTTGCCGGCCTCATAGCGATAGTATCCCGCGCCGCTTTTCTGTCCGAAGCGCTCCATCTCGCAGAGCCGGTCGCCGACGGTGCCGTCATAGCGGCCGTGGAGGGCGCCCTGGTCGCGGCGGGCCTTGCGGACGTGCCAACTGATGTCCAGCCCGGCCAGGTCCCGCATGGCGAACGGCCCCATGGGCATTCCGAAATCGGTGATCACCTTGTCGATTTGTTGCGGCAGGGCGCCTTCCTCCAAAAGGAAGGATGCCTCGCGGGTGTACTGGTAGAGCATGCGGTTGCCCGCGAAGCCGTGGCAGACCCCCACCAGCACCCCCACCTTGCCCATCCGGCGGGCGGTGGCCATGGCGGTGGCGATGGTGTCCTTGGCGGTTTTTTCGCCCCGCACGATTTCCAGCAGGCGCATCACGTTGGCCGGGGAGAAAAAATGCATCCCCACCACCCGCTCGGGCCGGGCGGTGGCCCCGGCGATCTCGTCCACGTCCAGGGTGGACGTGTTGCTGGCCAGGATGGTCTCCGCGGGACAGAGCCGGTCCAGCTTGGCGAAGATTTCCTTTTTCAAGGCCATGTCCTCGAAAACCGCCTCGATCACCAGTTGCGCGCCGGCGGCCTGGCCGAAGTCGGTGGTGCCGGTGATCCGCGCCACCCGTTGGTCCATCTCCTCTTGCGAGAGCCGTCCCTTGGAGACGGTGGAAGCGTAGTTCTTGCGCACGGTGGCCAGGGCCTGGTCCACCTGTTCCTGGCTCGTGTCGATCAGGGTCACCGGGATGCCCGCGTTGGCGAAGTTCATGGCGATGCCCACGCCCATGGTGCCCCCGCCGATCACGGCGCCCCGCTCCACGGGCAGCACGGGGGTGTCCTTGGGCACGTCGGGAATCTTGGCCACCTCCCGCTCCGCGAAGAACACATGGCGCAGGGCGGCGGACTGGGCGGAGCCCATCGCTTCCATGAACAACTGGCGCTCGCGGGCGATGCCCTCGTCGAAGGGCAACTCCACCGCCGCCTTCACCGCCTCCAGGCAGCGCAGGGGGGCCTCGTTGCCCCGCGCCCGCTTGGCCAGGGCCGCGCGGTTGCGCTCGAACAGTTCGGGGTCGGCCTTGGCGGCTTCGATATGCTCCGTCAGGTCGCGGATTTTCCTCAGCGGGCGCCCCTCGGCCACCACCTTTTCCGCGAAGGCCAGGGCGCCCTCCAGCAGATCGCCCTCGATCACCTCGTCGATCAGGCCCTGTTCCAGGGCCTTGGCGGCCGGCACCGGATCGCCGCTGGTGATCATCTTCAGCGCAGGCTCCACGCCGATCAGGCGGGGGGTGCGCTGGGTGCCGCCGGAGCCGGGCAGCAGGCCCAGCTTCACCTCGGGCAGTCCGAACAGGGCCGAGGCCACGCCGCAGCGGTAGTGACAGGCCAGGGTCACCTCCAGCCCGCCCCCCAGGGCCGTGCCATGCACCGCGGCGATCACCGGCTTGGCGATGTTTTCCAGCTTGGCCAGCACGGTGGGGAGCATGGGCTCGGCCATGGGCTTGCCGAACTCGCGGATGTCCGCCCCCGCGATGAAGGTGCGTCCGTCGCAGATCAGCAGCAGGGCCTTGGCGGCCCCATCGGCCGCGCCCTGGTCCAGGCCCATGGAAAGACCCTCGCGCACGCCGTGGCTGAGGGCATTGACGGGAGGATTGTTCACGGTGATCACGCCCACGTTGCCGCGGCGCTGGTAGGTCACAAATTCATTCATGGCTTGGCGTTTCCCATTGGATGGTGAGGTCCCTCCCCGCAGGTGGATTTCCAGGCGGCCGCATCGCTGGGATGGCCGAAATTGGTAGGTAGCAAAAACGCGGGGCGATTGAAAGCGGGATGGAGGGGCGGGCGCGGCGCGGGAACCATGGTTGGGGAGTCATGGTTCCCCCGCCAGGAAAGGAAGCAGGGAGGAGGACGGAACGATGGTCCCTCTCTCCGTCCCCGTTCAATCCCGGAAATTGGTGAACTGCAAGGGGAGGTCATACCCGGCTTCGCGCAGCATGGCGATCACGGCTTGCAGTTGGTCTCTCTTCTTGCCGGAGACGCGCACCTTGTTCTCGGTGATGCTGGCCTGGGTCTTGTTCTTGAGGTCCTTAATGGCCTTGACGATCTTCTTGGCCAGCGGGGCGTCGATGCCCTGGCGGATGGTGAGGGCCTGGCGCACTTCCTTGCCCGAGGTGACGAGATCCCCCGTTTCCAGGCTCTTCAGGTTCACCTTGCGCTTGGCCAGCTTGCCCATCAGCACCTGGGACACCTGCCCCACGTTGAAATCGCTGTCGCTGATGATGGTGATCACGTTGTCTTCGCGCTGGCACTTGGAGCCGGTGTTTTTCAGGTCGAAGCGGTTTGTGATCTCCTTGTTGGCCTGGTCCAGGGCGTTGGTCACCTCGTGCATGTCGACTTCCGAGACCACATCGAACGATGGCAAGAGAATTTCTCCGGTAGTTAGGTGTTGGCGCCGGGAGCGAATCTCTCCGGTTGCGTCCAAAATCACAGGTTGCGCCGCCGAATGCAATCCTCTGGGATGCGGCTGGTGGTTATTCCACGGCCCCCCTTCCAGCCCGCCCCTCGATTGAAATTTTTCATCCAATCAAATAGTCTCCACATCCACCCCGTACACGATTCATGGCACTCAAGGGAGAGCGGCCATGTCCCCGTCCGACTCCCTGTTGGCCGGCTTCGCCAGCGTGTTGGATGCGGCCGGTTGCGCCGTGGACATCCAGCGCGAACCTGCCGGGCTTGGCGGCATTTGCATCTCCGGGGATGATCGTCACCAAGTCAAGAATAGATTGCCTCTCAACTTTGATTTCATTGGCGAGCAGAGATTCAAGAACATCGCGGAGCCGGTGAAAACCTGACATGTTCTCTCGAAACCCGCCGCCGCGCCGCCGTGCGCCCCACCGGCATGCGTCCGCGAGGAAACCCCTCGCCGGGCTGGCCCTGGTTGTGTTGTTGTTCGCGACGGGTTGCGCCGCGCCGCCGCCGATCCCGGCGCGGGGCGCCTTGGCGGGCGAGCCCGTGAATACCACCGTGGACTCGCCCGCCGCGGCCTGCCTGCTGGGCGCCAAGGCCGATGCGAATTCCCCCCGGGCGGCCCGGCAGTGCGGACTGGATGCCACCTTCGCCCGCCATGATGGCCTCCCGCTGACCCGCGCCACGCTCGCCGCGCTCGCCGAGGAGACCTCGGTGGACGTGGCGGCGATCTACTTCACGCGGCGAATGCTGGCCGATCCGCGCAACGCGCGCTGGCAGCGGGCGCTTGGCCGCGAGGTGGGAGCGATCCGCCGGAGCGGCGCCTTCCGCGCTCCGGCGGGGGCGGGCGGCTACCTGATCGTATTGGTGCCGGGCTGGCTGTACCGCTTTCAGCCTGGATCCGGCGCCGGCTTGGTCCGGGAACTCGAGCTGTTCACCCGGTTCGGCTTGCGGGCCCTGCGGCTGGACGTGGACCAGAACGGCACCATCGAGTCCAACGCGCGATACATCGCCGGGCGTATCCGCCTCCTCAGCCGTAGCGAGAGCAAACTGATCCTGGTCAGCACCAGCAAGGCCGGCGCCGAGGTGGTCACCGCGCTGGGTGAAATATTGAGCGCCGGGGAGACCAGGGCGGTCAAGGCGTGGCTCAGCATCGGGGGCCTCCTCGGGGGCACGATGATCGCCGACGATGCCCAAAGCTGGCCGCGAAGCTGGCTGGCGGCCGTCTATTTCTGGTGGCATGGCATGGCCACCGACAGCATTGCCTCCATGACCACGGCGCGCAGCCGGGCGAGGCTGGAGCGGGTGAGGTTTCCGCCGCACATCCTGGTGCTGCACTACGTGGCCGTGCCGCTGTCGGGTCAGGTGTCCGGGGCGTCGATGGATCGCTATCTGCGCTTGCGCTCCCAGGGACCCAATGATGGTTTGACCCTGCTGTCCGATGAACTGCTACCGGGCGGAATCGTGATCGTCGAGCCGGGCGAGGATCACTTCTATCAAGACCCGCTGCGGGACCATAAGACGCTGGCCTTTGCCCGGCTGATCATCGAAGCGCTGGAGGCCCGGCAATAGCGGGCCGGCACACCGGCGGATTCCGCAATGATTCAACGGAAGGATATTCAAGGAATTTCAAGGCCGGGCGGTCAACGCTCCGGGCGGCTCCACACCCGGTTTTTCCACAGTCCAGCGCTTCGCCCGGCATTCAGTCGCTGGAGCGAACGGCCGTGGCGCGGGTTGCCGGGCCATAGACCTGGAATTCGCGGGTGTGGCGCTCGCCTTGCCGGTCGACCACGGTGAGCAGGTGCGCTCCGGGCGCCAGATCGATGGCCACCTCGTGAAAGACGCGGGTGGTGGCGATCATCCGGCCGTCCATGTGCCAGTAGAGCAGGGCCTCGGGATCGCGGTGGGTGGCCTTCAGCACGATCCCGCCGCGCACGCCGCCGAAGTCGGTGGGAAGGTACACGGCGGTGCCTGAATTGGGATAGACGATTTGAAAGCCCGGGCCTTCCACGCCGCCTTTGGGACGGCAGTCCCGGCGCCAGGGAGGCAGCGGCCGGTAGTCCGCGTTGCGGAGGCGGAAATAATGCTCCTGCAGGGGCGGCAGGATGAACCAACTGGTGGAGGTCATGCTGGCCACGGATTCGCAACCCGCATGCACCCGCCAGCGTCCGCTTGGATCCAGGTGCAGCCAGCGTTGGTTGCGGCTGACCACGTTGAAATGCGCCTTGATGGGCACCACGGCCTTGATGCGCGGGCAGCCGTTGCTGGGCAGGTATCCATCGGAGCGGCAGACTTCGATGGTGCGCAATTGCGCCTCGGGCCTTTCGAACCAGCCCCCGCCGTCGATCAGGCCGAACACGCTGAACAGGATCGGCGCGGCGACGCCCACTCCGGTCAACCCGGCCCGCCCTTCGCCGGTGGCGTTGCCCGTCCAGACGCCGACGGTATGGCGGGGAGTGGTGCCGATGGCCCACCCGTCACGCAGTCCGTAACTGGTGCCTGTCTTCCAGGCCACGGGCTGGGCGTTGGAGAAATTTCTCCAGAACTTGTCGTTGCCCGGCCGTTTGACCTCGATCAGGGTTTTGAGGGTCAGCCAGGCGCTCCCGGCGCTGAAGGGGGCAGGGCCGATCTCCTCGGGTTTCCGGCCCTGCAGCAAGGTAGGCCGCAGCATTTGGATGCCCTCCCTGGCCTTTCCGTAGAGGGCCATCCGGGCCAGGTTGGCATAGATGGCCGTCAGTTCGAACAGGGTGCCCTCGGCGCCGCCCAGGATCAGGGTCAGTCCGTATTCCTCGGGAGTGCGGAAGAGGGTGCGCATGCCCAGCTTTTCCAGCAGCGCCTGAAACCGCCCCACCCCATGGCGGCGGATCAGTATGGTGGCTGGAATGTTGAGGGAGCGGGTCAACGCCATGCCGGCCGGCACGGCGCCGCGATGGCGCTTGTCGAAATTTTCCGGCCGCAGGCCATCGAACTGAATCGGAATATCCGGCACCAGCGATCCGGGTTGCAATTCCCCCTGTTCCAGCATGGCCGCGAAGAGGAATGGTTTGAGGATGCTGCCCGTGCTGCGCCGCGCCTGGGCCAGATCGATGGCGAACCCATGGCCCTTCATGCCCGGGCGGCCCAGGTTGCCGGCGTAGGCCACGGTGGTGAAGTCCTTGTTGTCGATCACCACCACCGCGGCGTTGTAGATTCCCGCCGCCCGCATGCGGGGCGCGTGAAAGGCCATGACCTGTTCGATCCGGGCTTGCAGGGCGCCATTGAGGGTGGTGCGGTAGATTTCCGGCTTGCCACTGGAAACCAGGCGGTCCAACAGTACCGAACCCATTTCGGGCAGGGGGCGGGGCGCCTGGGGCAGGGGTTCGCGCATGGAGAGCCGCAACTCCACCGCGTCCATCTTTCCCGTTTGCATCAAGTAGCGCAGCAGGCGGTCCCGCCGCTCCCGCAGGGCCTTGCGCGAGCGGGCCGGGTGCACCAGCCCCGGGGCGTTGGGGAGCACCGCCAAGGTGGCATGTTCGGCCCAGGAAAGGTCTTCGGGAGGCCTGCCGAAATAGCGCCAGGCCGCCGCCCGCACTCCCACCACGTTTCCACCGAAGGGGGCGTGGGCCGAGTAGAGCGCCAGGATTTCATCCTTGCCATGGGTGAGTTCCAGGCGGACTGCCAGCATCGCTTCGATCGCTTTTTCCCAATAGGTGCGGTTGCGATTGCCCCGGGCCATGCGAATCACCTGCATGGTCAGGGTGCTCGCCCCGCTGACGATCCGGCCGGCCCGGAAATTTTCGCGGAGGGCCCGCGCGACGGCCAAGGGGTCCACCCCAAAATGAGAGCGAAAGCGGCGGTCCTCGAAAGCGGTCAGCGCCTCGGCGAACCGGGGGGGAACGGTTTTGCCGGGAGGAAACCGCCATTGGCCGTCCGCCGCCACCCGCGCGCTCAACAACTGTCCGTCCCGGGCCGTGAGCACGGCCGAATAAACCGCTGGAAAAAGCGGGTCGGGCAGGCTGAACCAGAACGCCAGCAACGCCGCCCCGAACGCCCCGGCCAACAGCCCGCCCAGTATCCAGCGAACCATCCCGCCCCTCCTGGCGCGTGTTCCGCGCCGGGGGGGCCTGGCCGGGATCATGGGGCGATCACCTCCACCCATTGGCCGGCCGTGCGGGAGGACAATTCGGCGTCGTACATATCCTCAAACACGATTCCCGGCGCATAGAACCGGCCCGCATAGGCGGTGGTGAATCGCAGGCTGAAGGTGCGGCTCTCCCCCCGCCTCAGCGAGAAGTGGGTGCTCACCCGGTCGTCGCGGATATCCCGGTAGTCATAGGCGCGCCTGGATCTCCGCTTGCCGGTCAACCGGCCCTCGGCGATTTCCCAGCCCGAGGGGACGATATACTTCAGCGCCAGGTTTCTGATGGAGCGGGCGCTGCCGTTCTTCACCCTGATGATGGCCACCAGGTCCTTGCCTTGGGCCAGTTTTGCGATGCCGGTGCTGGCGCCATTGGAGAACCGATACTTCACGGAAATGCCGAGTTTGCCTTGTTTTGGCCGTTCCGCTCCCGGCGGCGCGATGCCCACCGTTGTAAGGGTGGCGAACAGGGTTCGGTTGGAGGTATTGCGGACGAACATTTCCTTTCTGTCCGCCGAATCCGGAATGGAGACCGAGGCGATGGATTTATTGCTGGTCACCCATTTGAAATCGCCCATGCCCACGGCATAGTTGAATTTGAAGGGTTGGCCTTTCTTTCGCTCCAGCACATACCGGCCAAGCGATGAGAGGGCGAATCCCAGGGATTGGGTGGAGTACCATTTCCTGCCGCCCAGTTCATCGGCCAAATCCTGGGCCAACTCGGTGGCCCGGGAGTCATCCTTCGACAGGATGAAAGCCTGGAGCAGGATGGCGGCGTCGCGCATCATGGAGCCGAAGGTCGGCCCCGGCGCCCGATACTCCGCCAGCAGGGCGCTGCCCTGGGAGAGCAGGGATGAAACAGCGCCCGGCTCCCCGATTTGGGCGTAGGCCCCGGCCAGCAGCCAGCGTCCTGTTTTGGTGAGCAGGCGATCCCCCCGCAGCCGGTTCATGGCCCCCACATCCGGCTTGTTGGTGAGGGCCAGCACAAACGCACGGTAGGCCAAAGTATCCGCCGCGGGCCTGGATCTGGGGCGAAGGGTCCGCACCAATCTGGCATTCCTGGCCAGCCAGGCCTTGAGCATTTCTGGCGGGACGCTGTATCCGGCCCGTTTGGCCTCGACCAGGAAATGCCCGGCATAGGCATCGGCCCAGTGGTTGATCCGGCTTTGCCCCGGCCAGTAGCTGAACGCGCCGCTGCCGGTTTGAAAGCTCTTCAACCGCTCGATGCCGCCATGAACGTTGTTTTCCACCTCGGCCACCCTTTTGGAATCCATTTTGACCAGCTTGGGCAGGTACACCTGGGGAAACGCCCCGGAGGTGATCTGTTCGAGACAGCCGTAGGGGAAGCGCACCAGATAGTCCAACCGGCGGTCCAGGCCGAAGGGCGGCACCGAAGAGACCGACAGCGTGGTGGTGTTGGTGCCTTTCATGCCATGCAATTTCACCCTGGGCCGCCAGGTTTGGCCGGGGCCGATTCTGCGGAAAATGCTGCGCGTTTCAGGCGCGTTGGGCACTCGGATGACAATGGCGATGCGGGACTCGGTTTTTCGTCCGCCGCCCCGGGCCCGTACGATCATGCGGGTCTGGCCCGCCTGGTTGGCGACGCGCACCGCGAACACCTGGCTGATGGTGCGCGATTTCGGAATTTTCACCATCATGGTTTTCCTGCCGGCGATGGAGAGGCCGGGCCCCGGGTCGACGGTCAGGGTGACCCAGGTCACGTTTTCATCATAGGCGAACACCTGAATCGGCATGTCGAATTCCTCGCCCGGTCCCAGCACCCGGGGCAGGGTCACCGAGAGAGAGATCGGCGACTTCACCTGTATCCTTTGCTCGGCGATGCCGTAGGAACTCTTCAGCCCGGCCACGGCCATCACGCGGACGGCGCCCACATACTGGGGCAGGTCGATCTTGTGTGTTCGTTTCTCTCCCGCCTTGAGCCGGAAGGGGCCGTAAAACCGCACCAGGGGCGGGAAGCGGCGTTCCTTGGGTTGGCCCTGCCCCAACTCTTCTTCCCCGAAGCCTCCACCGATCGAAATCAGGCGTTCCAGGTCGGCTCCGTAGGCGCCCACCACCTGGTCGAACAGGTCCCAGGTGAGCACGCCCAGCGCCTCGCGTTGATAAAAGCGGCCATGCAGGTTGGGCGTTTTGAAGCTGGTCAGGCTGAGCAGACCTTCATCCACCACCGCCAGGGTGTAGGTCATGGGCCGTCCCCTGCCCTCCGAAATACCCACGGTGCGGATGCCCTGGGGCTCCCAGACGCTGGCGGCCTGGATTTTGGGAGCCAACCGGGTCTTCGGATCCTCCACCAGCAGGGGCGCCACGCCATAGAGCCGGATGGGCCGGTCGTTGCCGCGCCTGGCATGGGGTTGCAGCAGGGTGATGGACACGTACACGTTGGGGGCCATGCCGGCCGTGATGGGCACGCGCACCCTGGGGCGCCGCTCGCCGTCGAACGACAACCAACGCGATCTCAGGATGCGGGAGCCGTTTTCCAGGGTCATCAACCCCCTGCCCTTGACGCCGTCGGGCAGTTCGATCACGGCGGTATCGCCCACCGAGTAGCGTTTCTTGTCGGTGGTCATGGTGAGGACGCTGGCCGCCGGTCCGGACGATTCCTGCGCCCGTCCGGCCCAGCCAGGCCAATCGATGTAAAAGAGCTTCCCCGCGCAATGGCCTCCCTGCCGGTCGCAGACGCGCAACAGGTAACGGCCCCATTGGGGATACTTGATTTGGAAGTTCCATTTTCCCCGGCCATTGACCAGCCGCGCGGTGCCCGTGTCCACCCGGCGGCGGTGGCGTTCGGAAGCGTACTGGGACAGATCGTCACCCGATTTGTCCCACCACCATTTCCACTCCACCTTGTACAGGGTCAGGTTGACCCGGCCGATGTCGACCGGATCGCCCTTGGAAGAAAGGGCGGCCAGTTCCACCGTGTGGTCTATGTCGGTGAGCAGCATGTTGCGCGTGGCGTCGCCCTTGGGCATGCGCAGACCCACATAGCGCTCGTAGGGCTGGAAGGGCGCCTTGGAGAGCACCTTGGTGAAGGCCCCGCTTTCCTCGAACACCCGCGTATCGAAAATGGCCTGCAAATGCCCGGCGGGCTTGGAGGACAGCCGTACGCGGTAGCGGAAGGTGGCCTTCCCCTCCGCGTTGAGCCTTCCCTTCCACAATTCAATCGGCTCGGCGCTGAAGACCCGCGCCGGGTCGTCGAAGATGAAATCCTGGAATCGCGTGAACTGGGTTCTCTTGGGGCGCAGCCAGAGTTTGACGTCCGCTTTCAGATTGGAGGCCTTGGCCCCGTGCAGCCAGACCGATTCCAATTGATAGGTGATGTTCCGGTTGGCCTGGATCACGCCGCCATTGCCGGGGGTCAGGGTGGCGTCCAGCTTGTTGGGGATCACCGTCTCGATCTTGACGGTGCGCTGAAATGTTCTGTCTCCCACGAAGGCCTTGGCGGTCCAATCCCCCGTGGGCGCATTCTCCGGGGTGCTCACGGTGAAGGCATAAAATCCGTCCACCGGCTTGCTGTTGGTGCGCGTGACCACCACCTGGCCGCTGGGATTGATCAATTGCAGCCCCGCCGGGTGGTCGTCCGGGATGACGTCCCCCGGGTCGTGCAGCACCAGGGTCAGGTGCAGTTCGTCTCCCGGGCGCCAGACACCCCGTTCGCCGAAGAGGAATCCCTTCACGCCGCCTTCCACCGCTTCTCCCCCGGCGTCGAAATGGCTGGTGGGAAGCGCCGTGGCCCGGCTGATCTTGAGGTAGCCCTTCTGCCCGCCCTTTTGGGCAAAGAGGTAATAAGGCGTGGCTTTGAGCTTGTACTTGGCCAGACCGTCCCTGCCCGTGGTGAGGCTGGCGATGACCTGGCTCTGGAAATTGCGCACTTCCAGCACCACGTTGGCCATGGGTTTTCCGGTGCGGATGTCGGTGGCCAGCGCCAGGAACGAACCGTCGCTGCCCGCCTTGGCCATCAAGCCGATGTTGGAAGCCAGGAAATTGCGGGTGTCCTTGACGGATCTCTGGAAGCGGTAATAGTAGTCCTTGCAGGGGTTTTTCCGGTCACGATAGTTGCTCCTGGCGGACGAGCCAGTCAGGTAGGCCTGGGCGAAATCCCAACTGCTGCGGGAGCGCTCGTCGGGGCCGTCCAGATCGATCAGGGGCGGGTCGGGTGGCACGCGGACATTCTTTTCCGATCTGCTGCAGGGAAAGAATATGTTGCCCCGGTTGATGGAAACGGTGAGACGCAATATCGCGCCTGGATGCGCCGCGGCCAGCTTGGTCACGTCCAGGGTGTAACGGCTCCAAAAATCGGGTTTGGCTTTGGGAAATTTGTAGGTGCGCCGCCAGAGATACCGGCCGACCCGCGCCAGGTCCTGGTTTCCTTTCAGCTTGTTCTTCTGCAGGAACTGCCCGATGTTCCGCTCGTAAATCTTGAAGGCGGTAATTTGCGCGGAGGCGACGTTGATGAACTCGATCGGCACCTCCAGCCGCTCCCCGCCAGGCAGAATGACGCCGCTCCCGGCAAATTTCACCTGAGGCGTCCTCCGCTTGAAGTAGATCCTTTTGCGATAGGGGCGCCGCAGGGAACCCCCGGCCTTGCCGCGCACGCCGGCGCTCACGGTCAGGCCGCGCCGGCCCACGATGGGAGAAATGATATGGGCGGTGGCGACGTTTCCGGAGATTTCGGTGCGCACCTTGGCCCGGCCCACCTGGATCATTCCGGTGAGATCCTGGGAGGGGTCGAGGGCATCGGAAAAGGTGATCTTCACCGCCGTCTTGCCCTTTTGCTCCACCACGGCGCTCAGCACGCGGAATCTTCCGCTACGGGTCACCTGCACCTCCCTGATGCCCTGGCGTCCCGCTCCGATCAACGATCCGTCCCAGCTAAAGATCAGCGCGGCTTCGCTCCTGGGGCGCTCAATGGGTCCGGTTTCGAAGCGGTGGAGGCGGCCCCCTGGGCCGTGGGTCCATTTCACCGCTTGGGGCCGGCCCTCGAGGGTGGCCTTGAGCATGGCGGCGATGTCCTCTTCTTTCGCGCGGTCCGCGGTGCGGATTTCTCCCGCGACCCGGACGGTGCGTCCATCGGGATCGGCGATCACGGGGCCGTCGAAGCGGATTTCAAAGTCCTGTTTCATTACATCGAAATGAAACCGGTACGGCCCGAGGGCGTCGGGCAGACGCTTGCTCGGCCTCGGATCCAGTTGAATCGTGTAGCGCGTCCCCGGTTTCAGGCCCCCAGGCTGGGAGAGCACCAATTCCCGGGGCGATACGAACTTGATCGCTCCCGTGATTGGCGGGGAAACGGTGACCATTCCCTTCAGGGCGGAGGCCAGCGGGCCCTTGGGTTGAATATCCCGCGCGAAGCGAATGCGGATGTCCGACGTACTGGAAATCTCCCCCGCGGTATGTTCGACCAGGTGTTCGCTCCAACCAACGGCTGCCCGGAGGGGTTTGGCATCGAACAACCCTTCCCGATTGCCGGAAGAATAACCGGCATACCAGGCCACCGAGACTGCCAGCAGAATCAGGGCGCCGAAGCTCCCGAGAACCGTCCAGCGGCGGTGGAAGTGAAATTGCGAAGTCACCTTTTTCCAGTTCATATTTTCATTCCTGGTTGAAAAGACCTCTGGCGGGATTCATGGCGCCGGGAATCCGGCGCCGTATAATTATGCCCGGAATTTCTTCAGGCGGGTTGACTCCTTCCCCTCCTCCCTCGAGGATTTGGGGCCAATAGTAAGAATTGTATGCCTTGGATTATACCGGAACCCTACGCCTGCCCCGCTGGAAAGGCAATTGCCGGGCAGCCTGCGGGGAACCCCCAAAACAGGGGTATTTCCAGGCGGCGGTCACCCATGCGCAAGCCGCCGGCCTGGGGAAAACACTGGGGGATCGAGGAACGCCGGGTGGATTAAGCCGGGACGTTGCCGGAGAGGCTTGGAGATGTGGGAGATCCCGGCGGTTGGGCTTCTCCAATGGGGGCTGGCGGGTGGCAAAATGCCATTTTGAGGGGCTGGGAAAAGGGGGCGGCCGATCCATGGTGGATCGGCGAAAACCGCGGCAAACATGGCGAACTATCGCAAACTATCGCCAAGCGGCCCAGTGCGGGAAGGGGCCCGGGGAAGGCCGCCGGATGCTGGAAACGGCCCGTGGAACCGGCCGGTGGAGAAAGGGCGAAATCAATTCCGCCTGGAACCTCGCCGCCGCTTTCGATCTTCCATCCTTTTCTTCTTCCACGCCTCCGCATCGATCCTCACCAGGCGGAAACCCATGTCGTGGCTTTTGTCGTTGACCATGCGAATCGAGCGCATGGAACACCGCGCGAAAAACGTCCCGCGATACCAACTGCCGCCGCGCACCACCCGTGTGTCCCCCTGATGCTCATAGAGGCTTTTGCTTTGGTAAACGGGATCCTTTTTTTCGACCCTGTTGTAGAAGGTATACTTGTCCTGCACCCATTCCCACACGTTGCCCGTCATGTCATAGAGACCAAGGCTGTTGGATGCGTAGGAGCCAACCGGCGCGGTGGGCAAATGGCCGTCCCGATTGTCGCCCTGGCAGCATTTTTCGGTGCCGAAGTTGGCGTTTTTGCGGGTCAGTTTTCCGTCCGCGGTTCCGAATTTCATCGTCGTGTCCCCGCCCCGGCAGGCGTATTCCCACTGGGCTTCGGAGGGCAGGCTGAATTTATTGCGCGACCTTGCGTTCAATCTTCGCAGAAAAGATTGAATGTCCTTCCAGGACACACCTTCCACCGGGAATTTATTCCCTTTTTTGATCCTGGAGGGGTTTCTCTTCATGATCCGTTTCCATTGGCGCTGGGTCACTTCGTACTTGCCGATCCAGAACGTTTTCAAGGTCACCTCGCGCACTGGCTTTTCGTCCGGGTTGCATTCTCCCTTGTTGCCTCTGTGGCATCCCATCTGGAACTTTCCTCCGCCCACCTTGATGAACTCCATCCCGGTTACCCGGTCCTTCCAGGGGCGTTTTTCGGCGTCCTCGATTTCATTGAGGACTTCCAGCGCCGCCGTATAGTATTTTCCATCGCGCCGGGCCTTTTGGAGGTATTTGACGATTTCCACCTTGGCGGCGGCAAGATCCCGTTGATTGCGGAGGGTTTTTCCGTAGAAATAATGGAAATCATGGGGGATTTCCGTTTCGAGATTCTGAATTTTCGCGAAGAATTCCGACGCTGTTTTCCAGTCTTTTTTGGTGTAGGCCTTCCGGGCCTTCAGCAGGAAACGATCCGCCTGTATCTCCCGTGGTAAAGCGCTTGGGGCCGCCGGCCTGTTGTCTTGCGCCATCGGCAATCCGTTGCTTGACAAAACGAGGATGGCGGCGATCAGCAGTGCACCCGAGTGTTTCATGGTTTTCCTTTCGTGGTTGTTCCACCGATGGCGTGACGGGCACGAACCGGGTTCAGTGACTTTGGTGGTTACTCCCAGGCATTGAAAACGCGTTGCATGGAATTTTCCTGTCCGGCGCGGGAATTTTCAGCTTCTTCCCGGCACTCCCTGATTCCATCCCGCAGATTATAAATGCTGGAGCGAACCCATAGTTCGGAGGCGCCGCAGATATAGATGGCGGGGTGTTGCTTGCCATTGACAGTCGTTGTGCCACAGAATTTCTCGTACCTCCGGCCGCTGTGAGGAACCGTCTCGGTGCGTCCGCAGGATTGTGCCTTGGCGGCCTCTCCGCCGGGTTGCCTCCTGGCCGCGGGCCGGGCCGTGGCGCCGGGACGCGTCCCGCCACCGAATTGTCCCAGCAGCTCCAGCATATCCATGGAGTCCATCGCATCTTGGAACAAGCCGGTCATGCTGGCTTGACTCCGGGCGGAAAAGTACTGGCCGCCCATGGTATTCGCGATCCGCTTCAATCGCCGGGTTTCGCTCCTCCCCGGAGCGATGCCCAATACTATGGTGTTATACTGGGTTTCCGGGTCCTTTTCCCTCAATTCCGGCGTCATCACCGGAATGGTTACGCAATTGTCGTGCCCATGGGCAAAAAGCACCATCGTTTGGAATTGTGAAGAAGGCGATTTGGCTTTTTCCAGGAATGGGGAGACCTCCCGCAGGGCATTGCCCAATGCCGCGTCCCCCCGGGCCTTGAGTGACGAGACGAACTCGACGAGACGATCCCGGTCAATGGAAAAACCGAACCCTTTGGAGATGGGCCGGATACAGTCCCCGGAAAAAGCCAACACGGCGATTTCCGCATTGCCCCCCAGTGCCCGGTCAATGGCCCCGATCGCAGTCCGCTTGGCCATGGCAAGCCTTCGGCCGGCCATGCCGCGCGAGGTGTCGATCATCAACAAAAGGCTGGATGCCGCGCCGGTGTTGCTCGGTTTGGCCGTGCGCATGAAGTCGGTCCGCTCATCATCGGGCATGAGGTCTTGCAGGCCCAGAAACGTGGCGCCCGAATCCCCGATATGGCCAGCGCCCTTGGTGATTCCAGGGTAAAAAAGGGCAGGGGCAATCGACAACCAAACCACCGGCAACCAAACTGCCGGCAACCAAACCATGGTGGCGGCAATTGATTTTTTTATGCGCATGGCGCCCAGTATTTTCCACATTCCCCTACCATTCCGTATCCAGGCCATTATTTCCTCCAACAAGTATATTCTCATTGCAAAATGAACACTCCAACGATAATGCAGGTGATTTTTTTATAATGCAAAATGGGGAGATAATTCAAGGCGGAGAAATCGGCTTGGCTGGATTTCCCCAGGGGAGCGGCAATGCCATCAACGACCCAGCCGCCAACGGCTGGGAATTCGGCCCAGGACCAATGTAAGGATCCCTGTCGTTTCCCCTCTCCTCCCATTTTTCGGCGGGGACCCTCCGTTTCGTTGTCCGAGTACGCGGGAGGCGAGGCCCCAGCGGGGAAAGCGGAAAATGTTGGACGGCCCTACCTGACCCGCACCAGGCGAAATCCCAGATACCCATACCGTACCGAGGGGTCGAAACTGTCGCGGTGGGTGCAGCGCAGGTTGCGCTGAAAACCGGTTTTCCAACTGCCGCCCCTGCCTCCGCGGCCCGGACCGGAGCCGACGTGAATGGGGTTTTCCGTCGCCGCGCCCTTAAAATTTTCGCTGTAATTGTCCTGAACCCATTCCAATACGTTGCCGGACATATCATAGAGGCCCAGGGCGTTGGGAGCGTATTTTCCCACTGGGGCCGTATACCGGTAGCCGTCCCCGGTTCCATTGTAATTCCCGGATTTGGCGTTCAACGTTCCCTTGGCCGTCCCAAACCGGAGCGGTTTTCCTCCGGCCCGGCAGGCATATTCCCATTCCGCTTCGCTGGGCAGCCGAAAGGCAGCCGCGGATTTGCGGTTGAGGCGGCGGATGAAGCTTTGCGCATCTCTCCAGGACACCCGTTCCACCGGATATCGGTTGCGCTCCCGCAGCCGTGAGGATTTCCCCTTCCTGGTGCGCCTCGCGGGATATTGGGAGGGGTTTTTCCCCATGATGCGCCTCCATTCCCCCTGGGTGACCTCGTACTTACCAATCCAGAAATCGTCCAACCGCACCATGCGGGCCGGGCCTTCGTCCTGGTCGCATTTTCCCGCCGCCTCATGACACCCCATCTGGAAGGTTCCTCCCTGAATGGCGACGAAGTCCATTCCGGTGGCCGGTTCCTTCCAGTCTCCTGGCTGGCCCCCCTTGGCCTTTTTGTTTTTCGTTCTGGCTCTTATTCTGGATTTCCTGGGGCCTTTCCGCCTGTTTTTCCTTCGTAATTTCCGTTTTTCCACATCCTCGATGTCGTTCAGGGTCTCCAGCGCGCTTTTGAAGTATTTTCCTTTTCGGCCGGTGCGGTCGATGTAGCTGAAAATCTGTTTTTTGGCGCCCGGCAAATCTCCCCGTTTCCGCAGGGTGATGCCAAAGAAGTAATGGAAATCCACAGGAAGGTCCGTATTGAGGGCCTGGATTTCAGCGAAACTGGCGGCCGCGCGCTTCCAGTCCTTCTTC
>JACZSY010000279.1 GCA_022573975.1 SAR324 cluster bacterium | reverse complement strand
CCGACCCGAAGGCGTCCATCCTATCGGTATTCTAAAGCATTTCACGTTTCTGTGTTCCGAGCCGCGACCGTAAGGGAGCGGTTTTCGTCCGCGAAACCAGACCGCTTCCTCACGGGCGCGGCTCTGAAAAAGGCTTCTCAAACACGCTCTAACCAATTCGGTCGTGGATCAAAACACCCGTGGCCTCATGACGTCGCAGGCTGCTCGGCCGGCCGCTCCACCGATCGGGCGTCGCAAGTCGCCAACAGCTCGACGATGTGGTCCGCCGTTCGCTGCGTCGCCCCTTGGTGATCCCTCACGACTTGCTGCGCTCGCTGACCCATCGCGGTCGCCTCGGCGGGTTGAGCGACGAGCGCGTCGACGGCTAGCGCCAGCGTTCGATCGGAATGGACTTCTCGAATCGCGTCAGCTTCGCGAAAGGACTCGATGGGCAGTGCGAAGTTTTCCATGTGGGGCCCAGCTAGGATCGGTCTGCCCAGCGCAGCCGCCTCAATCGGATCCGATCCCCCCATCGCAACCAACGATCGGCCGACGAATACCACGCTCGCAAGGGAATAAAACTTACGAAGCTCGCCCATCGTGTCGCCCAAAATCACCGTTGAGCTCGATACGCTTGAGGCAGCCGCTTCGCCCGCGCGTTCACTGCGACGAACGCACTCAAACCCCGCGGCGCGGATTAAGCGAGCCACCTCATCAAAGCGTTCCGGTTTTCGCGGTACGATGGCGAGTCGCGGCGGGCGCGACTTGGAAGTGTTGAGCAACATCCGGTACGCATCGAGGATGATCGTTTCCTCGCCCGGTCCCGTACTTCCGCAAACCCACAACGCGCGACTCGCTTCAATCCCCAACGCCTCCGCCAGTTCCTCCGCTCCCTTAACGGAATCATGGATTTGCGCCGTATCCCACTTAAGCGACGACGTAACGTCTACGCGGTTGGGCGGTACGCCCATCGCCTTGAAGCGCTCCGGGTGGGTGCCCGCCACGGTCAGCACGTATTGCCCGCTCATGCAGTAGCCGATGCAACCCATCGACCCGGCGGAGGCGGCGGGATCGGCCTCGGCATGGGCGACCATGGGCTGGGTGTCCTCCAGGATGCGGGCGTTGGTGAGCGCGTCCATCAAGGCGAACATGCGCTTGGAGTCCTCATCGCTACGCTCCGCGGCGGGGGGGAAGGTCGGCCCGCCGTCGCGGTAATACAGGTTGGGCAGCAGCACGTAATAGCCCACGGTGGCCATGCGCCGGGCGAAGTCGCGCAACTCCTCGCGCATGCCCGGTGCGTCCATGTAGAAAATCACCGCCGGATGCGGTCCGCCCGCTTCGGGATGGGTAATGAACGTCGGCATCGCGCCATCGGCGGTGGCCAGGTCAACAGTCGTTTCAATCATGGGGCTTCCAGTTTGTTCGATCCAATCATGGGAGGCTTCAGGAGCGGTTTCACTATACATTGTCAAACGGAAATTGAAAGAACGGTGTCCCCCTCACCCCAAATCCACCTCCACGCCCGCATACACATACCGCCGGGGAATTCGCGCGGAAAGCTGCGTGAGCACCTCGTAGTCGATGGTGCCCAGCCACCCGGCGGCCTCGGCCACGGGGATGCCCCCCGAGCCGTCGTCGCCCACGCCCCCCAGCAGGATCACCTCGTCCCCGATTTTGGCGGTCAGGTCCCCCACCCCCAGCGAAACCGTGGTCTGGTCCATGGAGACCCGGCCCGCGATGGGGTGGCGGCGGCCGGCGATGGAGACGTAACCCTCGTTGGACATCTGGCGGAAGTAGCCGTCCCCGTAGCCGATGGGCAGGGTGGCGATCACCTCGCCCTCCCGGCAGGTGTGGGTGCGGCCATAGCCCACGGTGGCCCCGGCGGGCATGGTCTTGAGGTGGGTGATGCGGGTCGATAGGGTCATCACCGGTTCAAGCTCACGGTTCAGCGGCGGTTCGGGAGGCCCGTCGGCGGGTACGTCAAACACCAGCGGCGCCCAGAGCGCGTAGCCGACGCGGGCGTAGTCGAAATGGTAGCGGGGGTCGCGCAGCAGCCCGGCGCTGTTGGCCAGGTGCGCTTCGGGCAGATGCGTTTCGGTCAGAGTGCCGCCGCTTGGAGCGCCACCGTGTCCTTGCAGCAGTTCGGCCCGGGCGGCCTCGAAGGCGGCCAACTGTTCGTCGCAGAAGCCGCTGCCCAGCTTCTCGGATTCGGCGAAGTGGGAATACACTGCCCGCAGGCGGATGGCGGGGGTCTTGGCCAGCAAGGCCCTGGCGGCGGACACCTCGCCCGCTTGCAGGCCGATGCGCCCCATGCCGGTGTCCAGCTTGAGATGAATGTCCAGGCCCTCGGGGGGAGGGTCCGTGGCAATTTCTCCGGCGAGCGCGTCCAGGTGATGGAGGGAGGCCACGGTCATTTCCAGGCGATGGAGCGGGTATTCCGGCGCGCTGCCGGGCTGATGGGGCCCCAGCACCAGGATGCGGCCCTTGATGCCTGCATGGCGGAGCGCGATGGCCTCGTCCAGCACGGCCACGGCGAACAACCGGTGGCCCAGTCCCGCCAGGAATCTGCCCGCCGGAATCATGCCGTGCCCGTAGGCGTTGGCCTTGAGCACGATCATGATGCTCCCCGCCCCGTGCGCGGCCAGCAGGCGGTTGTAGTTGCGCTCCAGGCGGGAAAGGTCGATCACGGCGCGGGTGTTGCGCATCGCGGTACAGGCTCCTGATGTCACCGCTCCTGGCATGTGTCCGGGCGGGTGAAAGGCGAACGGGAGGGGTGAAACACGCTCCTGGGGAACACTCTCCAATGCGACTTTCCTTCCCTGGGCCGGGGCCTGTCAAGTCATCGGTGACCGCCTGGCCCTCCGGCCATTGGGTAAGGTCACGGTAATATCCCGTTAAAATTGCGCCCGGGACCATCGGTGGGTTATGGTGCCGGGGTCGAAGTGGTTTTTCATCACAGGTTTTTCATCGCTGCTTGTCCATCACCGTTTATCCATCACGATTTATCCATCACCAGGAGGGAAACCTCAATCCATGCACCTGGTCTCCTGGAACGTCAACGGCCTGCGCTCTGCGCTGAAAAAGGGCTTCGCCGGGGTCATCACCGAAACCGCGCCGGACGTGGTCTGCCTGCAGGAAATCAAGGCCATGCCCGAGCAGGTGGAGCTGTCCCTCGACGGTTACCGCGCCTATTGGAACCCGGCGGAGCGCAAGGGATATTCGGGAACCTTGATCCTATCGCGCCCGGAACCGTTGCGGGTGACCCATGGCCTGGGCATTCCCGCGCACGATGGCGAAGGGCGGTTGATCACGGCGGAATTCGACGATTTTTTCCTGGTCAACGTCTACACCCCCAACGCCAAGCGTGACCTCTCCCGGCTGGACTACCGCACCCGGGAGTGGGATGTGGATTTCCTGGCCTACCTGAAAGGGTTGGAGGCCGCCAAACCGGTGATATTCTGCGGCGACCTGAACGTGGCGCACAAGGAAATCGACCTGGCCAACCCCAAGGCCAACGTCCGCAACGCGGGGTTCACGGCCGAGGAACGGGCCGGCTTCGATGCCCTGATGGCCGCCGGGTTCATCGACACCTTCCGGGAGTTTACACCGGAGGGCGGCCATTACACCTGGTGGAGCCAGCGCATTGGGGTGCGGGAAAAGAACATCGGATGGCGGCTGGACTATTTTTGCGTGTCGGCCTCTCTGCGTCCCCGTGTCCGCCGTTCCTTCATCCGGCCGGAGGTGATGGGTTCGGACCATTGCCCGGTTGTGATGGAATTTGAGTGATGGAACCGTCGTGAAGGCCCGGGATTCCATCATCGGCCAGGCCGTGGTTGCCGATCAAGGGGGAGATTCGGAAGATGGCGGGTTGTTTCACCACATGGTAGGCGGCTTCGCACGCCGCGATGCGCATGACAAGAGCCTCATTCCCCGCCTTCAACCCGCCCCCGGATGGATGGCCGTCAATGGCGCCGATCCCATCCCGCCCCTCCGATGGAAAGGGCTGCACCGAATTGGAGCGGCGGGTGAAACCGTCCGCGAAGCGCAGCCGCCAGCCTTCCAGCGCTTCTTCCCGCAAGGCCGGCCAGGCAGCTTCAGCGCTATGTTCAATCTTTAAAATCCGGCCGGCGATACCCATTTGTTTCCAGATGGCGTTTAATGAGAAGACCCAAGGGGGGTCAATTTTGCACCATCCGCGGGCCGAAGCAGCCGGAGGGGGGACGACCCTAGCAGCGATGCCCCGCGGCCCGGCGGCGGAACAAGGAGCAGGCATGGATACGGCGGTCACCCGTGAGGTCGAAGTCAGCGTGGAATCGTTTTTCCTCGAATCCGAATCGAATCCGGAGCAGAATCGGTACAGTTTCGCCTACCGGGTACAACTGAAAAATCTGGGCCGGGAAACGGTTCAATTGCTCAGCAGGCATTGGATCATCACCGATTCGATCGGCAAGGTGCAACATGTCAAAGGGCCGGGCGTGGTTGGGGAACAACCGGTGTTGAAGCCCGGCGCGTCCTATGAATACACCAGCGGCTCGCGGCTGGAATCCCCCATGGGCACCATGGAAGGCACCTACCAGATGGTCACCGATGAAGGGGAAAATTTCGACATCCGCATTCCAATGTTCACGCTGGCCGTGCCAGGTACGTTGAATTGACCCGCCCGGGCAATCACCCGCCCATGGTTTGACCCGGCATGAATGACACCCCGGCCCCCTGGGCCTTGGGGTGTCACCGGAAAAACCGCAACATCCGGAATGCCCGCATCAACAACGGCATCCCCCGGCGCAACAGAAACAACAGTAACATTCGCAGGCCAAGGCCGGAGAACAGTTGGCGCATGCGCGGATCGGCCACCAGGCGGGGGGCAATCCGGCGGAAGAGGTAAATCGCCAAAACCACCAGTCCCGCCAGCAACAATACCCTCAAAATAATCACCATGCCCGGTTAACCGCTCAATTGGGTGTTGAGAAGGAACCATATCGGGGATGTGTATTTCGCCACGCTACCCCAATGAAGCCGGGCGCCCGCGCGGGCCGCCGTTCAATCCCCAGGAAACCATTTTTACGGCATCCAGCGCGGCTTGTCACGCTGGCGGCCGTTCCATCTTTTCCAAGGGTGCATGGACGGGCAAATCCCCACCGTTAAATGGAATCCCGGCTCTTTTCAGAATGTGACGTTATAAACACAGGCTCCATCGCATTTTTCCGCCGTTGGTCACCCTCAAGCAAAGGCGCAAGGGCCGCCAAGAACCGCCAACAGCGAACTGCTTTGGAACCGCCGATGAACGCCGATGGACGCGGATTTGAACTGCGAACTGCAACTGCAATAGCAGCCACGGATTTACACTGATAAAAACGGATAA
>JACZSY010000055.1 GCA_022573975.1 SAR324 cluster bacterium | reverse complement strand
CTATTATTCCAATATCTTATTGAAAGTTTTAATCCATTTTTTCCAAAAAATGGTCTGGGGGTGCGGGGGATGAAATCCCCCGCGCTTTTGGTTGGTCACACCCCTTCTAAATCTGTTCCGATTTCCAAAAATATAATTTCGTATCTATTTGAAATTTCTAAACATATGTCTTTAATTTCTCGAGACACATCCGAATCGAATACTACCTTGCGGTACTTCGCAGGACAAACCAGGTGATAGATCAAAACCGATACATGATGACTTTTGCGAATGACTTTATTCATTCCCTGAACATACTGGGTTTTTCATACTGGACGAAGCAAGCTTCGGGGTATTAGACCCTCCAAAAGGAATAAAACCATATCCCCATCCTATGCGAAAATTTTTATGACGCTACGTATAACAATGATATAGCGAAGCGAGTCACCCTCTTCTCCATACGCTGTTTGAAAACGCCGTGGAGAAGGGTACAGGGTAGAGGTTGCCCCGAATGACCTGAACCGCTTTGAGTACACCTTGCGATAAGCCCACTCCGATCTTGCGATTGCCCTGGCCAAAATCGTTTTCTCCTTGCCTAATCGCGCCGTTTTGGTTATCACTACAATAAGTTGGCTCCAGAATTCGGGCCGGCCGCGCAAGGACGCGCCTCCCACTTCCAAGGACGGAAGCGAAGATGATCCCCTTTTCCGCCAGCGTTTTCCGCACGATACGCCCGCCATGGTTGCCGGCGCCGGCATTATCGCGGCTGTGCCGGGTTTTTTTGCTGGCCGCCGGGCTGCTCTGCGCCGTTGGGCTGCCCGGTGTGGCGTGGCCGGTCAAGGCCGCCGAATTCGGCGATCCGGGCGAGCGCATGCGCGTGGAGTGGCGGAAGGGGCGGGTGGTGGTGGGGGTCTATCCACGGCCCAACGAGGGATATATCCAAATCGCCCGCCGGGTGATGAAAGCTCCCGCCGATTTCAAGGCCATCGAGGCCTTCAACGCGAAGCGTCCCGTGCGCACGGGAATTCCGGTAAACTTTCCTCTCACCGCCCTCAAGCCCGTGTTGTGGGGCCGTGCACTGCGGGCCTTGCATCCCGGGGACGAATTGACGGGGCGGGGTTGGACCCACAACGTCAGTGACCCCGGGGAGACCCTGATCCAGTTGACCGAGGCCTACACGGGCAGCAAGCGTCGCTTCCGGGAGTTGGCGCGTTACAACCGGCTGAAGAATCCCAATGTGCTGCGCCTCGGGCGGGAAATCGCCATTCCCCTGCACTGGATCCCCGAGGCGCTCGGTTTCCGGCCGCGGGCGGTGAAGGCCCCGTTGCGGCTGGAGCGCGATGGCCGTTCGGGGCGCCTTTACGCGGCCTACAAGGTGCGGCCCAGGGACACGCTGTTTTCCCTGCTGCTCCGCTTCACGGATCGCGAGCGGGCGGACGAGTTGGGGCGGATGACCCGCAGGGTGTTGAGGATCAATAAGCTGGCCAGCGAAAAGCGCCTGCTGGCGGGCCGTTCCCTGCGCATCCCGGTGGAATGGATCAACGAGGATTACCTGGTCTCCCCCTACTCCCGCACGGCCCGGCTGGCGCAGCGTAAATCATCGCTCGCGCAGCGTAAATCACCGCCCGTGCGGCGTAAATCATCGCTCGCGCAGCGTAAATCACCGCCCGTGCGGCGCAAATTACAGACGCGCCCCCCCAAAAGAGCCGTTCCCAGACGAAAAGCGCCCCGCGCCCGTCCCTGGGGGGGCGCCCAGCGGTTTCACGTCATCCTGGACGCCGGGCACGGCGGGAGCGACCCCGGCGCGGCCTACGGTACCCCCGGCCAACCGGACCGGGTGTACGAGCACGAGGTGGTGTACGACATTTCCCTGCGGCTGGCGCGCCTGCTGCGGGGCAGGGGCATGCGGGTTTATCCAACCGTGGAGGACCCGTCCCATAACAGGCCAGTGGAAAAGCTGTCCACGCGGGCCATCGGCCGGGAACGGGTGCGCGTGACCCCGCCCTATGAGATGAAGTCTTCCAAGGTGGCGGTCAATATGCGGGTCTACCTGATCAACGCCATCTTTCGCCGGCTGACCAGGAAGCTGGGGGTGGACCCGAAGCGCGTGGTGCTGCTCAGCCTGCATGGCGATGCCCTGGCGCCTTCCATGCGGGGGGCGATGGCGTACTATCCCGATCGCCGCTTGCGGGTGGGTGAGTTTTATCCCCGGGGGCGGGTCTACCGCATACGCTCCGAGGCGGTGCCCGGACGCCTCTTCTTCCGCCAGGCCGACAATCGCGCCGCCGAGCAACTCAGCCGGGATTTCGGGGAGCGGGTCATCCGCTCGTTCGTGGATCATCGGCTGGGGGCGGCCCACCGGCGCGCGGTGCGCCCTTACTACTACCGCAACGGCGTGCGCACATTGCCGGGCGTGCTGCGCTACTCCCAGGTGCCAACCTCGGTGCTGGTGGAGGTGGGCAACCTCAACAACCGCGCCGAGCGGCTGGCGTTGCTGAAAGGCAGCACCCGCCAACGGGTCGCCCGAGCACTCGCCGACGCCCTGGACCGCCTGCGCGCCGATCGCCGCCGCGCCCGGTTGGTGGTGAAAAAAACCAGAAGTTAACAAGACCGCGGGCTAAAAACGAGGATGGGGCAAAAAAAAGCCGCGGGTAAAAACCCTCCAGCTGAAAAAGCCGCCTGGAAGACAGGGAAGCAGGCGCCCTCCCTCCCCGGCGGATGCGGGGAGGGAGGAAATCGGCGGGCGGGGCGGGGAAGAGGCCTAATCCTCCTGCAAGCGGGAGTTGCGGCGGCGGATGAAGGCGGGAATGTCCAGGTTGGAATCCGTCCGGCCATTGCGGGTGGTGCCCGTTTTCTGCTCCGGCCGGTAGCTGGTCGGAAATCTGGGCTCGGTTTCCACCTGCTCCAGGATCGGATCCTTCAATTCATACACCTCTTCTTCCACGTCCTTGGAAAACCCGGCCGCGCCGTCTTCATCCTCATCCATTTCCATCGGCGCCAGACCGGCAAAATCGCCTGGCGAAAAGGTGCCGGGCATTGACGATTCACTCAATGCCGATTGAAGGGTCTGGGTGGTCATGGCGGCCTCGACCGATTCTTCCTCCGCCCGATCTTCCAGGGTTTCGCGTTCGGAGTTGAACACCCGGAAGGGGGGCCGGGTCGTTCCCAGTTCTTTCCGGGATGAAATCCTGGAAACCTCGCCAATGGGTCCTCCATTGAACCCGGTGGCGATCACGGTGACCTCCAACTGATCGTCCGGCATGTTCTCGTCGATGGCCGCGCCGAAGATGATGTTGGCGTCGCTGTCCGCGTGGTCCTTGATGAAATTGGCCGCCTCGTTGACCTCATAGAGGGCCAGGGAGGCCGGGCCGGTGATGTTGATCAGAATGCTCTTGGCGCCGTCGATGCGGCAGTCGTCCAGCAGGGGGCTGTGAATGGCCTTTTCGGCGGCCTCCATGGCCCGGTTGTCTCCGGTTCCCGTGCCGGTGCCCATGATGGCCTGGCCCATATCGGACATGATGGTCTGCACGTCGGCGAAGTCCAGGTTGATCAGGCCGTCGGAGTTGATGAGGTCGGAAATGCCCTGGATGGCCACTCGCAAAACGTCGTCCGCCATGATGAAGGCGTCCACGATCGAGGTTTTCTTGTTGGCCAGTTGGAGCAGGTTGTCGTTGGGGATGATGATCAGGGTGTCCACGGTTTTGCGCAGTTTGATGATGCCTTCCTCGCAGTTTCGCTGGCGCACCTTGCCTTCGAAGGAAAAGGGCTTGGTGACCACCCCCACGGTGAGGCACCCCATTTCCTTCGCGATTTCCGCGATCACCGGCGCCGCGCCGGTGCCCGTGCCGCCGCCCATGCCGGCGGTGATGAACACCATGTCGGCCCCGGCGATGTGATCGCGCACCGCGTCCCTGTCCTCCAGCGCGGCCTCCCGGCCCACATCGGGCTTGGCGCCGGCGCCCAGGCCGCGGGTGCAGTGTTCGCCCAGTTGAATTTTGTGGGGCGCCAGGGAGGATTTCAAGTCCTGCAAATCGGTATTGGCGACGATGAATTCCACCGAACGAATGCCGGTGGCGATCATCCGGTTGACCGCATTGCTGCCGCCTCCGCCCACTCCCACCACCTTCAATACGGCCGAAGGGGTTTCGGCGTCCTTGATGTTTTCGATTCCGACCATGACCATTGTGCTTCTCCCTATGCGTCCGTGCAGGTGCAAAGCCCCTTCCATGCGGGGGGGGTGATTTGAGGCCGGATGCGCCGGGGACCTCCCGGGGATCCGCCCTTCCTTGCGTTCCGGCTTGGGTGTTGTTTTTAAAAAAACTCGTTCATCCACTCGCGCACACGACGCCCCATCCGGGTAATCATGGTTTGATCCCCCGAAAACAGCGGAGTGTGACGTTGTTCCCCATTGCCCAGGGCATACCGCAACAGCCCCACCCCGGTGGCGTGCATGGGGGAATGGATCATCTCGTTGAGTCCTGTGATATTTTCCGGGAAACCGACCCGCACCGGAAACTGGAGAATTTCCGCGGCCAAGTCGTCCACGCCCGTCATCAGGCTGCTTCCCCCCGTGATGACGACGCCAGAGGCGATCACGTTGCGATAACACGACTTGTCGATTTCAAGATTGACCATCTCGAAAATTTCCCGGAAGCGCGGCTCGATGATTTCCGAGATCACTCTTTTTTCCAGCGTGCGCGATTTTCGGCCGCCCACCGAGGGCACCTGCACCATGGTGTCGCGCTCCACCAGATCGACCATGGCTACCCCGTGCTCATGCTTGAGGGTTTCGGCCTCGCCCAGGGGGGTGCTCAATCCGATTGAGATGTCCCGGGTGAGTTGATCCCCGCCAATGGCCAACACCGAGGTATGGACGATGCTGCCGCCGCAAAATATGGCGATGTCCGTGGTGCCGCCGCCTACGTCCACCAGCACCACCCCCAATTCGCGTTCGTCCTGGCTCAGCACCGCCTGGGAGGAGGCCAGGGGTTCGAGCACCACATCGGTGACGTCCAGGCCGGCCTGATTGCAGCTTTTGACGATATTTTGCCCGGAGGTGGCCGAACAGGTCACGATATGCACCTTCACCTCCAGGCGCAGGCCCGACATGCCCAGCGGGTTCTGCACGCCGTCCTGTTCGTCCACGATGAAATCCTGGGGCAAAATGTGCAACACCTCCCGGTCGTTGGGAATCGAAATGGCCTGGGCCGCCTCGATCACACGGCGCACATCCTCGTCGGACACGGTGCGGTTGTTGTGAACGGTGACCATCCCTTCGGAGTTGATGCCCTGGATATGATGGCCAGCGATGCCGGCATACACCTCCTTGATGGAGACCCCGCACATCAATTCGCATTCCCGGATGGCTTGTTGAATGGCGTTGACGGTCCTTTCTATGTTGACTACCACTCCACGTTTGATTCCTTCGGAACGGGCCTGGCCGAAACCCACCACGTTCAGCAACTCCCCGCCGCCCACTTCCGCGGCCAGGGCACAGATTTTGGTCGTGCCGATATCCAGCCCCACCACCACATTTTCGCGGTTGCTCATCCCAAGTTTCTCGATGCGGGTTCCCTTCCCAGGGCGCACCCATCCGCGGAACCGGAGAAACCGGAATGTGCGCGGTGGGTCCAGGCGCGGTGGGTCCAGGCGCGGTGGGTCCAGGAACGGAAAAGGCGCAACACGCCGTCCCGGAAAGGCTGGGAATGGTTTTTTTGGAAAAAAGGCCTGGGGGAGCAGGCATTTTTACCGGTTTGATGTCGATCCATGAACATCGGACCCGGTTTAAAGGTCGTTTCCCGATCAGCGTTTCCCCCGCCGATTGACTCTTCCTGGTTCGTTCAACACTTTGACGAAAAAGGAGCCATTACTAAGGGGCAGGGGCGCCGTACAAATCCATTTGCATTCGGGCCGGTAAGACCTGAATTGTTGCCATCTATAACGCTGTTCTTCGTCCAATGTCAAATGTTTTTAGGAGGTTGTGTGAAAGCTTGGTGATTTTCCCGGCGGTACCTCCACTATAGGGTGTCAGTTTTTTGCAGGAAACCTTTGAGAAAAAAGAATTACACTCGCTCCTGGGATTAAAAATTTGCGTTTCCGCGGCGGATTTTGGCCGGGATCGTGAATGGGTTTTGCTTGAAACGCCATTGAAAAATTTTGGCCTTGCAGACATCCCGGAACCCCGGGTGTCTTGCGGTAATTTTGGGGCTGCCAACCCGGACGGCGGGTGGATGGCCTCCTCCCCGTGGAGGATTCATGAAAAATAGCAATTCGATGCAATTTGCAACCGCGAAACGCACCGAGGACGATGTTTTGACCGATCTGTATTGCGAGGTGCTGCTGGCATACATGCTGGTGGAATCCGCCTTGGGAGAATGCGAATTGCGGTTCGAACTGGGAGCCGCCCTGGATTCCGGAGACCGGGAACGGCTTGAGAAAGCGTGGAGCCATTACCAAAACCTCCCCAAAGAAATCAAGGACCAAATCCTGCGGGGCGACGCCGGTTTCGAGCAATCCATGCTGGAAGGAGACGACCAGCGAATCCCCGAGGCCGCCGGCATCAAGACCGGCCGCAAAACCGCCTGACGGGCCGATGGCGCAGACGGCCCGCGGAGTCATCGGCGCCTGCCCCAGCCCTGCCCAAACGGGCGCGTTGATTTTCAGGCATGGTCTTTTCCCTCCTGCCGGTTTCCCCACCCATTCGCTTCCACACCTGTCCTGTTCCAAGCCCCCGTGGTGCGGGCCTTCGCCCCCACTTTTTTATTCCCTGTTTGAGCCTCCGGGTTAAGTCGGTTTTGACCGATAATATAGTCCGTGATATAATAGCTGGACTTCCTTTTCAGCAACGGGTTTCAAACCCAGGCCGAAAACACAAGCGGCTGGGCAACGTGTTGGATTTTTCCATCCTCCCGGCACTGATCGTCCCAAAGGCAAGGAGGTCACCATGAAACCAAAACGCGGATTGTTCGTCGCGGACCTGGCGCTGGCCGCTTTGTTCGTGGCGCCCGCGGCCGCCAAGGCCTGGAAAATCGATTGCGGCAAGGAAGAGGGAAGCTTTTGCGCTTTGGAGGTCACGGGGCGATACGAGAGGGAATTCCCTGCATTTTTGGATCGGTGGCAGGCTAACCCGGGACGGCGGCTGGCACGGCCTGGTCTCAATTTGAAGGGGAGGCAGTACCCCCCCTCGCGGCAATCGTTCTCCCGAACGGGCGCCCAAAGGCACTTTTTTCCTTTGGTTTCGTTTATAGTTCGATACCGATTGGTGCTCCGCCCGGAAAACCAAGGGCTGGGAAATGCTTCATCCATTCGAGGCGCGGCGGCTCCCACCGCCTTTTATTGAATCGTCTCGCAGGAGGCCTCCAGGGGGGGAGCGCGCGAGGCCGGCCTCGTTTATTTTAAGGAACGGCCTCGCCGCAACAGGCGTAGCATCGAAACACCTGCCTCTTTTTCGCCGCAAGCGGCGGAGAATGGGACTGGATAAAAATTTCACCCGCCCCGGTTCCATCAGAGGAATCGCCGGCCGCGCGCGCCATTTTTCTCTCGGACCCCATTGAATAATAGTATTAAACCCTTCCTCCTGCATGATCATTTCCTGATCCCGTCCCTGGATCGTTATCCCAT
This sequence comes from SAR324 cluster bacterium, assembly GCA_022573975.1. GTDB lineage: Bacteria > SAR324 > SAR324 > SAR324 > JACQKK01 > JACZSY01. The sequence goes on along the minus strand of JACZSY010000055.1, from coordinate 12,132 downwards.
GTCTCACGCGCCTTTCCTGGCTCGGTTGGATCAGAACCGGGTGATTGTGGTGTGGTTCGCGGGCAGCCGCGAGTGGGCCAAGGATGTCCGTCTGCTTTCGGCGGTTTACCACCCCCAAACTGGCCAATGGGAGTCCATTCAGGAATTCGTGTCGGATATCGGGTATTCCCTGGGCAACTCGGTTTTTCAGATGGATGGAAGCGGCCAGTTTCACCTGTGGTACGTGCGCACCAAGGGATACTGGCATGAAGGTGAAATCGTGCATATGATTTGGCGGGATTTGAAAGGCGCTTTCATCTCCAAAAAAATAGTTCCCCTTGAAAGCGGCTGGCTGGTGCGGGGCCGGCCGGCGGTACGGGGAAACATCGCCTATCTGCCGGTCTATCATGAATTGACCTCCGAATGCGCCATCTGGGAGCAGAAATTGTCCTCTGGCGAAGGGAGATTGCTCTCTTCCATGACCGCCCCCGGCGGTTTGATCCATCCTGCCCTGGTGGCGCCCGGCGGCGATGAATTTCGCTGCCTGATGCGCAACCTCCATGCCCCCCACCGCATCCACCTGGCCTATTCGATGGACCGGGGCGAAACCTGGTCCCGGCCGTTTCCGACCTCCCTGCCCAATCCCAATTCGGGCCTGGACGTCGTGTTGCTCGATGGAAACCGTATGGTGTGCGTCTATAACGATTCGCCAACGAACCGCACCCCACTGAGCTTGGGGGTGTCTCTCAATGGGGGGGTGGAATGGAGGAAGATCGGAGACCTGGAATCCCTGCCTGGAGAATATTCCTATCCTTCCCTGCTCCGTGACCAATTCGGGGTGCATGTGGCATACACCTACAAACGTGAGGCCATAAAAATCATCACCCTCAATCCGGAGTTGTTTTGACCATGGCGGAACGGCAACTTCTGACCATTGAAAAAATTCCGGTGCGTTTGTCCTTGCAATACCTCAGCGCGGCGGAATGCCTGGCCCATTCCGCCAGGAATTTTTTTTCCTCGCGCACCCGCCATCCGATGCATCATCCTCTCATGCACCAGATCGGCGCCAATCCCGATTGCCAGGCCTTGGCTATTTGCGCGGATTCCATCCCCCTGGCTATTTCATTTTTTCATTTTAAAACCAGGGAGGCTGGAAAGGTGCATATAATTTTGCACAATTTTACCGTCGCCCCCTATGCCCGGGGTCATGGGCTGGGCAAATTCCTGATGCTGCTCATGCTGCGGGAAATTGCCGGCGAGGATACACGGGATTTGGTGCTGGAAACGGAATTTCCACTCCCGGAAGGGACTCCCGGCAATGCGGCGGCTTTTTTGGACGGAGCGATGACCTCTCAGCACACGCAATGGGGGGAAAAAGAATTGAAGGCGATGCAAAATCTGGCCAGGAGCGAAATCGAAACGCTCATTCCAAAAATCCTCAACAGCCTGATTACCGAGCCCGGGTATGGAAAGCGCATGGCCCGGCAGGGATGTTCGTTGGCCACCATTTCCCAGAGCAACGATTTTTTTGGCGCCGTTTCATCGGCCGAGTGGCCCGCGCATGTGGCGGTGCAAGCCATCCATATGGGTTTTCACCAGAACGTCGAGCAAAAGGTGGAAGGCTTCGATATGGTTCTGGTGGATGGCGAGGCGTTAAAGTCCCATCCGAACCTGTTGGACACTCTATCCCACGCCAATCCAGAATTGCCTCTGGTGGTGATCGGCGGGCCGGACGATCTGAACCACCCCGCGCTCTTGATGCGTGTGGACCCATCCCGCCTCCCGGAGGCGCTGGCGACCTATCTGAACCCGTTCCTCCCAAATTCGACGCTGGTCCAGGGCCGGCCCTTGCGCCAGAACCTGCTGGGTCTCCCGGAGCGGGAATCCATGGTCTATTATCGCAACCGCCACCGCGGAAAACGCCTTTTCATCATCGCTTCGGGTCCGTCGCTGGCCAATGTAGACCCCGCGTTGTTCCAAAACGAGATCACCGTTACCATCAACGACGCCATCACCAAATTCCCGTTCACCCGCTATGCCGCAATCATGGACGCGCGGAAGCTCCATGAATTGCACATGGCCCTGCTGCCGGTGGAAGGCCTGTTCACTCTCAAGGGCAATTCCTACGGTTCCGGGATTAATCTGTTGGGCACGGACGGTTTCAGCGAGGACTTGGAGCAAGGTGTTTTTTCCGGGTACACCACCGCCTACTTCACCTTGCAGATCGCGATCTATATGGGGTTCCGCGAAATATATTACCTGGGGCTGGATTTGGGAAACACGGCCACGCAAAGCCATTTCTTCGGAAACCGGTCCCTTCAGCACCGGGATCGGCCCGAAGTATACGCGAAAATGCGCCATTCCTTCGAAAAAATCACACCCCGTCTCAAGGAAATGGGCGTTTCTGTTTACAACTGTTCCCCTGTTTCCGAACTCAAATGCTTTCCATATCGCCCAATATTTGAAGTGTTGGGGGAATCTTAGCCTGGGTGAATCTTAGCCTGGGGGAATCATAGCCTTGGGGGGATAAATGACCGCCCTCCGGTCAACCGGCCCTCAGCCAGCGCTGGAAAAGAGTCTGGACGATTTCATCCTTTAACGGCGAGACTACGGCCACGATGGTGTCGATGTCCGCCTGGCCAACCTCGAGTTCCCGCAACGCGCCCACCAGATGACCCGCCACGGCGTCGAACTGCGCCCCTGTGATGGCCAGGCGCCGGTGCGCCTCGGACATGGACCGCCCGTCATATTGCTTGGGGCCTCCCAAGGCCTGGGAAATGAAAAGGGCCTGGTGGCGTTTCAGGTTGCCCATGTCCACGCCCTGGAAAACCGGCGCGAGGGCGGCATCGCCCAGGACGCGCCGATAAAAAATATCGACCACGGTCTTGATGGTGTGTTCACCCCCCAATTTTTCGTAAAGATTTCCCCCTCCGCCTGTTCCGCCCGCGGATTGCGCGGGGGGTTCCACAGGCGCCGCGCCAGGAGGATCGAGGGCCGGCGCTTCCGGCTCGGGAAGGCCGGAAGCGAGGGGTTCGGCCGAGACCACCTGTCCGCGCAAAGCGGACACAATGGAACCAATGGTGGCGATGTCCTCCTCGCTCACGCCCAACCCGGCCATGGCATCGCCCAGATGGGCGGACACCCGGTCAAACTGGCCGTTGGTGATCGCCAATCCGCGATGGGCCTCGGAGAGGTCGCGTCCATCATATTGTTTGGGGCCTCCAAGCGCCTGAGAAATGAACAGGGCCTGATGGCGTTTCAAAGGCCCCATGTCCACTTTTTCAAATACCGGGGCAAGCTCCGGGTCTTTCAATACCCGATCGTAAAACGATTCCACCAAGGCCTTGATGGTGTTCTCACCCCCGTATTTTTCATAGAGAGTAATCGAATTTTCCAGTTGAGACATCGTATGGTCACCTTTTTTCGTTGAATTGAAGATCCCCCGGCGCTGAGCAGTTTGCTACGAATATTTAAACGACCAGTGACGGCACAATGTTTCTTTTTAACGGCTTTTAGTGATATCATGACCCTTCCCCAATAGTTTTAACCCTTGCGCCCGGAGCAGGGCGAGTGCAGAGCCGGATTTTGACCGGCGTGGAACAAACCACGACAGCCGAAATCGCCCCCAGAGACGCAAAAGCCCTTCGGTGCCGGAAAATGCACCCATGGAAAATCCGATGACCATCCGTGCCGCCCACTTCGCGCTCGCCCCGATGCCTGGAGGATAAATATCAAAACCATTCGAGGAACATTTTCCGCGCTTGGCGTTTACGTGTAGGCGACGAAGAAAAAATATGGCGCCGGATTCAGGGGGCATCGAAGACGGCTCGTTCATTCCTCCCACCTGCCTGCCCAGGAGTGGAACCGAGCCGGTTTCAGGCAATGCGCGTGGAAAATCCGGGAAAATTTTCACAGATTCATGGCGAATGGAAATAAAAATCCGGGCTGGGTTTCCCCGGATTTTTCACGCCAAACCCATATGGCGCCAACATAATTTCAAACCATCGGACAAGCGGTTCACACCGTGGACAGGAGAAGGGCCGGTGCGGGGAATTTCAGATCTTGCAATGGAATGTTCGGGCCGGACACCGGTCGGCTCACAAACGGGTCAGGGAAATTTCTTTATTCAATGAGGATTATGAACCAAGCTTTTAAAATACTGATCGTTGACGACAATTCCCTGTACCGGAGATTCCTCTCCAAAGCCGCCGAGGCCACCCCTTTTCCCACCGAATTGGAAACCGCGCCATCCGGCGCGATCGCCTTGAAAAAAATACCGGTCTTCGATCCCGAAATCGTTTTATTGGACATCGAAATGCCGGATATGAACGGCATTGAGGTGCTCAAGGCGATAAAGCGCGATTACCCCCGCATCATCGTGATATTGGTCAGCGGGGTCAATTCCCGCAGCGCGGAAATCACCATCGAAGGGCTTTCTTCCGGCGCTTCGGATTTTATCCCCAAGCCCACCGGTTCCTCGCCCAATGAAAACATCGCCTACCTGCGCAAGGAATTGGCCCGGGTATTTGAAATCGCGGTGCAGAAAAAAGCCCGCCGGGAAAAAAAGGCGCTTGGCTCCAGGCCGGCCGCCATCCAGGCTCCTCCCAGAACCCCTCTGGTAAGTTCCCATTCCTCCCTGTTGCCAACCCGGATCGATGTTGTGGGCATTGGGATTTCCACCGGGGGGCCGATGGCCTTGGAGGAAATGATTCCCCGATTGCCCGAAAACATGAAGGCCCCCATTTTGATCGTCCAGCACATGCCTCCATTGTTTACCGAATCGTTGGCCAAGTCCCTGAACAAAAAATCCAAATTGCCGGTGTTTCATGCCCGGGAAGGACAGGAAATCCGCGGCGGATGCATCTACCTGGCTCAGGGCGGGAAACATATGGAGATGGAAAAGCGCCCGGTGGCCGAGGGAACGCGCCTTTTCATCCGGATCGGCGATGGCCCGCCGGTGAACAGTTGCAAACCCGCGGTGGATATCCTGTTCAAGTCCATGGCGGCCAATGCCGGCCTCAAAATCCTGGCGGTCATCATGACCGGCATGGGGCAGGACGGACTGGAAGGGGTGGTGGATATCAAAAACCGGGACGGGTATTGCCTCACCCAGAGCGAGGTCTCCTGCACGGTCTACGGAATGCCCCATGCCGTCGACAGCGCGGGGCTTTCGGACGAATCGGTCGATTTGGTGGATTTGCCCAGCCGGATCTCAACCATAGCGGCCGGCATCTCAGCCTGATGGCGCGTGGAAAATAAAAACAGCCATACTCGTTAAACAAATCGCGGCATATATATGGAAATAACCAACCAAGAATTTAATCTTTTCCGGGTGTATATTGAAGAAGTTAGCGGAATCTCGCTGGAAGAAGAGAAGACCTATCTGATCGAATCCAGGTTGAAAGGGTTGCTCGACGAATTCGGTTGCCACAACTATGGCGAGCTGTATCGAAAAGCCAAGGAAAACGCTTCCCCATTGCTACGCAATAAAATCGTCGATGCCATCACCACCAATGAAACCCTCTGGTTCCGGGACAAAGGACCCTATGTGGTTTTCGAACAGATGTTCCTGCCGGAAATGGTGCGTCAAATCGCCGCGGGAAAATCCAAGGTGAGAATATGGTCCGCCGCCTGTTCCACGGGGCAGGAACCCTATTCCCTGGCCATGGGGATCAGTGAATTCCTCCTGTGGCATGGAAATGGAGTGGCCGACCACTCTCATTTCGAGATTTTCGCAACGGATATTTCCTCGCAGGCGCTATCGGTGGGAGAGCTCGGGGCATACGACCAACTCTCCATGGGCCGCGGGTTGAGCGATGCTTACAAAATGAAGTATTTCAAGCAAACCGGGCGTTTTTCCATCATCGACTCCAAAATCAAGAAAATGGTGGAATTCAAGGAATTCAACCTGCTGAACGATTTTGGCGCATTGGGAACTTTCGATGCCATTTTTTGCCGCAATGTGGCCATTTATTTTTCCCACGATGTGAAAGTGCAACTCTTTGAAAAGTTGAGAAATATTTTGCGTCCTGGGGGTATTTTTATCGTAGGAACCTCGGAAACCCTTTCTTATTATTCCAAGGGCTTCAAAGGAATGGAGTTCAACAATTACCCCTACTACGTGTCTTGATTCGGGAGCCGCGAAAAACGAGGATCACATTCCCAACCCCCCTGAGAGGACGTGGGTCTGCCCGGTGGTGAAGCTCGATCTGTCACTGAGCAGAAAGCGCACCATTTCAGCGATTTCGTCGACTTGTCCAAGTCGTTTCAGTGGAGTCGCCTCGATCAACATGGCGCGGGCTTCATCGCTGACATCGGCGGTCATGTCGGTATCGACGTAACCGGGGGCAACGCAATTGACGCGGACATGGGGCCCAAACGCGGCCGCGCAGTTTCTCACAAACCCGATGATCGCCGCTTTTGACGTCCCGTAGGCGATGAGGCGTTCCGCCGAGATACGATTGACGACCATTCCCAAAAGAGAGGAAAGGCAAACGATTCGCCCATAACCGCTTTCCATCATTTCCGTTTTCGCCCTCCACGCGCAATGAAAAGTACCATGCAGATTGACCTGCATGATTTCGCGCCAGATTCCGCTGTCCATGGCAAGACTGTCTCCTGAACGCGCGATCCCCGCATTGGTGACCAGCAACTGCACCGCCCCCAGTTCGGACTCGATGCGGTCGAACATGGCGTTGGTTTCTTCCAGCGATCCCACATCCGCCCTATAAAGCGCCGCGGTTCCTCCCTCGCCGGCGGTCCCCACAGTTGCGGCGGCGGGCCGGGCCAACGTCATGGATTTGGCCCGCACCCTTGTTTACAGGGAGCAAAACCCGTGGCGGGACCCTCCCCGCGCCCGCCCGCCTTGGCCGGTATGGCCAAGGAGATGGACCATCTTCTTCCCCTGTTGAACGCTTATTCCCCCTTGAAATTCGGCTTTCGCCGTTCGCGGAATGCCGCCACTCCCTCTTCGTGGTCCTGGGTGCGGCGCAAAATGCTCTGGGCCATGGTCTCATAGGCATGGGCCGACTGGGCATCGGTGTTGATGGCGTTGAGAATCACCAGTTTGGCCAACCCAAGTGCCTGGGGCGCTTTGTTGGCCAGTTTTTCTGCGTATTCCATGGTGTATGCCATGAGTTCGCCGTGCGGCACGACCTTGGTCACCAGTCCCAACCGCAGACTTTCCCCGGCGTCGATCAACTCGGCATTGAATATCAACGCTTTGGCCTTGTCGGCTCCAATCATCCGAACCAAGCGGACGGTGCCGGTGGCGCCGGGGATCAATCCGATGTTGTTCTCGGTGAACCCCAGCCGGGCGCTATCGGAGCAAAATCGCAAATCGCAGCCCATCGCCAATTCCAATCCGCCGCCGACGCACACACCGTTGATGGCCGCCAGAAAAGGTTTCTCCACGCGTTCCATCTTGGTCATGAAATCGGTCAGCAGGCGATTGCCGTAGCGATGTCCCGCCATGGAGGGTTTGGTTGTAAACGTGGTCTTGACGTCGGCCCCCACCCCGAAAGCCCTTCCCGCTCCGGTGTAAACGACCACGCGGATATCTTCATTGGTGGCGACGTATTCAAAGGTGGAAAATAATTCCTCCCGCATTTTCTCGTTCCACGCGTTTAAAACGTCCGGGCGGTTCAGAGTGATGGTGGCCACTCCTTTATTCTCTTCGAGCAATAGGGTTTCCAACTCCATGGGGTTCTCCTCGGTGGCGAAGGGTTCAATCCGTTTTATTCAAACCACGATCCCGCGACGGGCGGCGGCAATTCTTTTGGCGGCGGTGGAACCCGCGGGCAGGGGGGGGCGGGTAAAACCGGACCGAGGGTATGGCGGCTTGACAAAAACCTCAACGGGAGCGCATTTTTGTGAGTGGGTCAGCATCAAAACTGTCGTTCTGAGCGGAGCGAAGAACCTTCTTTCAATTCCCCCAATTCATTGAAAGAATGAAGATGCTTCGCTTTGCTCAGCATGACAAGGCGTTGGTTTTCTATTTTTTCCAAACTGACCCACTACCGCATTTTTGCTGAAAACCGAGGGCCTTAGGGCAGGTTGGCCAGAGGATCGATAATGTTTACGGACAAGATTGAACGCAAGGATTTCGCGAAGATGCCCAAAGCCTATCAGGATCTCCTGATTCGCGTGTTGATTATCCAGACCGACAGCGAACTTGGCGGGCCGGACCTTTATCTCGATACCTGGCTGAGAAATGCGCCCACTTTGGAGGATCAGGTGCTGTTGGCCAAAACCGCCTATGAAGAGATCGATCATCACCGGCGGTTCGCGAGAATCCTCAATGGCTTGGGCGTTGAAACCGAATCCATCACCAGAAGAAGGCGTGGCGACCGCATGTTGGAAACCTTCCGCAATCCGTTGGAAAGCTGGGCGGAGATGGGCGCTTTCGGATGCCTCATCGACCGCGTGGGACAGTATCATCTGGAAGATTTCGGGGAGTGCAGCTATCTGCCGGTGGCGCGTATTATTCCGCGCATCCTCAAAGAGGAACAAATGCACATCGCCCATGGCGAGCGGATATTGCGCGATTTGTGTAAAACCCCCAAAGGCAAAGCGCAGGCCCAGGCGGCGGTAAACAAGATGTATCCCCGCGGCCTCGACATGTTCGGCAGATCGGACTCCAAGCGAAGCGAGGAATTCCGTCAATGGGGCATCAAGGCCCGCACCAACCCGGAAAGCCGTCAGGCCTACAAGGACGCGGTGGATCCGGTAATCGCCGGCCTCGGCCTGGAGCTTCCCGACCCCCTCGAAGGCCGCAAGTATTTGTAACGCACCCAGTCCGCCCTTGTTTCCCGGATACCCGGAAATCCCGCCCCCAGGCCTCTCTCTCCCACACAACCCATACCCCGCTCCAGTCGCGCGGAGACGTTCGCCACAAAGACATGCCCCCATGAAAACGCCGGCACGAATCCTTGCCGCGGCGATGGTTCTGTTCGCCGTTTTCGCTCTTGCAGGCCCGTTCGCATCTGCAAAACCGGGAATGCGGCTGGCCTCCCAGACCCTGGCGTTGCGCTTCCAGGGCGGGAAGCCGCTGGAGGTTTGGATTGAAGTGCAACTGGTGCATGGGCGGACGCGGGAAAATGTGCATCGGCGCGCCCCCCTTTATCTGTCCAGCGATTACGACGGCATCGTCTTTCCATCCGAGCCAAGGCTTGATTCCAGAGGCTTCGCCAGATTGAAGCTGGTCATCGCTCCCCCCGGCCTTGCCGGCCAGCGGCGCCTGCAAGGGCGGATAACGGTCTGGGTGTTGATCGACGAGGAAGACGCGGACGATACCATCGAGGGCAGATTGATCTTCACCTACTCGATGGGCGATGAATGAATAGGCGCTGAAAAAACGATAGGTTCCCTCCCCAGCCTTGTTTCTCAGGGCCGCATCAGCGCGGTCAGTTCCCGCATGTCGGCGAGAGTCTCCAGCCGCTCCACCATTTCGATCAGCCGCGTCCCGGCTTCGGGGTCCAGGCGGTGCGCCCCGTAGCCCCAGTTGCGGCGGAACTTGGCCAGATTTTCCTCAGGGCTGAACGGCGCCTGGGGAGAGCCAACCACTTGTAGCATTTCCTGTTCCACGCTGCCGCCGCCGCGCAGCCGTACTTCCACGTGCTGGGGCACGATGGCGTTGGGGTCCGGGTTGCCGTTGTCCACCACCTCGATGCGGGCGGCCAGGGCGTGGGTTTCGGGGTCCCGCAGGCATTCGGGCGCGTAATCGGGCACGTCCAGCCGCCCGCGCCGCAGGGCACTGGCCGCGACGAAAGCCAGGCAGAGGCGGGCATAGGCCGGCGCCGGATCGGGCAGGTCGGGGCGGCCCACCAGCCGCTTGACCAGGGGCGGCACGGAGACCGTGATCCGTTCCACCTCCTCCGGGGTCAGGCCGTGCGCTTCGCGCAGCCGCAACAGGGCATCCACCGCGCCGTGGGTCAGCCGCCCGGCGGGAAAAGGCTTGTGCGAAAAGTGAGTGGCCTGCCATTGGCTGCCCAGGGTGGCGAAGACCTCATCGGCGGCATGGAGCCCGCCCTCGAACAACGCGAAGTAGCCGTACTGACCCGTCAGCACGTCCCGCGGCCCGCGCAGCCCCCCCCGGGACAGGTCCAGGGCGGTGAGGGCCGCCCGGGCGTTGAACCCCATCTGCATGGCCAGCAGCGGGGAGCCCTCCAAATGGGGTTGCAGGGTGCCGCTGATCTGGCCATAGAGATTGCCGAAAACGTTGACGGCGGCTTCGCTGTCCAGTCCGGACAAGGCGCAGAGCGCCGCGGCGGCCCCCCACACGCCCACGGTGGCCGGCCGGAAAAAAGTCATCGGCCCCTTCGAGGAGATGCCCATCACCCCGGCGGTGTCCATGCCCAACACCAGGGCGCGCAGGAAGTCCCCGCCGCCGATGCCCCCTTCACGCTCGGCGAAGGCCATGGCCGCGGGCAGAATGGTGGCCAGGGCGTGCACCGTGCCGCCCTCGTGGACGCAGTCGTATTCCAGGCAATGCACCAGATAGGCGTTCACCAGGGCCGCGTTGCCCGCGGGCAGGCGCATCCCCGTGCCCCACACCGCGGCCTCCCCGCCACCGGCACCGCCCCAGTCCGCGGCCACCGCCGGCAGGCGCCGCCCCCAATCCTCCCCGCCGCCGGCAATCGCCACCCCCAGCGTGTCCAGCAGAAAGGTCTTGGCGGCCCCGATGGCCGCCACGGGAATGTCCTCCAGGCGGGTGCCCGCGACATGTTCCGCAAGGAGATTGATGGGGTTTGTCTTATCCAAGGGATCGGTCATGGGGTTTCTTTCACTCTGTAATTTAAACTCCTCGAAATTTCACTCCTCCCGGGGAAAGGTGGCGGCTTCCACCTTGTTTCCATCCAGGTCCCGGATAAACGCTCCGAAATATGCCGTCATCTCCGCCTGCCGCCCGCCCGGTTTCCCATCGCTGCTTCCACCCTGCTCCAAAGCTCTCTCATGGAAGGAGATAACGGCTTCCCTGGCCGGTGCGCGGAGACAGACATGTCCGCCCGTGTACCCGAAGCCGGGGAGGAAGCCAACCCTTTTCGCGGGAAAACAACCCGAACACCGGGACCGCCGGGATGCTACCACCGAACGGCCGCGCTATCCCATGGCGGAAATCTGCTCCGACCTCCAGCTTGGGGGGTGGGGGTGCGTTTCCGAAATATCATCCCCCACTCATCTCACCGGACTTCTGCGTCGGATGAGGCCATGGCACCTCCGCTCTTATCGCGCAACCTAATTGTTAACAAAGGACCAGAATAGTTCTTGTGACCAGTTCCATTGGGCTCCCTAACGCGCGGATTCCGTCAGTCCGATCTTCCGGGGAGAGAGTAATCCTGCGGAGCGGTTCCCTTGAAGAAGTCGTCGCGAAAGATCAGAAAGGTTGTGACGAGGGTCAGCACGAGCATCGCCGACGTGTCGATGATCCAGGCCATTAGCGGGATGACATAGTACACCCCGCGCAGCCCGGCTTTGAAGTTTCGCGCCTGGCGCTGGATCTGTTCGATCTGCAGGCTGAGGTTGGCATCGGGGTCCATGGGCACCGACAACGTGAAGTTCATGTTGAAGCAAACGCGCAACGAAAAAATGAAGTTGGAAAAAGAGATGGTCAGCATCAGAAAGGCCACCAGCAGCTTGACGGCGGCGCCATGGCGATCCAGTAATTCCCCATAGGATCCGGATTGCAGCATCGCCATCCAGTCCGCATTGGCTGTGAAGATCGAAACTACACCCCCCATCATCAACAGTGTGACGGAGCTGAGGAATGTGCTCACCATTTCCAGGTTGCGAATGGTCTGAATCGCCAGGAGCTGATTTTTCGCCCTCACGATGTTGCGGTACCATTGTGCTCTGTATTGGGAAATTATCCTTTCGCGCGTCATCCACTTTCCCGAACCGGAAAGAACCAGGTAAAGAATTTCATACCCTGCATAACTAAAGATATAGATTCCCAGCACCCAATAATCGTAGTTTCTCATGGGGTATCCGCCCTTTTATGAAGCATCAGCCAAGCGGTTTTATAACCGAGTTCAAGTTGCTTGGACAGGCGCATGGCGGAAACTCCACCTTTGTCCTGGCCGGCCAAGTAAATGGCCCAAAACCACTTGAGGAGCGGGGTGCGGGTTTTATGAAAAATGGTTCCAGACGTGAGGG
>JACZSY010000054.1 GCA_022573975.1 SAR324 cluster bacterium | reverse complement strand
AGGGGAATGCTTCCATCCAAAAAAAACAGAACACGGAAGGGTTGGAATCAGTGAAAAATCAAGAGGCCGCGAGCCTTGCCGCGGAAACCCCCGCTGGGAAACCGGCGGATGTATCGCCGGCGGATTCACCGGCGGCCCCGGCGGCGGGGGAAACCGCATCGCCGCCGCCCAAAAACATCCGCAACATCGCCATCATCGCCCACGTGGATCACGGCAAGACCACGTTGGTGGACCACCTGTTGCGCCAAAGCGGAACCTTCCGGGACAACGAGCAGGTGCCCGATCGCTTGATGGATTCCATGGAACTGGAGCGCGAGCGGGGCATCACCATCGCCGCCAAGAACGCTTCCTTCACCTACCAGGGCGTCAAGATCAACATCGTGGACACGCCCGGACACAGCGACTTCGGGGGAGAGGTGGAGCGCATCCTGGACATGGCCGATGGGGCCATCCTGCTGGTCGACGCCTCCGAAGGGCCGCTGCCCCAGACACGGTTCGTGCTGAAAAAGGCGCTGGAGCGCGATCTCAAGCTGATCGTCTGCATCAACAAGATCGACCGTTCCGATGCGCGGGTGAACGAGGTGGAGGAAGAGATTTTCAGCCTTTTCATCGACCTGGACGCCACGGACGCGCAGGCCGATTTCGACACCATTTACACCATCGCCCGCGAAGGCAAGGCCACCTTGCACCCCGAGGTGCCGGGGACATCCCTGGCGCCCTTGTTCGACTTGATCGTGGAAAAGATTCCCCCGCCCCAGGCCGAGCCGGATTCCCCTTTGCAATTGCTGGTTTCCAACATCGATTACAACGATTACGTGGGCCGGCTGGCCGTGGGGCGCATCCGCGCCGGGAGCATCCGGGTGGGCGACGATGTGCTGGTGTGCCAGCAGGAGGGAGAGGGCAAGGTCCGCGTGAGTACGATCTACGCCTACCGGGGCGCTCGGCGCATCCGGGTTGAAGCCTTGGCCGCCGGAGACATCGCCGTGGTGGCGGGCGTTGGGGAGATCCAGATTGGGGATACCCTCACCGACGTGGACCATCCCCGCCCACTGCCCAGGATTGTCGTGGGCGAACCCACCGTGGGGATCGTGATTTCCGTCAACGATGGTCCTTTCGCGGGCCGGGAGTCCAGGAAAGTCACCGCCCGCAACATCCGCGAGCGGCTGGACCGTGAATTGCTGAAAAACGTCTCCCTGAAGGTGGAACCCACCGCGAGGGCCGACGCCTTCAAACTGGTGGGCCGTGGAGAACTTCAACTGTGCATCCTGCTGGAGCAAATGCGCCGCGAGGGTTTTGAAATGGTGGTCAGCAAGCCCCAGGTGGAGTTGAAGGAAATTGACGGGAAAATCCACGAGCCGATGGAGTGGGTGGTGGTGGACGTGGATCAGGCCTACCAGGGTGCGGTGACCAATAAACTGGGGGAACGAAAAGGCGTGCTGGTACACCTCACCAACCGGGGCACCGGCCGGGTGCGGCAGGAGTTCCGCGTGCCGGCGCGGGGGTTGATCGGGTACCTCACTGAATTCATGACCGACACCCGGGGCACGGGCCTGCTCAACACCCGCTTCGACGGCTACGAGCCGTTCAAGGGCGAGATGCAGGGCCGCTCCACCGCGCCCATGGTGGCCGACCGGGCGGGGAGGGCCACCCCCTTTTCCCTGTTCAACCTGGAAGCCCGGGGACGCTTGTTCATCACGCCCAACACCGAAGTTTACCAGGGCATGATCGTGGGGGAGAACAACAAGGGCGAAGAGTTGAACGTCAACGTCACCCGCGAAAAAAAGCTGACCAACGTCCGCGCATCGGGCAGCGACGAGGCGGTGCGGCTCAGCCCGATCAAGCCCATCACGCTCGAGTCGGCGATGGAGTGGATCAGCGAGGACGAATTGATCGAAATCACGCCCGCCCACATCCGCATGCGTTGCCGCTTTCTCGATCCCCAAAAACGAAAAAGATAAATCCGCCAGCCGAAGGTCCTCATGGGGAACCGTCCCGGCGCTTAATCCGCCTGGGCGTCCTCGTAGCGCTCGTTTCCCACCGCGCCTTCCTTGCGCAGGGCCTCGATCCGCTCCGGCGAATACCCCAGGGCGGCCAGGATTTCGGCGCTATGTTCGCCCAGCCTGGGGGCGCCGCGAGGCTTGGGATTGGGAGTGCCCTCGAAGCGGGCGGGGCTTCGGGCCTGGCGCAGCCTGCCCGCCACGGGATGGTCGCTTTCCACCAGGATGCCGCTGGCCACCACCTGGGGATGGCCGATGACCTCGGCGCGGGTGAGGGCCGGGGCGCAGGGCACGTCGTGTTGTTCCAGCAGGGCCAGCCAATCCGCGGTGGTCTTTTCCCGCAGCACGCTCTGGGTCAATTCCAGCCGGTCGTCCACATGCTCGTCCCGCGCGGCGGGGGTGTTGAACCGTTCATCCTCCATCCATTCCGGATGCCCCACCGCGTGGCACAGCCCGGCCCATTCCTTGTCGCCCATGGCGGAAAGCGTCATGAAGCCGTCCCGGGTTTCATAGATCAGGTCGATGAAACTGGCGGCGCGCTGGGGCTCCACCTCCCTGCCGACGAAGGTCTGCCCGCCCATGTCCGAGGCCCACAGAAAGGCCAGCACCGAGTCCAGCATGGACACGCGCACATGTTGTCCCTCCCCGGTGCGCGTCCGGGCCAGCAGGGCCGCGGTGATGGCCTGGGAGGCGGTCACGGAGGTCAGTTTGTCGGGAATGATGGTGCGCACCAGGGCGGGCCGGCGGTCGTCCCCACCCGCCTGCACCGTGGTCAGCCCGGAAAGGGCCTGCACGATCGGGTCGTAAATCCGCTGGTGGGCCATGGGCCCGTTTTCCCCCACTCCGCTGATGGAAACGTAGACCAGACGCGGATTGGCCGATTGGAGGCGCTGGTGGCCGATGCCCAGTCGCTCCACCACGCCGGGCCGGAAATTTTGCACGAACACGTCCGCGCCGGCGGTCAGTTCGCACAGGACGCGCCGGCCTGCATCGGTCTTCAGATTCAACGTGATCGAGCGTTTGGTGCGATTGATGTTGAGGAAGGTGGAGGACAGTCCTCCCATCCGGTTGCGGAGCCTGCGGGTGTGATCTCCCGCGCCCGGGGTCTCGACCTTGATCACCTCGGCGCCCTGCTCTCCCAGAATGTCCGTGGCCCACGGACCGGAGACCATGGTGGTCAGGTCGATGATTTTTATTCCCTCCAGCGGTCCTGGCATGGTCGCACCCTGAAAATTTGCGTGAAAAAGTGCGTGATCCGGTTCCAACGAAGATCAGCCTGGACTTTAACAGCGCCCTTGCGGCGGTGGCAAGGGGAGAGGCAGCGGGGAGGAGGGAGGTGGAGCGGATTGGGTCCGCCGCCCGGGGGGCATGACTGGGAAACGGCCGGCGCCGCCGAAGTCGCCGGTTGCCGGGATGAGGATGGTAATGGTTTGGGATCGGGTGGGACACGGCGATGCGCCATCGAAGGCGCATTTCATGATGTGCAAACCTTCAGGTTCAAACCTTGGAGCTCAATCCTGGCGAAAATACAGGTCAATTGGTTCGCAACACCGTCACAAGCAATTCCATGCCCTTCAAATCCTCCAGGAAACGGCATTGAATGCGGAACTGACCATCGGTGTATTCGTCGGGCGCATATTCCATGGTGCAGGCCACAACCTCCGTGTTCACCGACAGCGATTTTCCCAGGGAGAGGTTCAGCAGGGTGCCGGCTTCCACCGGGTGGTTGGAGATCACGGCGATGCCGGAGGCGGACAGGTCCGCCACCGCGAATTCGGGTACGGTGCTGAGCCACAGGTCGGCGTTGTCCACTTTGAAGCGGGGGTGCCCACGTTGATCGGTTCCCCCCAATTGGCCGGCAGCGGTGATTTCTTCCTGGTGTTCCTCCAAAACGCGTTGGTATTCTTCCCTGACATTCATATTATTTGTTCAAACCTGATTGATTTCAGTTATTTTGGCCCTTGAAATTATTTAACGAACCGATTGCATGGGCTTTTTGGCACCCATAGGTAATATTCCAAATCACGTTCAATTACCATACAAAAACCGCCCCCGAAACAGACCCCAGGAATATTCCACAATTTCCAATGATATAAACCGTTTGCCAGCACAAATCGAGCCGCGCCCCTGGAAGCAAATTTCGCAAAAATCCGGCCGGCGGGAGGAGGGGGTGTCGATGGATTATCCGCGGCGCCAACCGTTGAGGTAGAAGGAAGGGGGAAAACCCCGCACATGTATCAACTGACGGGCCCGCAGGCGGTGTATCGGCCAAAAGACATCAACTTGAATGCCAATCCAGGCACGCCATGGATCCACCAGCCGGTGTTTGTTGTGAGGGAAAAGGATAGCCGGGTGCCCCGCGAGAGGGAACGGGGCGCTGGAGCGATTCATCTTTCGTGGGGCAGCGGAACCGAAGCGTTGGTGATCACCATTCAAAAGGAAAAAATATTTGATTTCCCAGGCTGGTGTTGTGGTATTAGACGTGAGGGTTTGCCCGTGGGATTCCGGGCAACCCCTCCGAGGAATGCCGGTTGGATGATTTCCGGCCGGAAAATCATGTGTTTGCAGTCGGCAATTGCACGCATGGGCCGTGATCGGGGCCATGGAGGAAGGGCGATTCAGTCTAGTCCTGTTTAATCGGCTAGGGTCGAATTCCCCGCCGCTTGTGGCGTGAAAGGCACCGGGGTTTCGATTTTTGATACCCCGCCCCTTGGGGCGGGGTCGTTCATTCGCCTGACGTGCGATTTGGAGGCGGGTGCGCTTCCCGCCTCCGAATTTCGCGCCCGATTTCCCCTCCCCGCACATCATCGCTCCCTGTGGCCGGATGGGCGGGCCTCCGCCTCCATCGAAAATCCCAGCGGGAAATTTATCCTGCAAAGCAATCATCTGCTTTTCCAGCGAAGGATCGACCGGGCGAGGTCAATAATTTTGCCTCATAAACGTCGATCAACGCCGCATTGACATGATCCTGGGTCCCTATTACAGTCCAGGTAATTTCCATTCACGGTGTCAAATTTCCATTCACCGGGCAGGATTCCGGCATGGACAACGGCACGATTGATCGAAGACCAACTCCAATGGTCCAAAAAACGGGGACCATTGGAGTAATTTCGGGAGCATTCCATCATGTTCAAAAAGGCACTGGCCATACTGCTCTTCACCACCCTCGCCATTTGGGGTGCGTTTTCAACCCTCCAGGCGAAGCCGAAGGACATTCGCTGGGGCACCTCCCGGGTCGGTTCCTCCGGCCATCGGGCGGTCACCAACCTGTCCAACGTGATGAAAGGCAAGCTGGGGAATTACGAGATCACCGTTCAACCCACCCCTGGCGCGATTCTGACCGTCAAGGGCTATGCGTTAGGGAAATTCGAGGGATATTACGGTTCGGACATCGCGTTCTTCGAGTATGCCAACAAAATCAAGCGTTTCAAGGGTTTCAAAGGCAAGCGCGATCCAGTTCAATCGTTCTGGACCTTCACGGTCGAGATGGGCCTCGGCATCCATGCCCGCGACATCGGCAAGATCACCAGTTGGGGTGACCTGAGCGGCCTCGATGTGTTCACGGGCCCCCGCCCGTGGGACACCCGCGCCCAATTGAATCGCGCCTTGGACGTGTTGGGAATCAAAACCAAATACAAGGAAGTGAGCATCAAGACCGCCGGCGCCCTGCTGCAGAGCGGGAGCTTCAAGGCCTTCGGTGTCTACACCAATGCCGAGGCCACCACCGCCGGCTGGATCCAGCAGGCCTCCATGCAGACCGACTGGGCTTCCCTCAATCCCAGCGCCGCGGAAGTGAGGAAGCTGAAAGCCGCCGGGTTCAAGGTGGTGCAGATCCCGACCAAGATATTCGGCAAGCGCAAGACCCATGTGGCCATGGCCACCATGCTGCCGTTTTACTATGGCCTGCATCTGGGAATGGATATCCCCGAAAATGACATGTACCGCATCCTGAAGGCCATCGAAGCCAATACAGCGGAGCTGGCCAGGGCGGACAAGGGTTTCAAGCAAGTTGCCATGGACATGCCGGGCATGCAGGTGCGGGGCGTGAACGCGGCGATCGACCTGGTCAAGGTGCATCCCGGCCTGGCCAAGTACATGCGGGAAAAAGGCATCTGGCAGTCCAAGTGGAATTCCAGGATCGCCACCCGATAGGTTCCGGCCTGAGAGTTTGACATCAGATCCTTGGATAACAACTGAGGGAGCGCCCGGCGCTCCCCTTCCCCCTATTCTTTTTGCCTGACCGCCCTCATGACGAGCGCCTCCGAGCCGCAGCCCAAAGCCCAGGCCGTTGTAACCGTTCTGTATTATTTGACATCGGCTTTTTTTTTCGTTTACCTTTTCCGCTATTACATCACCACCGCCGGCGGAGAGGTTTTGCTGGCGTTCGTGCTGGTGCCGGTCACGTTCGTGATCCACACCCTCGACTCCCTGCGCAAGAACGATTTTTTCTTCGATTTTAAAAACTTCAAGCCCCCTCTCGTCGTCAATTACATCCTGGCGGCGGTTTTCTGCCTTCTCTGCATCGTCATTTCCGTCTACATGTACGTGGAATTCGAGGCGCTCGGCACGGATAGGGCAGGATTTTGGAACCCGACGGACATGTGGCTGGGGGGATTGATGGTGGTGCTGGTGATGATTTTCGCCTTCAAACGCTACTTCGAGTTGTTTCTTCTCAATATCGTCCTGGTGCTGTACGCGGTGTACGGGTTTGTGGTGCCGGGCGAGTTTTATCATCCCGGCCTGGAATGGGAGCGCATCGTCACCATGATGAGCCTGGAGGACACCACCGGCGTGTTTTCCGACCTGCCGCAACTGGCGCTGACCCTGATCGGCTCGTTCGTGCTGGTGCTGGCGGTGCTGAGGGCTTTCGGATGCATCGAATCCATCCTGAAGGCCTCATCCCGGATCGCCAGCAAATCCCCCTACGCCCTGCCCCAGACCGCGGTGATCGGATCGTTCGGGGTGGCCGCCGTGAGCGGGAGCGGGGCCGCCAACGCGGTGACCACCGGTTCGGCCACCATCCCGGCCATGATCGATGCGGGGCTGCCCCGCGAGGATGCCGCGGCGGTGGAAACGGCCTCGTCCCTCGGCGGGCAGTTGATGCCACCCATCATGGGCCTCTCGGCCTTCCTGATGGCCGAATTCATGGAGGTCAGCTATTTCGACGTGGTGGCCCGCGGCTACGCTCCGGCCATCATTTATTTCATCGGAGTGGCCCTGGGCGTCTACCTGCTCTCCGTGCGCAAGCACACCCGCCAAATCAAAATAAAGATCCAGAATTTGGAATGGTCGGACTGGTTCAATATTTCCGCTTTTTTCATGGTGGTGATCGGCCTGATCCTTTTCATGGCGGTGGCCTACCTGCCCCCCATGTTCGCCGCCCGCTACGTGTTTTACGCCATCGGCACCATGATGGTCTTGAAATCCATTGTGATGGCCCTGCAAAAATATGGGCGCTCCGGGATTTTGGGTGTTGGCCGCATTCTCTTGCGCTTCCTCGACAATTTCTCCTCCATGACCGCGGACCTGACCCTGTTGCTGGCCACCCTGTCCATTCTGACCAGCGCCTTCGTGAACACCGGGGTCGTGCCCAAGGTGGGTTTTATTTTGATCGAGCTGTCTTCCAGCAACCTGATTTTGATGGTGCTGGTGGCCTTCCTGTTCGGCGCCTTGCTGGGCATGGGACTGCCCCCCGCCCCGACCTACATCCTGACCGCCCTGGTGATCGCGCCGCATTTGCAAAACGCCGGATTGGACCCCTGGCCGGTGCATTTCTTCGCCTTCTTCCTGGCTGTCTGGGGAGAGCTGACCCCGCCGACCTCCGTGGTGGCGGCGGTGACCTCCAAGATCGCGCAGGCCTCCTTTCTGGGCACCCTATGGCGCTCGATCATTCTCTGTTCGTCCCTGTTCGTGCTGATGGCGGCGGTGTTCTCGCGTCCCGGGCTGGTGCTGGCCCCCGGCCTGACCCAACTCTACACGATGATACTGGTGATCATGGCCGTGGTCGGCTTCACCTTCGCCTTCCAGGCCCGCTTCTCCTCACGGCTCGAAGTGGACATTGCGTTGCGGATTGTGATGGCGGGTTTCGCCAGCTTGGTGTTGTTCCATCCCGACCTCTGGGTGGCCTTCGCTTCCTGTATTCCGATAGGACTGATGGCCGCTTATTGGGTGTTCTACCGCAAGCAGATCGAGGAAGGGAGAGCATTGGCCGCATCCCCGGCGGGTTGAGGGCGGTTCGATGGATCGTGCCGGGCGGCGGCGGGGGTAGCGTGCGCGGCGTCCGAAGGCGCGGTATCAGGGCCGGTGCATTTCGGCCACGGCGCGGGTGAAGGTGCGCCGTCCCCGTTTGAATCCGTAGAGCGCCGGAGCGACCGTGGCCACGGCATCGGCCGGCGTCGTGGCGTCCCAGACCACCAGGTCCGCCGGGTTCCCCACGGCGATGCCATAATCCCGCAAGCCCATCAGGCGCGCCGGCCGGTGCGTCATCATGGCGAAACAAGCCTCCAGTTCTTCGGCCATGCCCCGCTGCACGACGTTGGCGTAGAGGTTGGCGATGCGCAACAGCGCGCCGTCGCCGAAGGGCGTGAAGGGATTGAGCACGTTGTTGGTGGAAATGCAGCAGTTCACCCCATGCGCCATCAGGGCGTTGGCGTCGGTGACGCCCCGAATCACGTTGTGGTCCCGCTCGCGGCCCATCACGAACAGGTCCGTCGCCGGCAGCACGGTGACGGTGACCCCGGCGCCGGCCAGCCGTTTTCCCAGCACGGCCAGTTCGGCGGGGGGCAGGCAGGAATACTTGGTGCCGTGACCCACCGCCACACGGCCGCCCCAGCCGTACCGGTCGGTCAGTTCGCAGACAAGGTGAATGTCCATCTCCGAGGGGTCAAGCCCCACGTCCAGGTGAATGTCCACATCCACATCGAACTCCCGCGCCAGTTCGAAAATGCGGTTGATCTGGGTGGCATGGTTCGTGTCGTATGCCGGCGCCCCGCCAACCACCTTCGCGCCCTGCTTCAAGCCCTCCACCACGTTGGCGTCGGCCTCGGGGACGTCGCTCCACCCTTCCTGGGCGAACACGCAAAGCTCCAGGTCGATGGCCCAGCGGTAATCGGTGGCCAATTGTTGCATGGCCTCGAAGCCGCGCAGGCCCACGTTGGGGTCCACCTCCACATGAGTGCGCATGTGGGTGGCGCCGTGGAGGATGCAGGACTCCAGGGTGGCGCTGGCCCGGCGGTGGATGTCCTCCACCGTGAAGCCGGGTTTGACAGCGGACACCCGTTTCATGTGGTCGCGGCCCCGGTTGGGAGAGGGCGTGCAGCGGTCCAGGATGCGCGACTTGTCCAGGTGGATGTGGGATTCGATCAGGCCCGGCGAAACCAGCCGCCCTCCTGCGTCGATGGTCTCCTCCGCGCCTTCCAATCCAGGCTGCAAGGCGGCGATGCGGCCGTCCCTGACCCCGATATCGGTCAGCACGCCGCTGGCCGAAGGCTCTCCCAGCTTGGCGTTTTTGACGATCAGATCGAATGCCATCGGTGAATCCTTTTCATCGGGGTGGGAAATATTGCGCGCCAAAAATCAGGTCGCGCGGCCCGCACCGTTTACGGCGAGGAAGGCGGCCATCACGGCGGCAATACCCGCCAGCGCATCCCATCCCGAGGTGTGACCGTGGAAAAATGGATCGCCTGGATGGAGCCGTGGCGCCCAGTTGGGATCGCGGCCCAACCCGTTCAACACCCCGTGCAGCGCGGCCGC
The DNA here is from genome assembly GCA_022573975.1 of SAR324 cluster bacterium. Classification (GTDB taxonomy): domain Bacteria; phylum SAR324; class SAR324; order SAR324; family JACQKK01; genus JACZSY01. Next base: position 10,007 of record JACZSY010000054.1, on the reverse strand, counting down.
GCCTTCTCCATCGCAGGCGGCGGAGAGGTGCGCCAGACTGATAGCCGTGCTCCGGGTACGGGCCAGGGAAACCGCCCAGCCGCCCAGCAGATGAGCGAGGCCGGGCCGGCCGATGGCATGCAGGGCGATCCCCATCCCGCCGATCAGGTCGTCTCCGGAGGGCGTGAGGCCCGGTCCCAATCCGATCAACCCGGCGGCTTCCCCGGAGGGCGGCGCGGCAAGACGATCCACGGCAAGACGATCCACGGCAAGAGTATTCGCCGCGAGACGCGTTCCCGGGGGAAGTGAGCGGCGCAACCATCCTTCCAGCGCCGCCAAGGCCATACCGGCCCGGGCCGCCAGGAAATGGCCTAGCCCACCGGTTGTTTGCGTTGCAGCGGAAGCCCGATGGCTTGCCGGAGCCCCTTGTTTGGCGAGCAGGAATCCCAGGCCCTGCCGGGGCGCGCTGGCGGAGCAGGCGGCGCGGAGGGCTTCCAGGTGAACGGCCAGCAGGCGCGGCCGGATGGGCAGGGCGGGCAATGCGGGCCGCCAGGGGCGGGTGCCGTGGAACCCTAGAGCCAAATTGTTTCCCACAAGAATTGTCTTCCCATCGAAAGAAACCGGATCCCCCTCCTCCAGCAGCAGGCGCCAACCTGGAAATCCCTCTCCCAGATCGGCCACGGCGTTCAACGGCGCGGCGCCGACGATGGGGCCACCGAGACAGGCCAGGCCGCCGGTTTCGTTTTCCAGGTAGACGCTGTTGTCGAAGACATGGAGCACGCGGCCCGCCGCGGACGACTCCATGAAGGACAGGGCGCGGCTGCCGGCCAGTGATATGGTCAGTTCGATTCTCCGCCGGGGCGGCTTTTGGCCGGTTCCCTCCGAGGCGGAAAAACGCCGGGCCGGCGTGGGCGCGATGGAGCGCATCAGCCCCCCCTCAGCAAGGAAAGGGCCAGGGTGGCGGCCGCGGCATTGCTGGGGGCGACCAGGACGCCCGCCTGGCGCAGGGTGTCCACTTGTTGCGCCCAGCCCTGGGGATCGCCGCCGGTGCCGGTGACCGAGGCCACCACGGGCGGGGAATCCGGCCCCGCTTGGTTCACGGTGTCCGCCAATCCGCCGGCCGGGTTTGGATGCGCGCCCTGTCCCAGCACCACATCCAGCAACACCGCGGCCACATCCCCGCGCTCCAGGACTTCCCGCAACAACTCCAGGCGCGGCTTGGGATCGATCATGGGATGGAGGCGGCCCAGGGTGTATTCTTCCGCGCCCAGGTCCAGCATGAGATGCCCGTCCGGATCGCCCGGCCGATGGGTGGCCGCTCCCGGCACTGGGGCGTTGGAGCGCAGCGGCAGCCCGGCCCCGAGCAGGATGGTCTGGGCCTCGGCGCAGAGCGTGCCCCCGGTGAACAACCCCCGCAGCCATCCTTCGCGGGGAGGCCTGGCCTCCCCAGACAATACCGGAGGCCTGGCCTCCCCAGACAATACCGGAGGCTTGGCCTCCCCAGACAATACCGGAGGCCTGGCCTCCCCAGACAATACCGGAGGCCTGGCCTCCCCAGACAATGGCGGCAGGGCCTTCCCCAGCGCCAATTCGGCGGCTTGCTGGAGCGTGAATGCCTGCCGCGCGTTGGGGGGCAGTTGCAGGGCAGCGGATCCCAGCAGGCAGATCGTGAAGGGCTTCGGGCTGGCCGCCACCCGCTCCAGCACGGCGCGGGCCACCGAGGGCGCGGGGGGCTTGGAGATGAGCACCACGTGTCTGGTGCCGGGGTCGCCGTCCAGGGCGTCGATGGCCATCAGCGTGGTGATGCCTCCCACCGCCTGGTGCAGGTCCCGCCCTCCGGTGCCGATGCCGTGGGAGATGCCGCCGCCCATCCGGGTCAGCAGGGAAGAGACCTCCTGCAACCCGGTTCCGGACGCCGACACGATGCCGATATCTCCCCGCGAAACCTTGTTGGCGAAGGCCACGGCCACCCCGTTGATGAGTGCGGTGCCGCAGTCCGGCCCCATCACCAGCAACCCCCGCCGGCGGGCCTCGATCTTGAGGGCGGCTTCTTCTTCCAGGGGCACGTTGCCGCTGAAAATAAAAACGTGCAGCCCCGCTTCCATGGCTTTGCGCGCCTCGGCGGCGGCGTAGGCGCCGGGGACGGAGATCAGCGCCAGGTTGGCCCCGGGCAGGGCGGTGATCGCGGAGCGGAGCATTTTGGGCCGCCACCGGGGGGCTTGTCCCGCGCTGGCGGCCGGTTGGCGGAGCATATTTTCGGCCCGTTCCAACACGGTGTCTTTTTCCAACGCGGTGTCTTTTCCCAACGCGGTGTCTTTTTCCAACGCAGTGTCTTTTCCCAACACCCCGTCCCGAGAGTCCTCCGGGCCGGCAGGGTTGGCCAACTCGATGGCGATGATCAGATCGCGGGGGGTGGCCTTATGCCCGGCTTCGGTGAGCAGTCGCGCGGCGGCGAGGATTTCCAGGTTGGCCGGGGTTCCAATCATCAGCGCGGCGGTTTCCACCTCCGCCATGGTCTCCAGTTCCATGGCGATGCGCATCAGGGCCACCGAGTCCAGGTAGAACCCTTGCTGCACCCGGTTGACGACCCTTGCCCCGGCCCCGGTTCCGGCGCTCATGAAACCCCCACCGAATCGGCGAAGGCCGCCAGCGCATCCTCGAAACACCCCAGCGGCGCGCGGACGATGCCCGCGCCGACCTGGCCGATGCCCGCTTCGCGGTGGGCGATGCCGGTGTTGATCACCGGGCAGATGCCGCTTTCCACCACTTTGCGGATGTCGATTCCGGTGGGCACACCGGCGAAATCCAGGGCCGGGATGGCCCAATGGTGATTCTCCCCATGGACGATCTCGCCCATGGAACGGGTATAGCTCATCGCGTCGGCGGCGCCGCCCGCGCCGACGAATCCCGCCACCGCCGGCGCCGCGGCCATGGCGAAGCCCCCCAGCCCGATGGACTCCACGATGGTGGAATCCCCAAGGTCCGGGTTGGCGTCCGCCTCGCTGAAGCCGGGGAAGTACAATCCCTGGGGCAGGTTCACCGGGCGGTTGAACCAGCGCTCGCCGGTGGCGCTGACGCGGATGCCGAAATCGGCGCCGTTGCGGGACATGGCGGTGACCAGGGAGCAGGCCCCGATGCCCGCCACCGGGTCCATCACCGCCTTGCCCATCGCCATCGCCACGTTGAGAAAGAACTGGTCGTTGCCCCCGATGAAGGCGAAAATGCGCTCCAAATCCGCCCCGCTTGAGCCGCCGGACGCGGCCAGGGAGGGGGCCAGCTCGCGCAGCAGCAATGCGGAGCAGGCCAGGTTGCGCTGGTGCATCTCGTCGCCCATGGAAAGCCCGCGGGCCACGATCCGCTTCAGGTCGATGCCGCCGCAATGGCGCAACGCCGCGGAGAGCGCCGGGGCCAGGGCGCCGGACATCCAGCCCAATCGCTCCAGCACCTGCGGGTCGTTGCCCCCAAAGCGCATCACCTTGCCCAGCCCCTCGTTGAGGGTGCAATAGGCGCGGTTGCCGAAGGCCCGGTTTTCCACCACCATCACCGCCTGTCCGCGGGTGGTGATGCCGGTCATGGGGCCGACCGCTCCCAGGTTGTGATTGGGTAGAAAAGAGATTTCACCCGAGGCGCACAAGGCCTCTCCGGCGCTCAGCTCCGGCGCCCATCCTTCGAATACGCAGATGCCGGCCATGGCGCCCCGCATCGGGCCGCACATCCGCTCCCACTCGATGGGCGGTCCGGCGTGCGCGATCATCCGGTCTTCCAGCTCCGGAATCGCCTCGGCGGCGGGCAGCACGTCCACCAGGAACGGCTCGGCGGCGAGAATGCGTTCCAGGGCCTCGTCGTTGGCCGCCCCGATGCGCTCCCCCATGGCCCGGTGTTGTTGTGATGGATCGGTCATGGCCTCACATTCCGAGTTTTTTCAACAAATCCGCCAGTTTGGCATCCATTTCCCGGGGAGGAGACCAGTCCAGCCGCGCGACCGGTACATCCTGAGCCGCCAGATCGTCCGCGAAGGTATCGAGCCCCAGGTTCACCACTTGCAAAGGGGTTTGCAGCAGGGTTTCGAGGACGGATGGTTTCCGGTTTGCGCGAGGCGGCGGGCTTGGCGGCGGGCTTGGCGGCGGGCTTGGCGGCGGGCTTGGAGGCATAGTGAGAGGGTCTGGCGTGAAAGAATGAGTTGGGCCGTTGCATGAGCCCGTTTTGGACTGTTTCGGCCAATTTCGGCGCTGTTTTCCGTCGCGCCTGGCCGTCCCTGGTATACCGTAAAAGGAATACCGTGAAACGAGCGCGATGCCAACCGGGAGTTCACGCCTGTGAAGAAAACGTCCTGCCTCCAAGGCCGGGAGGCGGTGGTGGAATTCGGGGGCGGGAACCCTGGTCTCCAGGGCTATCGCCAGGCCGGCCGATGGAGCCAGGCTTCGCGGCAATATCCGAAACCGGCCAAATCACACCGTGCGAAAAGCCCACCGTGCGAAAAGCCCACACCGATCTTGCCTTTGCCCTGCCCTCGACCCGGCCGCGGCTTTACCCCCAATGGAAATACTGGCAGGATACCCCCTCATTTTCATCGGGAAACGCGAGGCGGAAATCCCATCGTTTTTCCCCGGAATCACGGAAGCCCGGCAGCAATAAAACCCCTACCGAAAAGGCCGGCCATGGCGATCGACGTGGATAAAATTTACCAGACCGAAACACCGGCGCACCATCCTTTCCGCATCGGCAAGCTGGGCCACGTGGTGCTGATGGTGGAAGACCTGGAACGCTCGGTGGAATTCTACACCCAGGTGCTTGGCTGCAAGGTCTCCGACGCCTACGGCGAAGAAATGGTGCCCGGGGGAATGGTCTTCCTGCGGTTCAACACCGACCACCACGGCGTGGCCCTGGTGGGGGACGCCAAGGGGGCGTCCAAAAATGCGGAGATGCATCACATGGCCTTCGAGGTGCCCTCCCTGGAGGACGTCTTTCGCGCGCGGGCGCACCTCAAGGCCCATGGCGTGCCCATCGATTTTGAAGGGCGGCGCCGGGCCGGCTGCCAGGTGGCGGTGGAGTTCTCCGACCCGGACGGCCACCGGCTGGAAATCTACTGGGGCCTCGATCAGATCGGTTCCGATGGCGTCATGCGCCCGCGGGAACAGTGGAAATGGGCGCACAGCCTGGAGGAAGCCATCGACGACCCCGTGGAGGGACAATATACAAAATTGCGGGACGCCAACCTGCGGAACGATGGTTTGGGGGCGTCCGGTCAGCGGAAATAGCTTTCAGGCCTATTTGGAAACAGAAATTTCAGCAACAGATTTTCTGCCCTCGACCCTGGAGCGTCACGTGGAGTGACGGCCGGTCACTGAAACTCCACCCGATGGCGCATCACGAACGGTTTCATCACCTCCGCGATCCCGGCGGCCGTGCGCTCCCGCCCATCCTCGGCCACGCCGCTTACTTTCACCGTGGCCATGGTGCCGTGGGTGGGATGCGGCCCCACCTGCACCTCGATGACCGCGCCGCCGATGGCCAGGGGAGCCAGCAGATCGCTGAACACGCGTCGCGCGGCATCCCAGCGCAGTTGGGGCCGGAACACCTTGCCCACCAGGGTCAGGGGCATTTCATCGAGGAAATAGAGCTGCACCGGATTGGCCGCGCGCTCAGCAATGCGCTCGCGCAGGAAGTCGAGGATTTCCTGCGCTTCGGCCTCCACGCCGGGGTTTTTCTGCACGTAGACCACGGGCAGTTCCCCCGCATATCCATCCGGTTGACCCACCGCGGCGGCCAGATTCACCGCGGGATGACGATAGATCACGTCTTCGATGGTGAGAGGATCGATGTTGTGGCCGCCCCGGATGATGGTGTCCTTGGCCCTCCCCGTAATCCAGAGGTAGCCGTCCCCATCGATCCGTCCCAGGTCGCCGGAATTGACCCATCCCTCCATGGCGAAGGCGTTTTTGTTGTATTCCTCGTTCAGGTAACCGGAAAACACACCGGGCCCCTCCATGATCACCACCCCGATTTCATCGGTCTCGCAATCGCGGACAAATTTTTCATGTTCGTCCAGCCGCGCCACCCTGACCCGGCTGTAAGGCAGCGCAAATCCCACCGAGCCCAACCGGTCCGGGCCATCGGGGAGGGTCAGGGTATGCACGCTGGACGTCTCGGTCATGCCATACACCTCGTACACCGGCACGGGGACGATTTCCTTCAGCGCCCGGCCCACCTCCACCGGAATGGCCGAACCGCCTCCCCCCACGTATTTGATCGAACTCAGATCGCAACCCTCGAAGGGCGCGCTCAGGATCGCGGAAAAAATTGTGGGTACTCCGCTCACCGTACGCGGGCGGTATTTTTCCACCAGCCGCCAATAATTGCGCACCGCGGTGGCGTTGCGGAATCCCGAGGCGGTGAGAACCACCAGGGACATGCCCGCCGCAAGGGAGTTCAGTCCCTGGGTGAGCGCGCCTCCCACATGAAACAAGGGCAACCCAATCAAGAGGCCGACGCCTCGCTCGCGCCCCATGCTGAACAGCCCCATCCCCCACGCCTGGTAGACCTGGTTGCGGTGGGTGAGCCGCACCAGCTTGGGCGTTCCGGTGGTGCCGCCGGTATGGAAATAGGCCGCGGTGTCCTCCGGCTTGATCACCCGTCCGCTCACCAGACGGTCCGCCGGTTGCCGGTCCGCCATGGCGTCGAAGGGATGGATTCCGTCTTCCTGGTCTCCGTCGCCCCCCACCTGGAGCACCGCCTTCAATTCGGGCAGCGAGTCGCGGACGGCCATGGCCTTCCGCCAGATTTCCGTTCCCGGCATGGGACCCAACGCCACCAGCACCTTGGTTTTGGCCGCCTTGAGGATGCCCGTGATCTGTTCCGCCTCCAGCATGGGATTGACCGGATTGGCGATCCCCACCGCTTCGGCGGCAAACAGCAGCATGAAAGCCTGAGGCACCAGGGGCAGCATGAAGGAAACCGTATCCTCCGGCCCCACGCCCAGTTCGTGCAGCATGTTGGCGATCTGGTTGATGCGGCCCATCATCTGGCGAAAGGTGATGACGATGGGTTCTTCCTCGGGCGTACCCTCCTGCAAATAGTACAGCGCCGGGGCGTCCGGATTCACCGCCGCTCCCAGTTGCAGCGCCTGATAGGTGCTCGCCGCCGCGATGCGTTCCTCGAAGGGAACCGTCTCGAGATCTCGGAGCGCCTGCTCGGATTCCAGCACCGGCGCCTCGTCCCCAATGATCTTGTCCAGCGTGTGACAGCCCATCGCCTCACCTCCGTGCGGAATTCAAGGGAAATCGGGGATTTCATGCCGGCCTGACGGACAATTAATGACCCCCACCATTTGGAAAAGATGGAGGCAGCCTACCAAATATTAATTTGCATGGGGAGAAGCGCGAAGTGGGGGGAGAGGATTTGAACAGGCCCCCGATGCGAACGGCAAAGATCAACCCCATGGGCCGGATCAGCAGCCGTCTTCCATGGGAACATCGTCTTCGATTGGAACATCGTATTTGACAGGAACATCGTCTTTGACAGGAACATCGTATGGCCGGTCCTCGGCCAGGGGGTTTTCCATCTTTGCCCACTGGGAGCGGGGCAGGTTGTAGGCCAGTTCGATCATGTTGCCGTCCGGGTCGCGCAGATACATCGATTTCGACACGACGTGATCGATGGTGGCTTCAATGGAATGCCCCGCCGCCTCCAGTTTTTGGCGGAAACCGCTCAACTCGCCCTCGGATTCCACGGCAAACCCCACATGGCCCAGGCCCACCGATCCCCTGGCTGGCTTCGGGGCGTCCGGCCCCACCTCGTAGAGCGCCAGATGGTGGTGGTGGCGGTCTCCCAGCGCGAAAAAAAGCATTCCCTCGCGATGCCCGGTCTCTTTCAACCCCAGCAACTGGTAAAAGCGGCGGGAGCGTTCCAGGTCGCGCACCTTCAAATTGATGTGATCCAATCCTGTCAGCGCCATAGGCGGCCCCTGTCGATGCAAGCGGTTGGCCGATAATGGAATTTCATTTTGAATCTACAATGCCCAGGGGAAAATTCAAAAATTTCCTCGCAATGCATTGAATGCCGTTTTGCCGGGCATGGCAAGGCGCCTTCTTCCAAATCACAAGGATTGATCAAAAAAAACAAGAAGATGTTTCGTTCCGCTCAGCATGACCTGGTGCTGGCGTGCGATTTATTTTTCCCGGCGGGGTGCACGATCCCCTCCACGAAATACCGGACGGCTTTCCAGATGGCTCCGGCGGCCGGGGCATGACCTCCCCTCAATCTTCGCCGGCCTCGGGGAAGAGGGTTCCCGGTTCGGCCAGGTTCCACAAGGCCCAGTGCAATTCCATGTCGGCCTGGCGCAGGGTGTTCTGGATCTGGGGCAGTCCGCAGCCTGCCAGGGCCTGGCGCACCAGGTCGCGGGCGGATTTGATCTGTGCGACGGTGTTGGCTATCTCCGAGCTGGCTGTGCCGGTGTTGCTTGGGTTCATAGGTTGCTCCCGATCAGCGGTCCAGTACGCGGCGGAATTCCTCTGGCCGGTTGTCGATGATGCGCTTGGTCTTCAGGTCGTAGCGGGGCAGGCTTTCCGGCTCGACGGCCCGCACCTCCAGCCGGACGCGCAGGGTCTCGGCGATGCGGTCGCCCAGGCTCTCCGAAAGGGCCGCCCACTCGCCGCCGGGCACCGATTTTTCCGGCTCGAAGCGCACGAACATCACGTCGTTTTCGTCTTTTCGCTCCAGCACCAGTTCATAAAAATCGCTCACGCCGTCCATGCCGCCCAACACGTTTTCCACCGCGCTCTGGTAGACGTTGGTGCCCCGCACGGTGACCATGAAGTCCGTGCGGCCCAGCACGGAGCCTTCGAACTTGTCCCAGCTGCGGCCGCAGGCGCAGGTTGAGCGGCGCCGGACCAGGTCGTGGGTGCGGTAGTTGAGCAGGGGCTGGGCGTTGTTGACGTAGCTGGTGACGACATTCTCGCCGATTTCTCCCTCGCCGGTCTCCTCCATGGTTTCCGGGTTCAAGGACCAACTGAAGACGTTCATCTCGTTGACGTGCACTCCGTCGCCCAGGGGACATCCCGGGGCCATGGCGTCCACCTCGGCGATGCCCAGCAGTTCGCCGGCCTTGGCCCCCCAGGCGTCCTCGATGCGCCGCCGCATCTGGGGCAGCGCCGTGGGGCCGGGTTCGCCCGCGTGGTAGGTGTAGCGGATGGACGAGGCGGCCGTGTCCACCCCCATTTCCCTGGCCACCGCCGCCATGCGCAGGGCGAAGGTGGGGGTGGAGATCAGCACGGTGGGCTTGAGGCGCTCGATGGCCCGGATGTGGCCCTCGGTGTTCAACCCGCCGCCGGAGATCACCTGGCCCCCCAGCCGCCGCACGCCCCAATAAGCGCTCCAGAACCCGGCGAAGTTGCCCCAGGAAAAGGCGAAGTAAAAGCGGTCCGAGGGCCGGATGCCCAAGGCCCAGAACCCGTACACCCACGACTCGCCATAGCGCACCGTGTCGTACATGGAATAGGGAATGGCCAGCGGAACGCCCGTGGTGCCCGAGGTTTCCGCATGGTGCGCCCAGAAGGCCCCGGGCAGGGCCTGGGTGGGGCCGTAGGGGGGGCTTTCCGCCTGGAGTTGGATGAAGTCCGACTTGTCGGTGAGGGGCACCTTGCGCTTGAAGTCCTCCAGGCTTTGGATGTCCCCGGGCTTGAGCCCGGCGGCGTCGAAGCGCTCCCGGTAGAAAGGGCTGTTCTGGTAACAATGGCGCACCAAGTTTTGCAGCCGCCCCAGATGCAGTTGGTTCAGGCGTTCCCGCGGGAGGGTTTCGGTGTACTCGTTCCAGAAGGGGGAATCCCAGGCGCTCTGGCTGAGGCCTCCGGTGGGTTCCACATGCATGGCGCTGCTCCGGTTGCCGCCATCCGAGTCGCGGCGGCGGGTTCGGGTTGAGATTGTTGTGCGGGTTCATTCCCCGCCGCTTGGGGCGAGGCCGTTCATTTTTTGTGCGGGTTCATTCCCCGCCGCTCCGGGCGGCTCCCCCCGCTTTCCCCCCCCTCGCCCGG
>JACZSY010000278.1 GCA_022573975.1 SAR324 cluster bacterium | reverse complement strand
CCACCTTGCGTCCTTTGCACCCTGGAAAACTGAGTTGTTCCCTGTTACGATTCGTCATGGCGAAATCCTTCTTCCCTGAAGGTTTATTCCTTTGATTCAACAGGGATTATACAGGATTTCGCCTCCTCTGCCATGAAATATCCGGGCTAAACAGCCCGATTCCCTGAGGAGAGTACCAAAGGAATCCGTCTCGAAGGGTTGGGCCTGCGATTAAATGTTTTTAAAGACCGCTTCCCCTCACTTCACCCCCACCCCCTTGAAGAACTGGTAGTTGAAGGTGCCCTGGGGGGCTTCGCCGGTTTTGTGCAGGTCGGCGATGCCCTGGTTCCAGTCGTCCTCGGCGATGTAGCCCCAGGCCAGGGCCTGTTCGCGCACCCCTTCCACCATGGGAATGATGGTTTTCTTCACGAAGCCGTCCATCCAGTTTGGGCGGGAAGCATCGCAGTACACCGTGCGCGGCGTGACCCGCACCTGGCGCAGTTTCGCGGCGGTGAGCAGGGGATGGAGCCGCCGCCCGATGCAGGAATCCGCGCCCAGCGCCGCCTGCACCCGGATCAGGCAATTCCAGGCGGCCCGGGCCGCCTCGGTTTCGGGATGGAAATAGCATGAGCCATGATCCCCCTCGGTGGCGGTGAGGGTTCCCCCCGGCTTGAGCACCCGCATCAGTTCGGCCAGGGCCTCCATGGGACGGGTCAGATGCTCCAGCACGAAACACACCGTGACGTGGTCGAAAGCCTCGCCGCCGAAGGGCAGCCGGTAGAGGTCGCCCCGCACCAGGCGCACGTTGTCCAGCCGCTGGGCCGCCAGGTTTTCCCGCGCCTGGAGCAAGGACTCCGCCGAGGCGTCCACGGAGAAGAAGCGCACCTGGGGATTGTCCCCGGCGAAGAAGGCCGTGGTGGCTCCCACGCCCGTGCCGCCTTCCAGCACCAACGCGCCGGGCGGCCAGCGGCTGTCGTGGTGCAACAATTCGCGCAGGGTGTTGGCCTGATCGTGCAGGCGTTCGGCTTCCCGCTCGGTGTAACCGTGAACGTAATCGCTGGGCATGGTGTTTTTCAGGCGGGGGAAGTGCTCCAGGCGCGCCGGCCTATCGCTCAGTGGGCCGGCCGCCGGTCAGGAATTCGGTCATCCGGTCGATCAGGAAGTCGCTGTTTTTCCTCGCCACGGCCTTGTAATCCCCCAGGTACTCCGCGGACTCGTTGAACATGCGGTAGACGGCCTCCGCATCGGAATTGTCGATCGCCTCCAGCAGTTCTTCGCTATTGCGGAGAAAATCGGCCAGCACGGGGAGGTTGTCGCGGTTGGAAATTTGAATCTGGCCGTAGAGATGGGCGTCCCCGCTGAGAATCCGGCAGAGGATGGAAAACAGCACCTGGTATACCGGGCTGCAAACCTTGAGGATTTCCTCCAGGTTGGCCTGCCGGGTTTGCAGGGTGCGGGCGAAGGTGATGTTGATGAAGTGGGTCAACCCCTGGATGAAGGCCATGGCCCGGTCATGACTTTCGGCGGACATTTCCACCACCTTCATGCCATGGCGGGTGAGGAACCCGCGGAACCAGTCCAGGAAGCCCCCGGGCCGTGCCGGGCAGAGCACCACGTTTTGCCCGGCGGGGTCGGGCATGGGGCCGAAAATGGGATGGCATCCGATCACCCGCGCCCGTGTGGCCAGCATGGCGGCCACCGCCTCCCCCTTGACCGAGGTGAAATCGCTCAACAATTGCTCGGGCCGCAGCAGGGGCGAAATTCGTTCGATGACCGATACGGTCTGGTGGATGGGTACGGTGACGATGATCACGTCGGAGGATTCCACCAGCCCGCCATAGCCCGGATCGTCCGACGGGCCGGACACCCTCACCCGGTGGCCATCGGACTCGAACAGGGGCCGGAATACACGGCCCATCTGGCCCTCCCCGCCGATCAGGCCGATGGCGTGGGGGGCTTGGGGTTTTGTTTCGGCTTGGGCCATGCAACCGTCTCAACCAATCGTGCCGGGTAACGAACCCGCGCAAAAAGATTCACCGCACCGGCCGATCCCCGCGCGATTCCGGTTCCGGGCGCGGCTTCGGAGGGCCGCGTGTTCACGGTACCGAAATCCCGCGCCGATGGCACATTCTTTTTCCCCGGGGGGTGTCGTTTCGCGGCGCGGATTTCCGGGAGCGCCGGATTTCCGGCGCGGGGGAAGGCGGAAGATAAAAACAAGGGTGGAGCAAGGGCCTCCCGCCCAGGGTTAAAATCCGGAAAGGGGGAGGGAACTGGAAGAGGATCGGGTGTTGGATTGTTGGCCAAAGCGTTCCAGGAAGCGCGCCTGCAGTTCCAGCCGTTCACGTTCCAGCCGTTCACGATGACGAAACGCTTCACCCTGGATCTCAAAAAACAAATCGTCGTTCCTCCGGCGCCGTCTTTCGAGTTCCAGCAGGATGCGTTCCTGCTCCAGCAGGGCCTGCAGGAAGACCGACATGGCCAATTCGGCCGCCAGGCGGCGTCTTTCAGCCTGTTCCTCCTGGAAGCTACGTTGCCGGCCCTGGATTTGGTGGAAATTTTCCAGATTCAACGCCTCCACCTTGTTCAGTTCGGCCAGAATCCGCCTTTGTTCGGCGAGCACCCGCGAAAACGCCGCTTGATCCCGGGGGGAGGCGAAACCCCGCTGCCGGCGGAGCGACCGGCTCAAGCGCTCCTGCCGGTCCAGCAGGCGGCCGAAATTCGCCCCGCCCCGCTCTTGCACCTTCCGCAATTCGGCGAGGATGCGCTGTTGCTCGGAAAGCACCTGATCGAACGAGGCCAGATTCCTTTCGCTTTCCACCCGCTCCTGCTCCCGCAAGAACCGGCCCATGCGTTTTGGCCGTTCCACCACCGTATCCAACATGAACGCATGGCGCTGGCGCAGGAAATCCTCGGTGACCGGCCCGGTGGGGGCCACGGGCGCGATGCCGGGATCGGAAAAGCAGGACCCGGCCAGGGCCAGCAGCAGGCAGGCCGGCAACAGTCCGCCCGCCATCGTGTTCACCAAACCCCGGCGCCGGGAGCCCGCGGGGAATCGTGGAATCGGTTTCATCATCGGCGCCGGGGGAAAAGTGGCGGGTCTCCGGCCAGGCGCTGGAGGTTCTTTCCCCAATCGCCGCCCCGGAGGTTCCGAAGCATTCAGCAGTGATCTCGAATATTTCCCAAAGCCTTGCATATCCCGGACCTTCCGGGCGCCGGTTGGCGGCATTTTCGCCGGCGCGGCGGCGAGTCCAGCGATGGAGGCCGTCATTGAAGGAGAGCGGGCGTTTCGGCGCCCGGCAACCCTCCGCAACCCTCCGCAAACTCCCGTGAAAGCCACCCCCTCCACCAGAAAGCCACGGAGCCTGCCCGCGGCAACCGGCGGGGAGGGAGCGGCCGGTGGTCATTCCCGGCACAATCATGGCCGCATGGGCCAAGGAAAATGATGGGTTGCGAAAGCGGAAAAACAGGTTCAAAATAAGGCCATCCACCTGTAATCCCGTTGACTTGCCGCTGCGATTCTGGGCAGGCGGGGGATTGGAAAAACCGTTTTTCGCCGCATCCCTGGGCTGGGTCGCGGCCAGGGGTCAATTTATTCGGGGATTTTATGCGTACCGGCATTGGCGATTAGCGGGAGCGGAGCCAGCAGCTCTCCCGCCGGACGCCGGATCGAAACTATTCCATCCAGCCACATACCAGCCAGGCGTACAGCCGGCGACTCAAGGGAGGTGAGAAAACAGGATTTGAATTCTTCGTTAAACGCTTTTCCACAACACGATCCATCGGGCAAAGCGCCGAAAACCGCTTCGGTCAAGCTCGACCTGAGCGCTCCCGATGGCGAATTCACCACCCCATACATCGAGCACTGGGTGCTCCAGTTGCACGGGGTCGCTCCGGAACGGATCAACGATCCGGAAGTGATGAACGATACCATGAACCGGGTCGTGACCCACCTCGGCCTGACCCAGGTTTCCACTCACTCCCATTATTTCGGCCCCGGCGTCAGCACGGTGATCATTCTTTCCGAATCCCATCTCTCCGCCCATAGCTGGCCGGAACTGGGCTATCTGCACCTGGACCTGGTCACCTGCGTGCGAAAGCTGACCGGGGAAGGAATGCGAAAAGCGCTCTCGGAGGCCTTCATGCCTTCGCGCCTGCAATTGACCCAATTGAAATACTGACCCCGACTGAAATATTGACCCCCATGGCAATACCGGGCCCGGCTCGGCTCCGGGCGTCACAGGGCCGGCAATGACGCAAGACTGGTTTCTGGAAAAACACACGCCCTATGCCGGGCTGACCCTCGCCGTGCGCGAGCGGCTCCACGAGCAACAAAGCGAATTTCAGCATATCGAGGTGCTCGAAACGGTGGAATACGGCCGCTTGCTGCTGCTGGACGGCTTCGTCATGCTCACCGCCAGGGATGAATTCATCTACCACGAGATGATCGTCCACACGCCGCTGCTGCTCCACGGGGCGCCCAAACAGGTGCTGGTGATCGGCGGCGGGGACGGCGGCAGCGTCCGCGAGGTGCTCCGCCATGCAAGCGTGGAACAGGTGACGCTGGTGGAAATCGACCCGGCGGTGATCGAAACCTGCCGCCGGTTCTTCCCCGAACTGGCCCACAGCCTGGACGACCCCCGCGCCCAGGTGGTGCACCAGGACGGCTTCGCCTACCTGGACGGCCATCCAGACGCCTACGACGCGATCATCGTGGATTCCATCGACCCCGTGGGAGAAGGCGCCAAGCTGTTCACCACGGCATTCTACCAGAAGATAACAAGCGCCCTGCGCGCCGGCGGCGTGGCGGTGTTCCAGACCGAATCCCCGTTCTACAACGGCGAAGTGCTGGCCCAGGTCAACCGCAAGCTGAACCCCCTCTTCGCCCACGTGGCCCCCTTCCTGGCCCATATCCCCACCTATCCCTCCGGCCTGTGGAGCTTCACCTTCGCCTCAAACCACATCGACCCCCGCCAAGCCCTGCCCGAACAGCCGCCATCGTTCCAAAAGGAATTGAAATATTTCAACGTGGAGGTGTGCCAGGCCGCCTTCGCCCTGCCGGGGTATATCCGGGAAACTTTGGGGGAACCGTAGGGAACAGCAACTGCGATTTTGAGCCACGGATAAAAACTGAAAAGCACAGATAACAGCGGGCGGGGAATAAAACAGCAACTGCAAACGGGAACCGCCGATAAACGCGGATGAACGCGGATTTATTGGCAGGGGCGGCCTCCGGCGGGCGGTGTTTTGCCTCCGGCGGGCGGTGGGGCGCTGCCCCTTTCACCAGCTTTGCCTCCGGCGGGTCAAGGGCGCTACCCTTTTGCGGAGATTGCCTCCGGCGGCCAAAGGGGCGCCGCCCCTTTGGGAACCCCGGCAGGGAGCCAGCTCC
>JACZSY010000053.1 GCA_022573975.1 SAR324 cluster bacterium | reverse complement strand
GGCCGCCAGCACCGGCAGGATTTCCCCATAGGAGGTCATGCCAAGCAGCGAGGCCATGGCCGGCCCCAGGATGTACCCCAAGTTGGCGGCGGCCCCCATTTTGCCGAAATTGGCGTTGCGGGTCTCGTCGGTGGATATGTCCGCCACATAGGCGTTGGCCACGGAGATGTTGCCGCCGGTGAGGCCGTCCAGGGCGCGGGCAAAGAAGATCACCACCAGGGGCAGGGTGAGGGTGAATTTGCCCAGTAAGGCCGAATCCACCGCCAGCAATGTCGTGACGGGGAGCGTCAGGGCCACGCAGAAGATCACCCAGGAGAGGAAGGTGCCCGCCTGGCTCAACAACAAGATGCGCTTGCGCCCGAAGCGGTCGGACCACCGGCCCAGCACCGGCGCGCCGAAAAACTGGAAGACCGGATAGGTCGCGCCCACCAAGCCGTAGATGAGCGGATTGCCCCCGAAGCGGGTCACCAGGAAAACCAGGAACGGCAGCACGATGCTGAAGCCCATGGTGCCGATGAAATTGACCAGCAACACCGGGGCGAGGGCGGATTTGGACGGGAGCATTGAGGCAGGTTTGGACGGGGTATTGGGGTCAGGCATGATCGTCATGGATTTATGGGTAGGCGAACACGCCCCGTTAGCCTCTGACACGGGTGCGGTGGATAGATACCCACAGGTGCGGTGTGACCACAATCTCCCCGGGAATATGATTTCCTCAGGGAAGGATCATCCCCTGATTCACTTCGGAATGCCGGCCCTTTGCAGTCCTTCAAGATAGATTTTCATTTGTTCCTCCTTCTGAATGTAGAACAGGTGCTGTCTTGCAAAATCGCGGGTAAACTCGGGCTTGCGGTTCAGCAGGGCTTCAACGGCGGCGAGCGTCTTTTCCGGGCGTTCCAGATACCCCAACGCCGCCACAAAATGTGCATGAGGCCAATACTGCGCGTTGGGAATCTGTGTCGCCTTTTCCGCCCATTCAACCGCGGCCTCGTATTCCCCCAGGAACAGGTGGGCCAGGGAACGGTAGGAAAAAAACGCCCAGCGATAGGGGTCGTAAGGGCTGAGGCGGATCGCAATTTCAAACTGTGCGATCGCCTCGTCCAACCATCCTGAATAGGTCAGCGCGTCGCCAAGGCCACAATAGGACGGGGCAAGGCAGGGATTGAGATCCACCGAATTTTCCAAATTCAGGATGGCCTTCGCGTAATCCCCCCGGGCAAGATGAATTCGGCCCAAGGCAAAATGGGCCACGGCGTCCTGCTCGTCGATGGCGAGGGCTTTTTGGGCGGTTTCCAGTGCCTCGTCCAGCAAGGCCGGGTCTGGTTCGGAATCGAAATATACCATGCTCAATAGCATGGAGTACGCCAGCCGCGCATGGGCCTGGGCAAAATCGGCATCCAGTTTGATGGCATGCCGAAACAGGATTTGCGCTTGGGCGTTGCCTTCCTTCCGGAAGGTGTAGAACTGAGCCAGCCCAAGCAGGTATTGGTCCCAGGCGTTGAGACTTTGGGGGTGTTTGTGCTTGACGCGCTTCCTTTCCGCCGTCTCCAGTTCCGGGGCGATGCGAGCCGCGATGGTCTCCGTGATTTCATCCTGAAGGTCGAAAATGCCGTGGATGGATCGGTCGTATTTCTCGACCCAGACATGGGTTCCGGATTGCCCGTCAATCAATTGAACGTTGATTCGAATCCGATCGCCGTCCCGTCTGACGCTCCCGCTGACCAGGTAATCGGCACCGATGGAATTGGCGATTTGGATGGGAGGCAGACTCTGATCCCGGAAGGATATGGTCGCGTTGCGCGCCAAAACCAACAACCAGCGATTTTTCGATAAGGCGGTGATGATGTCTTCGGTAATTCCACCCGGCAGGTAGGAATGATCCGGGTCGCCGCCCAGGCTGCTGAATGGGAGGACAGCCAGGGTCGGTTTCTGGGGTAGTGGCGGGATTCCCATTCCTTCCACCGCCGCCCTGGTTTCCCCCCCGGGGAGCAGGATTCGGCCCGCATCCTCCCCCTGTCCCGGCGGCGGTGCGGAATCCTCGATGGCCACATCGGCCACGAAACGGAAGCCAAGACGTGGAACCGTGCGAATGATGTTCTGTAATTTCCCATCATCCCCGACGGCATGACGGGCCCCGCTGATCCGGCTGCTGATCGCGGCATCAGAAATGATTCGCCCCTCCCAAATGGCATCGACCAACTCGTCCTTTGATACAACCCGCTCCCGGTTGTCGATCAGATAAACCAGCAGATGAAAAACTTGCGGCTCGATTTTCCGGGGAAGGCCATCAACGAGCAGTTCGTGACGAGCAATATCGAGTTCACATTTCAAAAATTGATACTTCATCTAGTCCGTTCGGTGAGGTTCCTGACCGTCAATTTCCCTGCAGGGCTTAGTTATGAAAAACCCAGAAAAAAACAAGGTTTTCTAAAGGGTTCCTTCAAGCAAAATCCCTTAACACACGTCACCATTCAATTGTCTTTTATTAACTTACCGAACCAGAAAAGGAAACGGCCATGGAATCCAGAACATCGAAAGTAACCCCGCTCCCTCCGTAATCGAGCGCATCACCCCCGGGGGGAGACGGCGGGAGTGAAAACACCGGACAGACAAGAGTGCCTCAGAAGCCGGTGTGGCAAAGCGAAAAATTCAACCCAAACGGGAGGAGTGGATTCATGAACGAGAGCACCAACGGTACGCGGAAAACGTTTAATTACGGGTGGATCATGGTAATGGTGGCGCCCATTTTCATCGGTTTGGGCCTCGGCATACTTGGGGCTATTTCGGTTTACATGAAACCGCTTATCGCCGATATGGGGTGGCTGCGGGGTGAAACCGCATTTGCCTATCTGGTGGGGACCACCTCTCTCGGTCTTGGCGGCATTTTTATGGGATATCTTGCGGACCGCTTTTCGATCCGGCTAGTGGCCATTATCGGTACCCTCTGCCTGGGCGGGTCACTGCTGTTGCTCTCGCGCCAGCAAAGCCTGTGGCAGTTTTATCTGTATTATTGCCTGCTGGGCGGCCTGGGTGTTAGTGCATTCCACGCCCCCATGCTGGCCAACGTGGGAAGCTGGTTCGATCGCAACAAGGGGCTGGCCTTGGGGATTGCCACGGCAGCCGTCGCGGCGGGCCAATCCGGTGTTCCCTATTTGAGCCAATATCTGATCACGGCGGTGGGATGGAGGGAAACCTACCTGATCTTGGGAATGATTCTCCTGGCCGTGCTGCTGCCGCTCTCGCTGTTGATGCGGAATCCGCCAGGGCTGGAGCGGAGCGTTGCCGGCGCCAAGGCCCTTCCGTCCTCAAAAGGCGAGGGCGTTCTTCCCATCGCGCCGGTGACGGCGGTGGCCTGGATTAGCGTGGCGGTGGTCTTCTGCTGCTTCGTGATGGCCACGCCGCTGGTGCATGTCGTCGCGCTGGCGCAGGACCTGGGCATCGACGCCCAGAGCGCCGCGGGGCTGGTGAGCCTGATCTGGGCCACGGGAATCGTGGGGCGCATCATCTTCGGCAAACTTTCGGACCACATCGGCGGGATTCGCTCCTGGCTCCTGGCTTCGGCCATTCAGACCGTGTTCGTGTTCTGGTTTGTCCGCATGGAAACCCTGGGCGGCCTGTACATTCTGGGCATCCTGTTCGGGATCGGTTTCTCCGGCGTGATGACCTCGTTCACCATTTGCATCCGGGAAATGGTTCCCTTGCACATGCGAGGGGTATCGATGGGGATCGTGTTCTTTTTCGCCTGGAGCGGGATGGGCCTGGGAGGTTGGCAGGGCGGTTACTTCTTCGACCAAACCGGAGATTACGGGCTCTCGTTCATCAACGCCGCCGCCGCCGGGGTGATCAATCTGGCCATCGTGGGCGCGTTGTGGATGTATGTGGCCCGGCGCCGCTCCATCGTGGCGACGCGCCTGCAACCCGCTTCATAACCCCGAATCGGGTCCAGGATCCGGGCTACCCGCGTTTGTAACAAGGAACCGCCGATTCACGCCGATGAACGCAGAGAGAACCTGCTGTTCTCATTCCAATCCGGGTTCATCTGCGTCCATCCATGGTGACAAATGACAAAGTAGCACCATTTCGGTGTCCCCCGGTTTTAATATGCACCTCCCCCCGAATCCCCACCCCGGCTGACAGGTTTTCCTGGCAAACGCACCCTCACTACCGCCGGAGGGGAAGGTATCCCCCGCCAGGGGGATCCTTCACTCCAGCGTTTTATCCAGGCGTTTCATCTACCGGATCGCCCGCCCGTTCAAGCCGCCGGGCCGTGACCAAATCCCGGATCACGAGGGCGGTTCCCAGCACCATCCCGGCCAGGTCTGTCCACTCGCCGCCTTCGATGGCGCCCGCCGGAAAAAGCAGCAGCAGCCCGGAGACCGCCAACAACACCCGGAACAACGCATCCTGGCCTTGAAAAAGGAACCCGGTGATCCCCGCCGACACCAGCCACACGCCGAAAGCGGCCGTGAACACGGCGATCGCCGTCTCCAGCAGGCTGCCTTGCAGAATCAGGCTCGGCGAGGCGACGAACAGGAACGGAATGACGTAGGCCAGCCAACCGAAGCGCATGGCGGCGAAGCCGGTCTTCATGGCGTCCGCGCCGGTGAGGCTGGCCGCCGCGAAGGCGGCGATGGCCACCGGAGGGGTGATCATGGACATCATCCCGAAGTAAAGGATGAACAAATGGGCGGCGATGGGGACGATCCCGATTTCAACCAACGATGGCGCCACCAGGGTCGCCAACACCAGATACACGCCCGCGGTGGGCATGCCCATCCCCAGCAAAATGCACACCCCGGCCGAGATCAAGACCATCAAAATCGGATTGCCGGCGCCCATCTCCACCAAAACCAGGGTCAGGCCCTGGTCCAGCCCGGAAATGTTCAGCACCCCGATCACCACCCCCGCGGTCACACCGATCATGAAGATATCCAGCACGGCCACGCCGGTTTGGCGCATGGCCGCGATCAATTCGCCGAGGGTGAGGCGCTTTCCCCGGTACCCGAACACCATGGCGCAGGCCACCATGGCGATGGTGGCGTAAAGCGCGGAGGTTTCCGGGGTGTAATTCAAGAAAAAAAGGCAACCGATCAGCACCACGAAGGGAACCGGGAAAAACCACCCCGACTTGAGCACCGGCCACATCTTGGGGATATCCTCCGCCGGAATGCGGGTAATACCCATCCTGGCCGCTTCCTGGTCCGCCTGAATGAAAAGGGCCAGGTAGTAGAGCATGGCCGGAATCAACGCGGCGGTCACCACTTCGGTGTAGGGAATTTCCAGAAACTCGGCCATCAGAAAGGCCGCGGCGCCCATGATCGGCGGCATCAGTTGGCCGCCGGTGGAGGCCACCGCCTCGATGGCCCCCGCCTGCTCGGGACGATACCCGGCGTTGCGCATGAGGGGGATGGTGACGATGCCCGTGGTGACCACATTGGAGACGGCGCTGCCCGAGATGGAGCCGAACAGGCTGGAGGCGATGACGGCGATCTTGGCCTGCCCCCCCCGGAAGCGCCCCACCAGGATCATGGAAAATTCGGTGAAGAAGGTGGAGCCGCCGCATTTCATCAACACCTGTCCGAAGAAGACGAAGGTGGTCACGATGATCGTCACCACGGACATGGGCAGTCCCAGAATGCCGCTGGAATCCCAGGCCAGGTAATAGAACAAAATGTCCCAATCCACCGGCCGTCCACCCAGGTCGCCGGGAATGTAATGGCCGAAACCGCCCAGCAAAATAAAGCCCACCGATATGCCCGTCAACACGCCGCCCACGGTGCGGCGCAGCCCCTCGGTGACCAGCGCCAGCATGACGCCCCCCACCACCAGGCCTTCGGTGGGAGTGTCCGCCAGCAACTCGGCCAGCACGGGGTAGCGGTAGGCCATGAAGGCGCTGGAGGCGAACCCGGCCAGGGCCGCCAGATAGTCGTACCAGGGAATGCGGTTGGGATCGGCCTTGGAGGAGATGCGGCATTTCAGGTAGAGCAGCGGCAGGGCGAGGGCCAGCATGCCGGCCAGGAATTGCTCCTTGTACAACAACAACCCGACTTTGCGGAACAGATCGGCCGCCCAGGCGAGGGCCCCGGCGGTCACCAGAAAGGCCAGCGCGTCGGCCAGCCACCCCCCGAGGGATTGGGGGCCGGAAACACCTTCGGATGCGGGGTTTTCGCTCAACGGGAAGATCTCTGCAATTCACGCCACCATTTCCGGGGACGGCCCTCTCCACCGAAGGGAGCGGGCCGACACGGTATTTCAACCCACGGTATTTCAACCCACGGTATTTCAACCCATGGAATTACGGCACACGGGGTTACAACTCACAGCCGGCCCTACTTGGGAGGCCAGACTCCCAATTCCCGGTAATACTTGATGGCGCCGGGATGGTATTTCAGCCCGGGGAAGTTCTTGGCCATGCGATTGGGCTTGAACATGGCCAAGGCCCGGAAGGATTTTCTCAACTCCCCCGGCTTGTCGTGCATGGTCTTGGCGACCTTGTAGACCATCTCGCCGCTGACCTTGCTGCTGGTCAACACCAGGTATTCATAGGTCATCACGTGCAACGGCTTGTCCACGCCCACGTTGCGCCTGGAGGGCTTGACCCGCAGGGCATAGGCGGGGGGCACGTGCCGGCGCAGGCGGGCCATGGCCCCGGCGGAATCGTCCAGGCCGAGCACCCGCAGTCCGCCAACCTTGGCGGCGGTTTCCCGCACCTTCCCGGCGCCGAAGACAAAGAAAAAGGCGTCGGTCTTGCCCGTGGCGAAGTCATTGGCGCCGGCCACCACGTTGCGCGCCGGAATCTTGATCACGTCGTCATAGGACATCCCCGCATTGGCGAAATAGCCGTTCATCAGCGGGATGATGATCTTCTGGCTGGCCCAACCCGAGGCGAAGCGCTTGCCCTTCAAATCGGACACCTTGCGATAGGGAGAATCGGCGCGGACGAACACCGCCGTGCGGAACGGTGTGAGCACGGTGACGATGCGCAGGTTGGGATGCTTCTTGTTGTATATACCGGTGCCCGTGACCGCGTAGAGCATTTCCAACTCGTTGGCCAGGGCGAAATCGATCCCTCCCTTGTTGAGAAGGGGGACGTAGACGCTGGAGCCGCCGAACTTCTGGGCGCGCATGCGGATCGATGTGTTCTGCGAGACCACCTTGGCGATGGCCGTGCCCGCCTGGGATGTGAAGGCGGTCTTGGTGGTGCCCATCCCGGCCGACTGGGCCATGACCGGGCTGGAACCGGCCAGCGCCGGAACGGCCAGCGCCGCCATGGTCAGGATGATGCTTCGGAAAATTTTCATGATGGTTTCTCCCGTGTTGCCATGTTCGCGGGGTTTCCCCCATTCGGCCGCCTGGCGCCTGTCCAGGCGGCCGCCTCCATGCAAGGCCGCAACCTGGCGATGGATGACAAATTGTTTCCCTCAGGTGGAATATCACAAGTGCCGGGCATGAATCAAAGGAAACAAGGGGGGAAGGTGATTCGGGTGCTTTCAGCAATGCGCCGGCATTGGAGGCGGCGGCGGTTTTCCCTTGGCGCCGGCCTGCGCCATGATCGACGGCGCGCCGCGGGAAATCCCCGCCCGGCTGAAACGCACCGGGTTAGGCCCGCCCGCGCTCGTCTTCAACGCGGACCACGGGGATTTCATGGGCGACCATGGGCTGATGCTGAAAGGGCCGATGCACTTCCAGGGTCTGGTGCGCGTCCCCCTGCTCTGGAAGGACCCCCAACGAAAATCCGTGCCGGTCTCGCATCATCTGGCCGGGACGGTAGCCATGAAATCACGAGGATTTTAAAACTTTTCCATGGAGGGCCGCAGGTCGATTTCCTGCGCCCATGAGGTTTTGTGCTGGGCGTGGAGGTGCCAGTAGGTGTCCGCCATGGCCTCCGTATCGAGGAAGGTGTCCTCGGGCCGGTCCGTGGTGCCGAAGCGTTCCCGGGTGCGGGGATTGTTGATCTGCCCATCCACGATGACGTGGGCCACATGGATGCCCTGGGGGCCGAACTCGCGGGCCATGGACTGGCCCAGGGCCCGCAGGCCGAACTTGCTCACGGCCATGCAGGCGAAATTGGCGCTGCCCCGCATGGAACCGGTGGCGCCGGTGAGCAGAATCGTGCCGCGTCCCTTGGCCACCATGTCGGGCAGCACCTGTTGCGCCGAGAGAAAGGCGCCCAGGCAGCCGATGCGCCAGGAATCCACCAACTGCTCCTCGGTGAGCTCCATCAGCGGCGCCCGCACGAACGCTCCGGCGTTGTACACCAGCACGGAAGGATCGCCCACCTCGCCGCGCAAGGCGTCGAAGGCTTTTTTCAACGAAACGCCGTCCGAGGCGTCCCCTTCGGCAATGGCCACTTTGGCCCCAACGGCACCGGCAACTTTGGCCCCAACGGCACCGGCAACTTTGCCCCCCTCCGCCTCGATGACGGCCTTGGCCGCCTCCAGGTTGGCGGCCTTGCGGGCGATCAACCCCACGGAAAATCCCTCGCGGGCGAACCTGCGCGGAATGGCGGTGCCCAGCCCAGGGCCGACGCCCACTATGACAATAACTTTGTCTTGGGCGATAACATTTTCTTGACTCATGACTGCCTTCCGATTAGAAAATTAATTGAACGGTAAGGGCATCCGGCGGTGGTCTCCCAGGCTGGGGTTGTAGCAAAGACCGGCCGGGGATTCCAGAGCCAATCTTATCCCCTCAAGGTTTTTACCGGCTGATGTAGCGTACGCTCCGTTTCCCCTTCCGGATTCCGGTGCTCCGGAGCAAAAAATTAACCAGGACGTATTTCATAAAGACGGTGCGATTCGTGACCTGCCGGGGGTTGGTTCCGGATTCTACGGGAACCGCTTCACCGCGCACGGGAGCGCTAAAAAAAACCGGGAAAAATTGATGTAGGTCAATCAAGGTGTGTCCGAAATTGGATAAAATTTTAGCAGAGGGAAAGCCCGAAGCGGGAAGGGTGTTTCATGAGGCCCCACGGCAAGAGGAATGGGACCACGGAATAGCACCAAAAGATAAGGAGATAAAAATGAAATCGTTCGGCACATTACTTCTGTCAATGTCCGTTGCCCTGTTTTCTCTGGCCAGCCTACCGGAAATGACGGAGGCCAAGAGGGGCAAACATCCCCAATTGACCAGTGTCCGCACCACTGCCCGGATCGTTTTGGACGCCAAGGCTGAAGACGCGTGGAACAAGGCCAAAGCCTTATCTGTCCTGGTGGATCAACTGCCCTACAAACCCAACAACGGATACAAGGGCATGAAGGAAACCACGGTGCGCATCAAGTCCCTTTACGACAAGGAGTTCATCTACTTCCTGATCCAGTACCGGGACCCCACCCAGAGTATTGAGCGGTTTCCCTGGGTGAAGCAGCCCGACGGAAAATGGAAGCAGTTGAGCAACAAGGACAGCACGGGCCACGACAACACCTACTATGAGGACAAGTTGGGAATGTTCTGGAACATCAAGGCCCGGGGCTTCAAAAAGAAAGGCTGCGACATCGCCTGCCACATGTCCGACAACGGAAAGACGGCCGGCATTCGGGACAAATCGCCGGGCCGCAAATTCACCCGCAGGGCGGGGGAAACCATCGACATGTGGCACTGGAAGAGTGTGCGCTCGAATCCGGTTGGTTTGTTCGACGACCAATTCGTGGACAGCACAAAGGACCCCAAGAAAAACAAAAATTGGGGCCGCAAAGGCGACTCGAAATTGGGCGGCGGCTACAAAAACAACCGGAACAAGGCCAAATCCGCTCCGGAGTATATGAACAAGCCCTACAGCGAGGCCAGCAAGTATTGGGTGATGCCCGAAACCAAGGCCAAATTCGTGGACACCTTCAAGCCAGGAAGCGTCGTGCCAGGAATCATACTCAGCCCGTTCACGGGTTCCCGTGGCGACATCAAGGCCAAGGGTGTGTGGGCCAACGGGATGTGGACCATCGAAGTGAAACGCAAGCTGGTCACGAGAGGCGAAAAAGCCAACATGCAAGACGTTCAGTTCAAAGACCTGAGCAAATCCTACTATTTCGGGATTTCGGTCTTTGACAACTCACAGATCAACCACATATATCACGAAGGAGCACTGGTATTGCGCTTCAAGTGATCCCCGGGAAATGCCGGTGATGCCGGTATCCGGGTGACCAACCTTCCGCCCGCCCGCCGCCAGTTCTCGGTTGGCGGGCAATTCTTTTGCAGTGATCCGCCAAGGATTGCCACGCCATGACCCTCAAGACCCTCAATTTCTCCGCCAGGTTGGCTGCTTCTTTTTTCGTCGGCTCGATCCTCATCGGGACGTTCTCCTCGTTGATCATGTTGGGGCTGTTGCTGTCGGAAGCCGAATCGGGTTTTGTTTTTCCCACCTTGGAGGGCATCCGGATCAAATACGCTTATCCGTTGCTGGTGAGTTCGATGAAGACCAGCATGTACGAGTATGTGGCGGACGATGAGGATATCGAAATCGTGCAGCAATGGATTGACGAGGGGACGAAGGAAGACTTCTTCAAGGCCAAGGTTCAGCCGATCATGAAGATGGATTGCACCAGTTGCCACAGCAAATCCTCCACGAAGACCAAGGCGGTGCCCGGCATGCCCTTGGGCAGGTTCGAAGAGGTGAAGGCCCAGGCCAGCGCCGGGTATACCTGGGCCAAAATGTCCCGGCAGGCCCACTTCCACCTGTTCGGCATCGGGGTGTTTCTGGCCATCCTCTCCTTGATGATGGCCTACAGCAGTTACTTCCCCTGGATACGGAACCTGCTCATCTCCACGGCCACTATTTTTCTTTGGCTGGATGTAATGGGGTGGTGGTTGACCAAGTACCTGATCGAGTTCGCCTACGTCATCTACTTCGCTGGCGCTGTCATGTCCGGCTCAATCCTCGCCATGGCCGGACTGGTGCTGCTCGACCTCTGGTTGAGGGTTCCGTGGATCACCGAATCAAGCCGCTAACTCGATCAGCAGCCCGGCTGATCACCCACGTTTCCGGGCGTGTTCCTTAGCGTCTTTCAATTCTTAGCGTTCTCCCAACTGTTCCGCCAAGGCCTCCGGCGTGTGTACGGGGAGGTTGCAGGCCATGTTCCGGCACACATAGGCGGTGGCCCGCCCGCAGGCGGCGGCGCGACCGGCCAGCAGGGGGATTGCGCGCGCCCGGGTTATCAATCCCGTCAATCGCGTTCACCGCTTCCGGCGCGGCTAGGGCTTCCGGTGTGGGGCCAGGGCCAGCACGGTGCTGGGCAGATGCCGCCGGCGCACCGCGTCCAGCAGGGCCCGGGTGCCGGCCGCGGCGGGGCCGCCCACGATGGCGATTTCCCGCACCGGACTCCATGCCCATTTCGAAGCATGAATATGGGGTCAAGCCACCGGGATAAGGTGGATTCCACTTTATAACCGTGGTATCGGAGGTTCGAGGAATCTTCAAGTTGGTATTTACGGCTCCAGCTGGGAAATGCCGCACCAAAATCCTATTTGCAAATCCCTCTCCTTCGGCCCTCGAAAAAGCCCAAGGCCATCCGTTCAAGTGGATCAAGTGGATTTCTGGAGAGGAGTCATGAAAAATCCAGGTTGACAATACCTCGCCAAATTTGTTATCAGGATTTCGTTTCCCTTTATTTTTTCATATTCAGTTGGCGCACACGGGACATTTTATGCCGTAGCACGTTTACTGGGTCTGGGTTTTTATAAATAGAAATTAGATAAAATCATCCAAATCAGGCAATTCAAAAGACCGGATTCAGTGTGCCGGTGTTTTATTTTTTATTCTTTTTTTAATTCCCAAAGAGAGGAGCACATCATGAAGACCACTGTAATGATGATAATTTTTGCCGCGGCGTTGTTGATTTCCTCCAACTCCTATGCTTTTGAATGCCCAAAGCATTTCAAAGCGGCACAGCAGGCGATCGATAAAATAACCCAGGACATGAAGGGCATGGGGATGATGCCCAAGCATCAGTTAGCGCTGGTCCACGCCATGGTGGACGACGCCAAGACCTGGCTGAAGTCGGCGATACACAACCACAAGAAGCCGCAGGGGCTATATGACCATGCGCGCGCGATCGCGAAAGCGGATGCCGCCCGCGGTCAGGCCTTGGCGGCTGACATCCTGCACTTTCGCTATATGCAAAAGATGAAAAAATAGTCGGCTGAATGTGCTCACCAGCGCATGGGAATGGGTCACCCTTACCCGTGCCACACGCTCGATGGGGAGGCTTTTGTGTTTCTGAGATGGGGTAGCATGATGGTGCTGGCCTTCGCCTTGTCGGCGGGCGCAGTAATGCCCACGTCGCTGCACGCACTGACCCGGAGCGAGCCGGCCATCCCGGGGACCATGACCGACGCCATAACCCTGGGGCGCGACCTCGACGGCGATGGCGATCCGGATGAAATTCATATTCGCCTGGAGGTCATTGAGGTGCAGGAGGAGGTGTATCCGGGCAAGTTTGTCACCTTCTGGGTATTCGCGCCAGAAGGCCAGGGGATGGTCTCGCCTGCCCGCGCCCCAAGCCCCACGATTCGCGTCGAGGAGGGGGACCGGGTCCGCATCACATTACAGAACACGCATTATTTCCCGCACACGATTCACCTGCACGGCACGATCCACCCGAATGCGATGGATGGCGTGCCGGACATCACCCAACCCGCGGTCAAACCCGGCGAGGCTTTCACGTACGAATTCATCGCCAAGAACCCCGGCACCCACTGGTACCATTGCCATGTCCAGCCGGATGTCCACGTGTTGATGGGTCTCGTAGGCATGCTCATCATCGAACCGAACCGGCCTGACAACCACTTCAGGCACCTCATCCCGGGTGCCGGCCGCATCCCGGATCTCGCGAAGGCGGCGATTGGGAAATACCAGAGGGAGTACTCGCTGGTTTACATGGATATCGACGACCGGCTGAACAGAATTCCCGCCGCCTATAAGGACCCGCGCGAAATTGAGAAACGAATGCACCGCGATTACGACTCGGCACGACGAAAGCCAAACGTCTTCATGTTGAACGCCCGCTCGTTCCCCTTCACGCTCCGCGACACGCCGATAAAAGTGGCTTCCGGCGAAAGTGTGAGGCTGAGGATTCTGAACGCCGGGGCCCGGACGGTTCGCCTGCACACTCATGGCCATCATCCGACGCTTACTCATTTGGACGGCTACCCAGTTCCGAAAGGAATGCGCTACACCCGGGACGTGTTCACGATCGGGCCCGCCCAAAGGATCGATCTGATATTAAAGACGGGGAAAGACGATTTCTATGCGTCGGGACCTGGCGTGTGGGTCATGCACGACCACACCGAGCGCGCCATCACCAATAACGGCATCAGTCCCGGCGGCGACCTCACGACCATTGTGTACGAGGAGTATCTGGGCAAGGATGGCCTTCCCAAGGTTGCGACCAGCCTCGACAAGTTCTTTGATCCTGCCTACTACAAGGGAGAAGTGCCGGTTTTCGATCCTGCGATCTTCCATGTGACCCCCGAGGAGTACGAGTACGGCTGGAAAGAATTGGAGAAGGAAGTTAAAACATTTTATCCGGTACGGGATACCTCCGGTAACGAGTCACCCCGAAAGGACCTCCTGGAAAGCCATAGGATTATTGCCGCCTCGTGCAAGAAGCCACGGGGGTTTCGCCGCATCAAAATGAAGGGGGGGAGCCGCTTTGCCCGCCAAGGCGAGGTGTTTGCCTTTGAACCCCGAGTGATCCGCGCGGAGCCGTGCGAGACCGTCGAAATAGTGTTGGAAAACACCGATGCAGTCCGTCACGCGCTTATGATCCCAGGCCTCAACCCGATGTTCAACAATGAGTTTCGCGGCCCCGCCACGCAGACGTTGCGCTTCGTGACACCTGACCGCGACGTGACGCTCGAATTCCACTGCCACGTGCCCACTCACGAGGAGATGGGGATGCACGGTTTACTCATCGTCGGGCGCGGCAGCCCGTCCAAAAGCACCCCAGGGCATCGCCTTCCTTCGACCTTACACCCTGCAAACAAGCGGGAGACACGTCGTCTCTATAAGGGCTTGGGCGTCGTGATCTCCGTCGATGCGCGGGCAGGCCGCCTGGTCGTGGACCACGAGGAAATAAAGGGCTTCATGGCGCCCATGGTGATGAGCTATCAGGTCAGTCCAGCAAAGCTGTTGCAAAGCATCAAACCCGGCGACAACGTCCGATTCACGATCGACGCGGATAAAAGGGCAATAGTCGAGGTCGTGCCCATTGAGAAAAATTAAGCCCTATCTGTCCATCGAAAATTCTCACTCCTGGGGGCAGATGGGAACCCGGAGGATGAACCGATGGAGGGAGAGTGAAAAGGTGGTGGCTGAAGGGGGAGGGTGCCTATCCCAATTGGTCCGCCAACGCCTCCGGCGTATTCACGGGAAGTTTGCAGGCCATGTTCTGGCAGACGAAGGCGGTGGCCCGCCCGTTTGCGGCGGCGCGCCCCGCAAGCAGGGGGATGAGCGCGCCCAGGTTTTCAGCCGCGTCAACCGCTTCCGGCGCGGATAAGGCTTCCGGCGGGGCCAGGGCCAGCACGGTGTTGGGCAGATGCCGCCGGCGCACCACGTCCAGCAGGGCCCGGGTGTCCGCCGCGGCGGGGTCGCCCACGATGGCGATTTCCCGCACCGGCCCCAGGTGAAAGGCCAAGGCGTTGAGCATGGCGGAAAAGCTGGTGCCCAGTTGGGAGAGTTGCTCGTGAAACCCGCCGAAGATGCGCAGGGCGTCCCCGGCGAAATCTTCTCCACCTTCTCTGCCGCCACCATCCATTCCAACCCCGTAGGCCCGCAGGCGCAGGAAGGCCAGGGCGGCGTTGGTGTTCCCCGAGGGTTCCACGCCGTCATAGCCTTCCATGTTGCGGGCCAGCAGTCGTTCGGCGTCGATTCCCGTGTCGAAGTACGGCCCCTCCTCGTTGCGGAACAACCGGTTCACCTCGCGCATCAGGCCCACGGCCTCGTCGAACCACGCCGGGTCGAAGGTGGCCTGGTAGAGGTCCAGGCAGGCCACGGCGAAGGTGGCATGATCGGTCAGGTACCCCTTGAAGCGCGCCTCGCCATCGCGGTAGCGGCGCAGCAGCCGTCCTTCGCCGTCCTTGAGCTGCTCCCGGATGAAGCGGCCGGCCTTTTCCGCCGCGGCGATCCAGCGCGCCTCGCCGAAGGCGGCTCCCGCGTTGGCCATGGCGGAGATCATCAGCCCGTTCCAGGAGGTGAGGATTTTCTCATCTCTCAGGGGGCGGATGCGCTCGCACCGCGCCGCGAAAAGGGCTTCGCGGGCGCGCTCCAGCCGCTCGGCGAGAGTGTCCCCGTCCACCCCCAGCGATTGAGCCACTAGGGCCAGGGGCTGGGGCGCGTTGGGGATGGAGCGGCCATGCTCGAAATTGCCCTGGGGGGTGATGTCCCACCAGGCCATCGCCGCCTCGGCTTGCTCGGCTGGCAGCAATTTTTCCACTTCCGCGGGAGTCCAGACGTAGAACAACCCTTCTTCGCCCTCGCTGTCGGCGTCTTCGGCGGAGTAGAAGGCGCCTTCCGGCGCGGTCATGTCCCGCAGCACATAGTCCAGCACGTCCTCGGCGTAGGCTTTGTAGAACGGCTTGCCGGTCACCAGATGGGCCTCGGTGAGGGCTTGGGCGAAGAGTGCGTTGTCATAGAGCATCTTCTCGAAATGGGGCACCAGCCACCGGTGGTCGGTGCTGTACCGGCTAAGCCCGCCCCCCAGTTGATCGTAGATGCCGCCCCCCACCATTTTCTTGAGCGTGTGCTCCACCATCTCAAGATTAAGCCCGTCCCCGGCGGGGTCCCTCTGGCGCAGCAGCAGCATCAGTCCCATGCTGGGGGGAAACTTGTTTTGTGGTTGCAGGTTGAAGCCGCCGTGAGCGCGGTCGTAGCTGCCGCGGTACAACGCGGTGGCGGCTTCCAGCGGCGCGCGGTCCCATGACACGCCGGGCCGGGAGGTCAGTGCGGCCTGGGCCTGCAAATGTCTGGTCAGTTCCCCGGCATTGCGGTGGATGTCCTCGCGCTGCTCCCGCCAGGCGGCCGAAAGGTTCTCCAACACCCGCCGGAAGCTGGGCCGGCCGTGCATGTCCTGGGGTGGAAAATAGGTGCCCCCGATCACCGGCCGCCGGTCCGGCGTGGTGAACACGTTGAGGGGCCAGCCCCCCTGCTGTCCCATGGCGTGGAGGGCGTCCATGTAGATCTTGTCCACGTCGGGCCGTTCCTCCCGGTCCACCTTGATCGCCACGAAGTGCTCGTTGAGATACCCGGCCAGTTTCTCGTCCTCGAAGGATTCGCGCTCCATCACGTGGCACCAGTGGCAGGTGGCGTAGCCGATGCTCACCAGCACCATCTTGTCCTCGGCCTCGGCCTTGGCGAAGGCCTCGTCGCCCCAGGGATGCCAGTCCACCGGGTTGTGGGCGTGCTGTTGCAGGTAGGGGCTTTTCTCGTGGATCAGCCGGTTGGTGTGTTTGGGAGGGGCGCTGTCGGACATCGGCAAGAAATTCCATGGGAAAATATGGGAACAATAAAGTCGCCGGTTTTCGGCGTATTTGATGATGTTCCCAACCTATCATCCCCCGCCGGAAGCGCAATGGGGGAAAGTTGCGGGGAGGGCGCGGAGAGGGTGGCGGGGGGGGGAATGGTTTTCAGCAGGATTTGGGAGCCAAACCACCGGGATGAGTTTGATTCCACTTTATATCCGTGGTATCGGAGGTTCGGGGAGTCTTTCATGTGGTATGGACGGCTCCCTCTGGAAATTTTCGGTTTCAATTTATTTAGAGGAGATACGTGACCATGAATAGACCAAATTATTTGATCATTGCAATGGGGGCGTTCCTGATTTTATTTGGTTTCGCCTCTACCGCCTACAGCCACGGCGTGGCTGAACTCAAAGAGGGCACGGTGCGGAAAGTCTATGTCAAAAAGCCGTTCATCGGGGTCAAGGGAATCATCGTGGGCGACTGGCGTAAAGGCCAGGTTCGGGTCGAGGTGCAGAAGTTTCCCGCTTCGGACAAGGGCTACGAGGTGTTCCTACTCAACCTCAATCTGCCTGCTTTTAGCGCCGCGATGTTCGTGGGCGGCGATCCGAGAAAGGGCATCGTCGCCAAACCGCCTCCTTTCAGCGCGGTGGGCAAGTTGATTCGGAGCTGGAAAAGTTTGGGCGACCTGGTGATGGATGCCAACGGCAACGGCAAGCTGGAATATCGCGGCGGGGACAATCTGTACAGGGCCGGCTACAACAACGTGATGGTCTTCGAGAAGGTTACCGCCGGCCCCCACAAGGGCCCGGAGGACTTCAGCAAGCTGATGGTCGAGTGCAATGGCCCGCTACCCGGCACCAAGGGATCCCAAGGCAGGGACGTCATGGTGACGGTCTTTCCCAAGTAATGATCGCTCCCTTTTCTGCCGGCCCCGCTGATGGGGGCCGGCAGCCTCATCGGGTGGCCGTGTCCGCAGCGGTGTTTATTGCCTACACGATGTGTGTATCCACGGGGTCGAAGGCCATTAAGGTAATTGTCCATTAGACAACACGGGCAGGGGGCGCCCGTTGGATTCGGCGGGGCCATGGGCAGGAACGCCCGTGCAGGATTGAGAGGTGGTGAAAAAGGGGGATTGTGCGCGGGCGCAAGCTGTGATAGAAAACCATCAGCATTGGAAAACCCGCCGTGGCGCGGGATGGCATTCCTCCCGTTTGGAGGGGGCCTAGTTTGGCCGCGGCCAATACCGACCCCAAAAGGAACCGTTCCCTCATGGCCATCAAAGTCCCTGTTTATGTGATTCCGGGTGAACCGGTGAAGGAATATCTGAACCAATACACCGACTCGCTGAAAAACATGTTTCAGGAAGCGATCCGGGTGCATCAGAATTTCTGCACCTACAGCCGCTGGTCCACCACCGAGGTTTCCGGGCCGTTTTCCGAACTGAAAAGCGGTTTCCTCACCTACCGGGCCTGACCGGGCCAAACCGCCTCTCGCCGCCCCTGCGCCGCACACGGACACCTCCCAACGGCGCCGGACAGCAGGCCGCGGACGGGAGAACAGCGGCCTGTCCGCTCTGGATGCGGCCGGGGGAATCCCGTTTTATCGCATTCCGGAGGCCGGTGCCGGGCCGCATCCCTCCAGTCTGCGCCATGGGCCCCTGTCCGCTGCCGCCCATCCGTTTCCTCCCCGCCAAGCTTCACGCCAGCAGCGTGACCGATAGGTTTTTCCTTAAAGCCACCGGAAGGCTTTGGCCTTTACCCTCCGCGAGGCAGCAGGCCCCCTTGACACCATTTGCGGGCACGTTTGCTCCCCCCAAAAAAAACCGATCCTTGGGCCTCCCATCGGAAAAAGAAAAATTGCCCCTTGGCAAATATGTAACTCGCGGCTTACGGTAAGTCGTGGCTTATGCAGAAATTTTTACCGCGTTGGCGGTTCCGGCCCGGCGGCACATTTTCGAGGCATTGCGCGAGCGCCCCAAAACCGTGGGTGAGTTGGCGGCGGGCCAGCCCGTGAGCAGGCCCGCCGTTTCGCAACACCTGAGGGTGCTTGAAGCGGCGGGTCTGGTCAACGTCGAGCCACAGGGCAATCGCCGCTTGTATTCGATCAAGCGCGATGGTTTGAACGATCTGCGTGAGTATCTGGAAAGTTTCTGGCCGGACGCCCTGACGGCCCATGGCGCCGAGGTATTGCGCCGTATGGAGAAAAAATAGCAGCGCGGATGCCTGGTCTCAGAGCACGGGTTGGCATTCCTGCTCCGGAAAGCCCAATATTTTCCAAACTGAAATTGAAGAAAAGGAGAGAACCGCATGGCCCAGTACATCATTTTCTACATCGGCGGGAAACCACCCGAGTCCCCGGAAGCGGGGGCCAGGCACAGGGAAAAATGGAAGGCCTGGATCGACGGGCTGGGAGACGCCGTGGTCAACCCCGGCACGCCCCTGGGAAAATCCAAGACCATCACCCCGGACGGCGTATCGGACGGTGACGGGTCGAAACCCCTGACGGGGTATGCCATCGTGAAGGCTGACAGCATGGATGCCGCCATCGAAATCGCCCAGGGAGACCCGTTCCTTGCAATGGGCACCCTTGAAGTCGCGGAGATCAAGGAAATGTAGGGGTCCCCGCCGAAATGAGAGCGTTGCCTTCGGCGCAACCGGGAACATCTTCATGGGGGGGACACCCTGGAGCCCCTCAAGTTGCTCCGGGAGACCCGCCTCGGCAAAGTAGAGATGATATCCATCGATCCCCCTTGCCACACAGGGAACGATTTCATTTGCAAGGACAACTCCACCACCGGCAAGTCCTGGAACGAGGTGGAACCTGGCCGGCGGGATGCGGCGGGAGGGCGTTCCCACCCCAGCATTCCGGGAGCGCGATGCTGGCCGCGGCCACGCGCCCTCACCCGATGAAACCCCTCTCACTCCAGCAGCTTGTACAATCCTTTCCAGTCAATCTGGGATTGCAGCAGGCGGCGCTTTGCCGGTGTCAGCGCGGGCGTTCTATCCCGGAAGCCGTGAAACACCACCACGAACAGGTAAAATTTGGTTTTGTCTTTTACCCGCGAGAAAAAGCGGCGATTGAACTTGACCAGGGGATGAGCGCTTTCCACGCCCTTGCTGGCCACCATGGAGGGCAGGTATTCCCGCTTCCCGGAAAGATAGGCCTGCCGCCTTTTTTCCTTCGAGGACATGGCGGCCAGGCGCTTGCGCAAGGCTTTCACATACTCGGTGGCCCCCTGCATGTATTTTTTGGTGCTCGCCGCCCTTAGTGCCCGCGGACTGTTCGGGCCTTTTTCCAGCTCCTCCATCTGCTTGATCTGAAGTTCCATCGCGGCCCTCATCCT
>JACZSY010000277.1 GCA_022573975.1 SAR324 cluster bacterium | reverse complement strand
CCTTTTTGGCCTTCGGGGCCTTTTTGGCCTTCGCCGCCTTTTTGGCCTTCGGCGCCTTTTTGGCCTTCGCCGCCTTTTTGGCCTTCGGTGGCTTTTTGGCCTTCGGCGCCTTTTTGCGCCTCGGTGTTCTTCGATCCCGTTTTGGGCGCTGGCGGTGGGGCTTTGGTCACCTCATCCTTGGCGGATTCAGCCTGAGTGGTATTTTTCATGGATTAATACGCATTTCCCTATCTGAGTTTGGTGCATGGGGAAGGTCAGCGCTTGAACCGCTTCTGACCTGTTGGAATAAAATGAACGAGTAAATCGCTCCTGGGGTGGCTTGATCAATGGATGGATTTGGGTTTGCTGCTCCCCGGTTAAAACAAATCGGATCTGCCTTGGAGGTGGTTTCGCTGAGGGTAGGCCGGCGGTGCGGTAATAATTACCGGTTTTATTGGATTGAATCTCCAGTCATCTGGAATGGCCGTCGGGGAAAAGAATTGGTTCCGATGTTTCGAGCCGTCACGGCGGCCTTTCTCCAGGCCGGTCGAAGACGTCATTCCTTCACAGTGAGGATGAGCGCCGCACCCCAGGCGGCGACTCGGGGTCCACGCTCGCAATGCCGGATGCCAATCAAGGGTCTGGGCGGTTTCGCCTATCGTTGATCGACAAACAACGGTCGAGGGGATCAAAAGAAAGAGAGTGGCCTTTCAAGTACTAATGGAATTTTGCCCTATTCAATTTCCGCTTGTCAACCTGTTTGATCGATTGAGGCGTTCTTCTTGATTTTCCCGCCATCGAAATACGCGGTGTCCCCGATGGGTGATGGCCGCCGGAACGGGTTGGGTGGGAAATCTGCGGAATGGAAAAAGACAAGCAAGCCCAGGTCTCCGGCGCCCTGGAAGCCTCGGGCGGCCAAAGCTTCCAGTTCCCCAAGCCGTTCGGGTTTCAGCGGGGGCGGGAATGAACGGAGGGGCAGAGAGGCTTGGGCCTGACACTGCGCAAGCCATTGAAATCCAATGGGCGCGGCTGGGATTGAACCAGCGGTCAAAATCAAAAGTTTGGATGCCTGCGGCCTGAATAAAGAACATTCCTGGATGTACAGGAAATCGGGCGGCTGGGGATGAGAACTCAAAGCACATCGGTGGAAATCAACGGTGTGGCGCACGCTACCCGCGTTCGAGCAACCGAGACCGTCCGGCAAGCCCGGGATCGAATCCGCCGGAATCGTCCGGTGGCAGTCAAGGACGACAAGCCAAAGCCGGACCCTAACCGATCCGTAAAGGGGAGGTTGGAACATGAGACGCGAAATTTCACGCCGCCGGTTGAACTGGACAGGCGGCCGGCAGTTTCAACCCTTGGAAAGCACATGCGGGCGCACCAAGTGAAACATCATCGCGTCAACCCCATCGGTGGCCACCGGTCAACCCCCGAAGCCCTTCCCGGCCATGGGCGCACATTTGGCGATGGTGGGGCCAGACAGAAAAATCTTCCAATATATTTCAAAATGAATACCCCAAATGAAAGGATACAAGATAAACTCCGCCCAAAAAGGATTCAATCCTATCCTCAAGAAAGTTTTCAAACCCGGCAGTATTAAAATTTGAAAATGAATTCGATAAAACCGTATAGGATTTTGATGAGCTTAAAACGGGCTTCCAAAGCAACCATTCAAATTGCCACACAGAACCATGATCGGTTATCCATTGATTGCCGATTCCAATTGTCAGAAAAGTCGCTTTCATATCGGCTGTGAACACGAACGTTTCTGTTCCACCGCTAAGGTTAAAAATCTTTCCATCCATTTTCAGGGATCCCTGGCTTAGACCAAGATATAAAGTGGCGGAATTTGTGCCAAAAAACCATAAACCAAAAATCCCAAACTCGGTCCTATCGATCTCGTAATCGAAGACGTAGGGTACTCCTGGGGTTTGGTCTTTGTAATTGACCGTATCCCTTGAAAGGGCGTCGGCTCCATATTTCAAACCGTATAAAAAATCGCCGGAATATTTTCCTAATTCCAACACCCCTGGAAATTCCAAACCTCCGTCGAACCTTGTGACGTAGTCAGATACGTTTTGGGAAAACAAATTGTAAGATATATAATAATCCTTTTCGGCCCTGTTCATCTTCGAATTTCTCCTGCTTTTTAACTCCTTTTCTTTTTCAATAATATCGGTAAGCAATTGGCTGACCTCCCCGCTTTGGGCGCCCAGACCCAGGTCCGCGAGTACCACAAGGTTTACCAATTTACCCACCTGTTCGTTAAGTTCGAAAATATCGCAATCTCTGCATTGGTCTGTCCTTACGATTTTGTCGTCCTCACGGATCAGGGACAAGGTGAATTGGGTCAGTTTTCCTTCTCTAATAACTTGAAGGGAGAAAAGCCTGTCCACCTGCAACAGTTCCTGAATCTTCCGGATACAAGCTTCTTCAGTACATTCCTCAGCCTCCAACTCTTCAAACGCTTTGAGTTGCGCCTGTTTGAAATCCTGCTGGGATATGAGGGTGTAATTCCTGGAGAGTTCCGATTCCATTTGGTTGAGCAGGATTTTTTTCTCCCCTTCGGAAACTTTCCCCAATGCGCCAACTGGGGCTAGGGCTGCATCTTTTTTGTGCTCCTTGGCAACCGCAAGACCCAAACTCAGGGAAAAACCTAAAGCAATAATAAACGTAAAATATTTCATTTATCCCCACCAGGTTGAAGTTGAGCGTTGTTTTGCCAACGGAAAGAATTACGGCGGGTTATATCACCATCCTGGGGAATCCGTATGGTTTTCCATAAATGCATCGGCCATTTCATCGGAAATCCTGAATAATCGTTTCCTGTGGCGCGGATAAATGACCGCCATGAAAATGGTGACACACCCCTGTTTCAACTCTTCCAGGGGCGGTGTATTTTGACTTTAATCCATCAGGGGTCGAATTCCCCGAAGCTTGCTTCACGAAAGAAACCGGATTTTCGATTGTTGATACCCCGTAGCTTGCTGCGAGGTCATTCATAAAGTTTGGTGCAGCTTTTTAAAGCTGCTGGGGGTGTCGGGAGCGGAGCCCCTGACCCGCCGGAGGCCAATAATTCTCACCCCTTTTAAAGGGGTGGGGGGATTTGCTTTTGCCCGAGTCTCGCCGGATGGATGCGATTTCATGTGGAAACAAAGCGGGTGTGGGAGCGATTTTTCCCACAAAATTTCCCACAAAAAGGGCTGGTATCAGTGCGCTTTCCGCAATTTCCCACAACCTCCCACAAAAAAAAGCTTACGTTTAATCGTAAGCCCGATATTATTATGGGCGCGGCTGGGATTGAACCAGCGACCCCTACCGTGTCGAGGTAGTGCTCTCCCACTGAGCTACGCGCCCTGCGCCCTCACGAATGTCCGCCAGGATAGGGTCCGCCCCAGCGAATATATTGGGACCATCCCCGGGTCATGTCAAACCCAGGCAGGGTCCGCCACCCCGATGGCCGGTTTTTAAAATATGCGTTGAGGCCTCCGCCATCTCCCCGCCGGTATCGGGCGGAAAATTGGGAGGCGCCCGTAATCGGGCGCCCGATTTTCGTGGGGAGATTTCTCGGGCGGGAAGATCTCTCAAGCGGAGAGGGCTTCCATTTCCAATGGAAAAACGATTTTCACCTTCGTGCCTTCCCCAGGTG
Organism: SAR324 cluster bacterium; assembly: GCA_022573975.1. Classification (GTDB taxonomy): domain Bacteria; phylum SAR324; class SAR324; order SAR324; family JACQKK01; genus JACZSY01. The sequence continues at coordinate 1,764 of JACZSY010000277.1, read as the reverse complement.
TGCTGAACACCTGAATGGTGGCGTTTTGTTTTTCCACCAGGTCATGCACGATCAGGAACCCCAGGCCCTGTCCCTTGGCCCTGGACCCGCCGTGCCGGGTCGAGGGGCCCACCCATTCGAAAAGGGTTTTCAGTTGCTCCGTGGACATTCCCGGCCCGCTGTCCTCGATGAGCACCGCCACGGCGTCGGCCCCCTGGGGGGCGACCCGGATTGAAATCGTGGCGCCGGGGGGAGAACAATCGATGGCGATGGAAACCAGGTGATCCATGATTTTGAAAATCGCATCCACATTGGCCAACACGATGGGCGGGTGCTTGAAATCGATGGCGGTATCGATGTTCAGGTTTTTTGCCTGGATCAAATCCCTGAATGGGATGAGAGAGTGCTTCAATTCCTCGAAGAGGGGAATCGGTTTCAACTCCAATGATTTCTTGTCGCTTTGCAGTTTGCTCAATACGATCAGGTCATCGATCAGGTTCAACAACCCGGTTCCGGTTCGATGGATGGTTCCCAGAAATTCACTGCTTTCCTCCGGGGTGCAGGCCTGTAATTGCAACATGTCCACCGAGGTCAGGATGCTGGCCAGCGGGCTGCGTAAATCCTGTGAGGTAATGGCGATGAAATCGTCCTTGAGCCGGCTCAAGCGCTTCAATTCCTTGACCTGCTGGTTCAATTCGCGCATCAGGCGCCGATTGCGGAGTTGAGAATTGACCCTGGCGATCAATACTTCCTTGGTGAACGGTTTGACGATGAAATCGTTCGCTCCCGATTGAAACAGGCCGGTGACCGATTCGGTTTCCGAATCCGCGCTGAGGATGAGCACCGGCAATTCGGCCAGGCCCAGCCCGTGGCGTATTTCCCGGCACAGTTCCATTCCGTTCAAGTTGGGCATATGCAAATCCGAAATCACGATATCGACCGATTCCGGGTTTGATTTCAGATAGTCCAGGGCTTCTTTTCCGTCTTCCGCTTCAATGACCTTGAGCCCCAGCGGTTTTAAAATATCCACCACGATGGACCGCACCATTTTGCTGTCGTCCACCACCAGCGCCCGGAATCCAGCGTAGAGCGCCCCGGGTTTGAGGATGCCGTCCACGGCCTGCAACAACCTGCCCTTGGCGAAAGGCTTTTTGATGAAATCGGTGGCCCCCGCATGGAATCCCTTTTCCCTGCCTTCCAGGGTATCGTCGGAGGTGATGAATACGATCGGGACGCGGGAATCGGCGTTTTTGGCGGCACCCGCCTGGACGTTCAGGCGGCGCAGGTAGCTGCAAACCTGGTACCCGTTCAACCTGGGCATCTCCACGTCCAGGGTGATCAGAGCCGGGGTGAATTTTTCGATCTTTTCCAGCACCTCGTTCCCACCCGAGGCCTCGATGACGTTGTAACCACCGGCTTCCAGTTCGATCCTGATGATGTGGCGCGCCGTCGGGCTGTCGTCCACTACCAAAATGTTCATCCGATAAATCCCGAATAATATTTTAAATGCCTATTCCCTTAGCTCCGCTAAAAAATTTGTATTAGTAATAAATTCAATGGCTTAACCAAATTTTAGCCCTTCAGGCCGAAAACTGCGGAAATGAGTGACCCTACTCTCGCATCTCGGAAGCGGTGATACTCCCCAACAGCACCTCACCCCCTGGCCCCCTCTCCAAAAGAGAGGGGGAAAAACGTTGTATTTACAACGATATACCGGAAGGACGCCCCTCTCTTTTGGAGAGGGGCAGCCCCGGGCACGGTGTTTGTGACCGGGGCGGGGTGAGG
>JACZSY010000052.1 GCA_022573975.1 SAR324 cluster bacterium | reverse complement strand
GCCGGGAACCCTTCGCCTGCCTCCGCCGGTGCTGGGCCAGCATACCGGCGACGTCCTCTCGGCAGCGGGATACAGCGAAGGGGAAATCGCCGCCATCGACGGCGCCGGCCAGCCCCGATGACGATGAAAGGCCTCGCCACGAGCGGCGTGGAATGGCCCCCAATGAACGATATGATCAGGAGGCGTTGAACAGTGGAAAAGATGCGCGCGGCCCTGTTTGTGGGACCCGGCCAGATGGCCTGTGAAGAGACCGATGTGCGCCCCCCCAAGCAAGGCGAATTGTTGGTGAAAACCCTCCGCGCATCCATTTGCGGGAGCGACCTGCATGTCATTTTCATGGGGTTGAGCATGTTCCCGCCTCCCGCCCCTCCCGGCTTTCCCGGACATGAGGGCATCGGGGAGGTGGTGGAAAGCCTGGACGGCCGGTTCGCCGCCGGGGACCTTGTGCTGACCTGTCCCTGGCCCACCGAAGCCGGGTGTTTCGCCGAGTATCAGACCATCGCGGCCGATTTCTGCCTCAAGCTTCCGGCTTATGGGGGGCCGGTGGAGGATTTGATGATGGCGCAGCAACTGGGCTCGGTGCTGTTCGCCTTCCGCCGCAACAAGCTGGACCTGCATGGAAAAACCGTGATGGTGATGGGACAGGGTTCCGCCGGGCAGTTTTTCGGCTTCCTCGCCAAGCGCGCCGGCGCGGCCAAGGTGATCGCCTCGGACAAGTCCGAGGCCCGGCTGGCCCTCTCCCCCGCGTTCGGGGTGGACGTGGCCGTGATGGCCAAGGGCGACAACGTGGCCCAGGCCGTGATGGATCACACCGATGGAAAGGGGGTGGACATGCTGATCGAGGCCGTGGGCAGCCGGGAAGCGTTGCTGCAAAGCGTCGACCTGGTGCGGGTGGGGGGGGAGATGCTGATGTTCGGCCTGCCGGACACCAACGAGCCGGTGCCATTCAACTTCCACGATTTCTTCCGCAAGAAGCTGCTGGCCTACAGCGATTATGGCGCGCAGCACGAGCCCGACCTGGTTTCCTTCGGCCAGGGCCTGCGGCTGATCGCCAACGGCGAAATCGACGTGTCGGCCATGGTGAGCCACACCCTGCCCATCGAGCAAATCGATGAGGCGGTGCACCTGGCCCATGAGCGAACCGGCAACGCGCTCAAGGTGTCCATCGATTTTCCGTAGGGGCCGTCTGGAACGGCGAACAGCAATGGCAACCACAGATGAACGCTGATAAACGCGGAAGAAACGCACCGCGTTTCCTGCAAACAGCTAAAAGCGTCCACAGATTTCACAGATTAGGATGTGGGGGCACAGAGGCTGTGCCTGGGCGCGGCTACATTGTCAGCACCCAGGCCTAGCCGCAAAAGCGCCGTGGCGCCCCGGCCCCTCACCCCACGCGGGCGGACTGGCCGCCGTCCACCGGCAACAACACGCCGGTGATGAACCTGGCCTCCTCGGATGCCAGAAACACCGCGGCATGGGCCACGTCCCAGCCCGTGCCCATTCCGCCGGCCAGCGGCACCCGCTCGTTGCGGGGCGCCGACACTTCCTCGCGGGTTTGATGGTAGGCCCGCATCCTTCCTTCCACGGCCATCGGGGTGTCCATCAGCCCGGGGAGGATCGCGTTGACCCGCACGCCGTGGGGCGCGCATTCCAAGGCCAGGCCCTGGGTCAGGGCGTTGACGCCGGCCTTGCTGGACTTGTAGGCCACCGCGCCGGTGGAGATCAGGGAGGCGATGGAGGAAATGTTGATGATGACACCTGCGCGCCGCTCGATCATGCTGGGGATCACGGTTTTGCAGCTGAGATACATCCCCTTCAGGTTGACGTTCATGAACCGCTCCCAGTCCTCTCCGGCAATGTCCACGAAGCCCTTGCCGCGCTCCCCGATGCCCACGTTGTTGTGCAGAATATCGATCCTGCCCCAGGTCTCCAGGCAATGTCCGGCCATGCGGCGGCAATCCTCCTCGCCGGTGATGTCGGCCTCGAAGGCCAGGGCCTGTCCGCCTTCGGACTCGATGATGGACTGGGTCTCCCGGGCGGAGTCCAGCCGGTTGTCCACCAGCAGCACCCGGGCGCCCTCCCGGGCGAACTGGATCGCCGTGGCCCGTCCATTGCCGATGGTTTCGCCCGGCGATTGCCCGGCGCCAACGACGATCGCCACTTTGTCCTTCAATCGGCCCCCGTCTTTCAATCGGCCTCCCTCCTTCAACCGGTCTCCCATGGTTCCTCCCGCTCGCAAATAATCCCTCCCTTCGATCCATAAGGGTTCAGTTTAAACATAATTGCGGAGATGAGCAGGAGAAAATGCGGGAAAAATTCGGGAAAAATTCGGTGGGGGGCTTTTCTTGCCGGACAGGCCAATCGCAAGATACCCGGGTGAAGCAAAGCGCAGCCTCACCCCCCCGGCCTGCGGCCTCCTCCCCTCTCCATTCCATGGAGAGGGGAAAAGCGTCGTGTTTACAACGATATAGCGGAGGAAGCCACCCCCTTCTCCATGGAATGGAGAAGGGGGTCGGGGGGTTGAGGCTTCCCCGAATTACCCGAAACCGTTCAAATTACACCGGGAGAAAAACCCTCAACGACTTTGCACTCGCCCTGGTTGCGTGAAAAGGTAACTTGAAAATACGCATCCGCGCTCCGGCCGCCCGGATTTCACGCCTCCGGTGCGGCCAAAAATTTCACAGACCCTCTGAACTGATATTTTCATGACTCCGCCTCCGCAATCCATTTCAGCCCGCGGCAGCAGCCCCTCTCCGCCCTCGGGCGGGACGCCTCCCGTGCCCGTGTTGGTCGGCGTGCTCGCGTTGGCGCTGTTGCTGAGCGGTTTTTGCGGCATCCTGGCGGAATTGTCCCTGTTCAACCTGGCCGAAAACCTGTTGGGGGGCACCAACCGCAATCTGACCTACACCATGGGCTTCATGATGTTCGCCATGGGCGCCGGGGCCGCGCTGACGGGCCTGCGCTGGTTCCACACAGTGCCCATCGACCTGCTGATCGCCGTGGAACTGGCCATCTCCGTGCTGGCCATGGTCAGCGTGGTGGGAATCTACACCCTGTCCGGACACCTGCCCGCCGCCGCGCCTTGGCTGATCTGGACCTTCAGCCCCCTGCTGGGGATCGTCATCGGCCTGGAAATTCCGCTGGTGCTGCGCATCAACGAGGCGCTGGGGGTGGGGCTGCGTCCCAACGCGGCCCTGGTGCTGGCGCCGGATTACATAGGGGCGCTGGCCGCGTTCGTGCTGTTCGCCTTCTGGCTGCTGCCCGCCTTCGGCCTGGCCCGGGCCGCGTGGCTGGGCGGGGTACTCAACCTGGCGGTTGGGGGGCTGGTGTTGTGGATGTTCCGCGCCCGCCTGCGCAGGCCCGCGGCCACCGGGGTGGCTTTTGCGCTGGTGGCGCTGCTGGCTGGGGGGCTGGGCTGGAAGTTGGAGGGGCTGATGGCCAGCGCGGAACAGTTGCATTACCGCGACGGAATCGTCTGGAGCCGGGAGTCGCCCTACCAGCGCATGGCGATCACCTCCCGCGCCAAGCCGGGAAACCCTGAATACGGGAGGCGGGAGGAAATCCCCGGGCTCCGCGTGATCGCCCGCCGCGGCCCACTGGCCTTGGTGCAGGTGCCTCCCACGCATCCTTCCCAGTGCACCGAAGACATCCGGTTTTACATCAACGGCGGGTTGCAATTTTCCACCTGCGACGAACACCGCTACCACGAGATGCTGGTGCATCCCGCCTGGTTCCTGTCCGGGGGAACCGGTGCGGAGGCCGCAAGGGACATGGGGGGAGTTGCCGGGGAAGCGATCCCGCGCGCGCTGGTGCTGGGCGGCGGCGATGGGCTGGCCGTGCGCGAATTGCTGAAATACGATCCAATCCGCATCGATTTGGTGGAACTGGATGCGGTGGTGGTGGAATTGTTCCGGGACGACCCGCGCTTCTCGCGGCTCAATGGCGGGTCGCTTTCCGATGCCAGGGTGGAGGTTCATATCGGAGACGCCGTGCGCTTCTTGCATCGCACCCGGCGGCGCTATAGGCTGATCGTGCTGGATTTTCCCGACCCCCACCAGACCGCCACCGCCCGCCTTTACAGCCGGCAACTTTACCTCGCGGCGGCCCGGGCGCTGGCCCCGGGGGGTATTGTGGTCACCCAGAGTTTTTCTCCGTTGTATCATCAGCCCGCGTTTCTGGTGGTGCGAAAAACCATGGCCGCGGCGGGATTGCAGGTGGTGTCGCTACAGGTGCCCATGCTCACCTTCGAGCACTGGGGCTTTCATCTGGCCAGCCGGAGCCAATCCCGGCAAGCCATGGAAGCCCGTCTGGAGCGGTTTCACACCCGTGCAACCACACGCTACCTCAACCGGGCCGCGGTGCAGGCGGCATTCCGCTGGGACAAGGAGAGTTTTCTGGGCGAGGATGCCTTGCCGGTGAACGACCAGTTCACTTTGCCCTTGCTGCAAATTTACAACCAGGGCCTGCGCCGCCAGTGAGCGTTAACACAGAGCGCCACTCTTGAGCGTCACTCTTGAGCGTCACTGCCTCCATGGAAGGATCCCTTTTGCCCATGGTCTCCGAATTGTTTGGGCCATCGCTGTTCGCGGTGACCGGCGGGTTGCTGTTTGGCGCTCAGGCGAACCTCGGACGCCGGGGCCTGGACCATATGGGGCCCCAGGAAGGGGCGTTGGTCACCATCGGCGCGGCCACCCTCGTGTTCTGGCTGATGGCCCCATTTTCCATGAAAAGCGAGCATTGGTTTTCCCCCGGCTTCTGGATTTTCCTGACCAACGGGATGATTCATCCCACGGTTTCGATGTGGCTCATCTTCGAGGCCAACCGGCGCATGGGCCCCACCATCTCTTCCACCGTGGCGGCCACCGCGCCGCTCTTCGCGACCGCGGGCGCCGTGTTGACCCTGGGCGAAGCCCTCACCGTGCCCGTGCTGGCGGGAACCCTGGCCACGGTAGCGGGCATCGTCGTGCTCTCCTGGCGGCGCGCCGGATTGTCGGAGTGGACCTTGTCGGCCCTGTTTTTCCCCTTGGGCGCCGCGGTGGTTCGCGCCATTTCGTTCGTCTGGGGAAAATACGGCCTGGAGGAGTTGGACTCGCCCTATTTCGCGTCCACCGTCACCTTTTCCGTGGCGTTTTTGCTTTCGGCCGCCGCCTATCTCATCCGCAAACGCGGCCGGCCAACGCGTCTGCCCCGCAAGGGCGTGCTCTGGTGTTCCATGGGGGGAATCTGCGTGGCCGGAGCCATCTTGTGCATGTACACCGCCCTCTCGCGGGGGCAGGTGTTGATCGTGGCCCCCCTGATCAACACCTACCCCATGTTTACCTTGGGCTTTGCGCTGGCCTTCCGGCAGGAGTCGCCCGGCGCCCGAATCGTGATGGGGGTGCTCCTGGTGGTGGGAGGCGTGGCCCTGATCCTCGCCTTTTGAATCCATCCCCTGAAAGACTCGAAACCGATGACTGCCTCCGCTGCCCCCCTTTATCCCATCGTGATGGCGCTGATCACGGCCTTCCTGTTCGGCATCTCGTCCCTGGTGGTGCAATTCGGCCTGCGCCATGCCGACGCGCGCACCGGGGCCTTGTATTCCATTGGCACCACGGCGGCGATGTATTGGCTGATGCTGCCTTTTTTTCTCCCCGGGATGACCTGGAGTCTCTCGTCGCTCAAGGAGTTCGTGGCCTGGTTTGCCATGATCGGTGTTTTTACCCCCGGCATTTCCCTGATGCTGGCTTTTGAGGGCAACCGGCTGCTCGGCCCCACGATCTCCTCCACCTTGGCCTCCACGGCGCCGGTGTTCGCCATCACCTCGGCCATTCTGATCCTGGGTGAGCGGCCGCCGCCGATGGTGCTGCTGGGCGCGGCGGGGGTCGTGATGGGAGTGGTGCTGCTGTCCTGGCGGGGGCGCGCCTCGCGCGATTGGCGGCTCTGGGCGATTTTATTTCCCCTGGGCGCGGCCTTTTTGCGGGGCGGCATTCACACGGGCACCCGTTATGGACTGATGGGAATGTCCGCGCCGTTCCTGGCGGCCCTGGTGAGCTTCAACGCGGCGTTTTTGACCGCGGCGCTGCGGGAAAGAGTGCTGCGCCCCCAGTCCTTCCGCTTTCCCGGCTGGCCGGGATTCCGCATGTTCGCCTTGACCGGGGTTCTCAATGGGGTGGCCTTGATTCTGATGAACATCTCCCTGATGACAGGACAGGTGTCAGTGGTGTCCCCGCTCGTCTCCACCTTTCCCCTGTTCACCTTCTTTTTCAGCATGGTGCTGAGAGTGGAGCGGCTGAACTGGCGAATGATCGTCGGGATGATGGTGGTGGTGATGGGCGTTGCGGCCATCAGCGCCCGTTGACGTTGAACGCCCCCCTGGTTTTGAAAATTCCATTGGGGACTGCCCTTGCTCCCTTCAATACTGTATTATTGCTTTAAGGCCGTTTGAAATTAGCCAGGCAGGCCCGCGAAGTTTCGAAGAACTCCTTCGGCTCGCGATGGCCATTCCAATCGGGAATTTCCGGTTGGGAATATATTCTGGGAAGTGATTGAAATCGCCTTGGTATTGTTAATCCAGATAAATCATTAAATATTTTCGCCTGAAATTTCCAACCGGTATTGCGACCTCCGCTCATGATTCCCTTGCTACTGAACACCGCCATTGCCGTGCCGGATTACGAATACAGCCAAGAGGAAATCAGAGGACTCGTGGCCCAATGGCTGGCCGACCGTCCCGAGTTGGCGAAAAAAGCGGACTCTATTCTGACCAACATTCTGGTGAAACGGCGATACACGGTGCGCCCCGCCGAGTGGTACCTGGAAAACACCTCCGTCACCGTGCGCGCCAAGGTATACCGGGAGGAGATGGTTCGCCTCTGCGAACGGGCGGCCACCGAGGCCCTGAAGGGCGCGGGGGTGGAACCCGGGCAGGTGGGATTGATCGTCAGCACTTCATGCACCGGCCTGATGATTCCCTCGGTGGAAAGCCACCTGATGAACCGCATGCCCTTCGGGCAGTATACCCGGCGCCAACCGATCACGGAGATGGGCTGCGTGGCCGGCGCCACGGCGATCAGCCAGGCCGCCGATTTCCTGCGGATGCACCCCGAATCGGCGGCCCTCGTTGTCTCGGCGGAACTGACCACGCTGACGGTCCAACTGGATGATTTCTCCATGGCCAACCTGGTCTCCGCCGCCCTGTTCGGGGACGGCGCCGCGGCCACCGTGATGGCCGGTGAACGGTTCACCGCCAATCGAAACGGCGCGGACCCGGCCGGGAAAAACGGGCGCCACCTGCCCGCGGGCATCGTCGCCACCCGCAGCGTTTTTTTCCCCGATTCCCTGGACATAATGGGCTTCGACAATACCGACACCGGATTCAAGATCGTCATGCTGCCCCGGGTGCCCCGATTTGTCCGGGAGCAGGTGCCAAAACATTTGCTGCCCTTTCTCGAAGAACAGGGATTGCGGCTGGGGGATCTGAGCCATTTCCTGCTCCATCCCGGCGGGCGGAAGGTGCTGGAAGGGCTGGAGAAAAAACTATCGCTGACCCGGGATCAAACGCGCATCAGTTGGGAGGTGCTCCAGAACTACGGCAATCTTTCCTCGACCACCGTGCTTTTCGTGCTCGATCAATTCGAGCGGGAGGTCAGGCCCCGTCCCGGTGATTACGGTTTGATGATGGCGGTCGGGCCGGGATTCAGCGCCGAATTCCTCCTCTTGCAATGGTAAAAACGTAAAACGTAAAAACGTAAAAACGTAAAAACGTAAAAACGTAAAGGCGGCCGCGGTGGCCGTTTGAGACCGATTCAGAAGGTCCGCGCCGGGAGAACCGCCCGTCTCCGGAAACGGCGATGGGGCGGCTTCCCGCGCGGATCGTGGCCACGCGAAGCGTTTTGTTCCCCGGCGCCGAGGATATGATGGGCTTCGGCCTGGTGGACCCTGGCCTGAAAATTTTCCTCGGTCCGCGAGCGCCCCGCTTCCCGCGCTCCGAACTTCCACGCCAGATTGCCCCCTTCCGGGAAGAAAATGGGTTGCGCCTCAAGGATGCAACCCACTTTTGCTCCACCCCGGCCGGCCAAAAGTCCTTCAGGGGTTGGAAAAAAATCTCCCCTTGTCTTCCACCCAACCGCGATTGGGTTGGAAAGTTCCGCGAAATCAAGGAAATCTCTCCTCGGCATCGGGACTGTTTCCGCTGTACCATTTTGAATGGGAGGAAACGCCCCGGGCCGGGGATTTCGGCCTCCTGATTGCCGTGGACCCCGGATACGCGGCGGCGAGGGTGCTGTTGCATTGGTGACCGGAATGCGGTTGAATACCGGCCAGGATGGCGTTCCGGTTCGCGATCGGTCCATTCGCTCCCGGATTGATGAACGTTCAACGGGAGAATCTGCTGCCTTTGCGCGTGAAAGGGTGACGGTCCAGGAGGGGTTGCGCAGGCGTCACGGAACAATCTGGTGGTATTGCGAGCCCGTAATCAATGAGTACCCCTATGACCTCCAAACCCCCCGAGCCCATAGTGGTGACCGGCCTCGGCATGGCCACCTCCCTCGGTTTCGGCGTGGAAACCAACTGGGCACGGCTGCTGGCCGGAGAAAGCGAAATCCGGGAATTGCCCGAGCATATGTTTCCCCTTCCCGTCACGCTTCCCGTCCGCACCGGCGCGGCGGTCAACCGCGAGGCGCTGACGGAAGAAATCCGGCGGCGGGTGCCCCGTTCGGTCTGGAACACCACGGAACCGGCCGGGCACCTATGGCTGATCGCGGCCTTGGAGGCCCTGGAACACGCGGGGCTGCGCCCCACACCGGAAAACGGCTTGGCCATGGGTGAGGACCCCCGCCGCACGGGCATTTACGTGGGGAGCGGCGCCGGGGCCATCCTCTTCGCCGAAAGGGAGTACATCCGCGTGTACACCGCGGAAAAGGCCATTCATCGTGACGTCGGCCGGTTCGCGCTTCCCATGTACATGAGTTCCTCCCTGGCCGGGCAGCTTTCCATCGTGACGGGCGCCCGCGGGCCGGCCATGACCATCAACACCGCCTGTTCCTCGGGTTCGACGGCCATCCTCTCCGCCCTGGAAGCCCTGCGCGGCGGCAGGATCGACAGGGCCATCACCGGAGGAACGGACATCGCCCTTTCCACCGCCATCCTGAAAGGATTCTACAAACTGGGCGCCCTTTCCACCCCCGTGGACGGAGTGTCCAGCGCCTGCCGGCCCTTCGACTCGGCCCGGAACGGCCTGGTGGTGGGAGAAGGGGCCGCCTGCCTGGTGCTGGAGCGGGCGGACACAGCGGCCGCCAGGGGGGCCGAACCGTTGGCGCGGCTGCTGGGCGGAGCCAGCAACACCGAGGCGTATCATCTGCTGGCCCCCAGGAAGGAAGGGGAGGACATGTCCGCCTGCATGGAAATGGCCCTGGAAAATTCCCTCCAGCCACCGGAAAAAGTGGTGCACGTCTATGCCCATGGCACCGGAACCCGTTTCAACGACGCCTGCGAGGCCATCGCGCTGCAACGGGTGTTCCCCCACCGCCCCACGGTGAGCGCCAGCAAGGAACTGCTCGGGCACACCCTCGGCGCGGCGGGCGCCATCGATTCGGTGCTGGCCGTGATGGGACAGACACACGGCGGCGTGGTGCCCCTGCGCAAGCTGGAAAATCCCGACCCCGAATGCCCGGTCAATCCCGCCCTGGAAAGCGAGCACCCCCATTTGCCTGGCGGTGGCATGGAGTCCGGCGCAAATTCCGGCATCGTGATGGTGGAATCTTTCGCCTTCGGAGGGCACAATACCGCCTTGTTGTTCGGGCCGCCGCCCATGGCGCAACATGAGGAGCGATGATCGATGGTATCCAGCTTGATCGAAAAACTGCAAAAAGGCCGCCCCGTATCCTTCACCAGGGAGGAGGAGGAAGTGCTGACCGAGTCCCTGCGGGAAGCCATGGCGAACACCTTGGATTTAACCGTGGAAGCGGTCCCCAACGATGCCAAAATCTTCGATGCGCTGGGCGTGGATTCCATCGATGTTTTCGATATTCTCGATCAACTTGGCGAAAAATTCGAGGTGGACGTGCCTTTGGAGGAATTGCCCGAGGATTTTGTGCGGGGCGGGGAGAACACCACCTTCCAGGATTTCGCCAACGGGCTGATCGGGTTCTTCGGCACACCCCCCGGCGGAATCAAAAATTAACCCGCCCCATCGAACGAATGAGGCGAAACCCCGCCCTCCCCCGTTTTCCATTGCGGAGGTGTTTCTCTCCAAATGGACTCGTCATGGGATTTGGGCGGCGGGAATATTGCTGGGCCGATTGCTGTCCTGGCGCGGCAATCGGGCCTACCGGCTTTCACCGGCCTCCGCGCCGATCATGTGCTCCAGCATTTTCACCACCAACGCTTCATCCCATTCACGGGCGCCGATGGCGCGGCGGACGATATTGCCTTTGGGTCCAATAATGTAGGTGAGGGGTAATCGTTCGGCGTTGTATTTTTCCCCGATGGAACCGCCCGGGTCCAACACGATTTCGAAAGTAAACCCCTTTCCTTTGGTGAATTGCCGGATTTTCTCGATGGGTTCGTCGAAATTGACCGCCAGCATCCTGAAGGCCTTGCCTTTCATCTTGCGGTTGAGGCGCTCCATGGATGGCATCTCCCTCAAACAGGGCACGCACCAGGTCGCCCAGAAGTTGATGAAGACCACCTGCCCCTTCAAGTCTTTCAGGCGGTAGGTTTTCCCGGCGATGGTTTTGATCTCAACATCGAATGCCGCCACCGGTTTGGAGGGGGTTTCCAGCAGCAGTGTTTTTTCTCCCGGCACGGGCCCGGTGGCCAGGACGGCGTTTAGCGAGGTCAACAGAAACATAACAGTCAGGATGGTCGGCAAAACCCGATATTTTCCGAGGGGCATGATGTTCCTTGGCGGTGTTCCTTGGCGATGGCGTTCGGTGGCGGTTATTTCAGGTGTTTATTTCAGAGTGCATCCGCTCCAGAATACCATGGTATCCCTCCCGGCGGCGGCGAAGCCGTATGGCCGGCCACATCGCGGGAGAAAACCAACGGGGAGGCGGGCGGCCGATGGCCGCGGTGGCTTTCCCGGCGCACCGGAAAAGCCACGCCGGGAAGGCCGCGCTTACTCCTCCAGGCCCGCTTCCGGGCGCATGGTGGGAAACAACAGCACATCGCGGATGGAAGGCTGATCCAGCAACAGCATCACCATCCGGTCGATGCCCAACCCGACGCCTCCCATGGGCGGCATGCCATATTCCATGGCCCGGATGAAATCCGCGTCGTAGGGATGGGCTTCCTGGTCGCCACTCTGGCGCAGGGCGGCCTGCTCTTGCAGCAAGGCTTTTTGCACCTGGGGATCGTTCAGTTCCGAGTAGGCGTTGCCAAGTTCCCAGCCTGCCATGTAAGGCTCGAATCGTTCCACCAGTTCGGGATGCTCGCGATGCTGTTTGCACAAGGGGGTGGTTTCCTTGGGAAAATCCAGGATGAACGTCGGCTGTACCAGTTTTTCCTCGCAGAGGGCCTCGAACAACGCCGCCATGGCCAGCCCCCGGTTGTACCCGCCCGCAGGTTCGATGTGATGGGTTTGCAACAGGCTCCGCACTTCCTCGTCCGAAAGCGCGGGAAAGTCGACCTGCCCCAACTCCCGCAGGGCGTCGGTCATGGTGATCCGCCGCCAGGGACGCTTCACGTCCAATGCCGTCCCCTGAAAGGTGAAGGCGGTGCCGCCATGCACTTCCAGGGCGCATTGTTCGTAAATGGCCTCGAAGTGCTCCATCATCACGTTATAATCCGCGTAAGCCTGATAGAACTCGACCATGGTGAACTCTGGATTGTGCAGGCGGTCGATGCCCTCGTTGCGGAAATCCTTGCCGATTTCGAACACCCGGTCGAACCCCCCCACCACCAGCCGCTTGAGATACAATTCGGTGGCGATCCGCAGGTAGAGCGGGATATTGAGGGCCTTGTGATGGGTGGTGAAGGGCGATGCGGCCGCGCCGCCGTAGATGCCCTGCAGGATGGGAGTTTCCACTTCCAGATACCCCTGGCCGGCCAGGTAGTCCCGCACAACGCCGAGAATTCGACTGCGGCCGAGGAAAACCTTTGCCACCTCGTCGTTGAGCGCCAGGTCCGCATACCGCTGCCGGTAGCGGAACTCCACGTCCCGCACCTCGTTGTGCACCACCTGTTCGCCATCGCGCACCTCCACCTTGGGCACCGGCAAGGGGCGGATGGCCTTGGCCAAAAGCTCCAACTGCTCCACGCGCAATGTCAGTTCCCCGGTTTTGGTGCGCATCATGGTGCCGGTGAGGCCCACGTAATCCCCCAGGTCGCACAGGCCGAACACCTCGAAGGCCCCATCGCCCACCGCGTCCTTGCGGAGGTATATCTGGAGGCGCTGGTGATTGTCCTTGATGTGGGCGAAGGCGGCCTTGCCCATGTCCCGCAGGGCCATCAGGCGCCCGGCGGCGGACACCTTTTCTCCGGATTCCACCAGCGAATCCCCCTGCTCCAGCAGGGCGGCGGCCCGGTGGGTGGGTTGAAAGCTATAGGGGTAGGGATTGACGCCCAGTTCTTTCAGGCGGGCAAGTTTGTCGAGGCGGATTTTCCGCTGGCCGTGCTGATCTTGGTGGTCATCCATAATTGGGGGGGAGGCAACTCGGTATTGACGATTTGGCGGAGAATCCGCGCCACTGCGGCCCCGGGGCGATCGGTAAGCAGGCCTGTTCGATGTTTTCTACTCATGACACCGCGGGCCGCTAAAGGCAATGACGCCGAAACGGCGGACGGAACCCCCGCCGAAAGGTGCCATTTGTGTTCAGGCCGGGTTAAAAGGGGTCTTGGGTTTTTCCTGCGCACCCCGCCCCGGAGCCATCCATTTTTACGCCTGCCGCCCCATGATTGAACCGGAACGCCAAAACACATCCCCTCTCCTGGACGCATTGGACGCGCTATACGATAAAGTCAGCGCCGATCCCATGCAACCGCTCACCATGTTGGCGGAGGAAGCGGTGCTCCATTGGACGCGGGTGCTGGATGGCCAGGACGCGGTGGCGCCGCGGCTCAGCGTAAGCGGGTATGCGCCCGAGGCCTTTCATATTGGGATGGAGCACCGCTCGAACCATCGGCTGGACGATTGCGCCCTGATCAAGGGCCTGGAGGGCTTCGAAACGGAAACGCGGGGGCGGCTGGACGGGATGCTGGAGGCGCTGGAATCCTACTTTGGCGGATCCGGCTACCGCGGCAGCAGCGACCAATGCGACCGGATGATGCTGGAGCTTTCCCGTCTTTCCAGGTTCCTCAATGCCTGGCTGGCCGCCGCCGAACGCCACGCACTCCGCAACCCGGCGCCCCTGGAAATCAAAGCGGAGGCCCCGGGGGGAATTTTTCACTTTCACCCTGACGAAACCGTGTTGATCCAGGCCAGACGGCGGTTGGCGGTGCTGGAGCCGTTTCTCAATACCGCGATTGTCAGTTGGGAGGAAAATCACCTGGAACCTTTCGAGAGGGCCTTGAACGATCTGCACGGTGTGTTGGGCTTGTCCCCCGATGAGATTTACAAATTCCTCCCACTCCCCGGTTTTCCCTTGCGCCGCCGGAGACTGCCCCGTCAGAAAATTTCCGTTTTCGAACCGGATCAGCGGCCTCTGCGCAGCCGCTCGGTGCTGCGGGTGCGTTTTCAGCAACTGAGGGAGCGCCTGCTGAAAGGCGCCGTGGCCGAGCCGGGGACGATGAAGGATTTGACCGTGGACGTGGGCCATTTCAACACCATGGTGGACACCAATCTGTTCATGCTGGGCGGGGCGCCCGGTTTTCATGGAAGGGCCCGCCCCGGGTTGCGGATCATCCGGGGACGCGCCCGCAATCACCCCTTTCTGCTCGATCCGAGGGGGTTTTTCAAAAAAGCCGTGTTGTTCCACAACGGCACCTACTCCTCCGGCGGAGGCGCCCTGGATCAGATGTTCCTGCAATTGCGCCAGTTGGAGCGGTTGTGCCGGTTCATGCGCTGGGGAGATTGGACCCGCCCCCTGCGGGGGCCGATCGATCGCGGGATCATCGCCTGGGAGGAAAACCGTGATGAGGGTTTCACGGCCCGGTTGCTGGAGGTCGCGGGTCTGGTACGCGAAATTCAGGCCCAATAGCGCGAGGCCCATCGCGGCGGAGGGCCGGCGCTTCGGCGGGAAACAAGGGTTGTGATAGGAAACGAGGCCCGGATGGCCGCTTCCGGATCAGTCCATGGTGGCCAGCAGGTTGGTGAATCCATAGTCCACCGTTTCGGGATAGGCGGCCAGCAATTGTTCCGGCGAGACGTCTCTGAGGACGCCATCAACCTCGTCGATGTTGCGCAGGCGGTATCCCAGCCCGGTGAGCAGCTCCAACACTTGGGCGGGCGACTCCCCGGCATGCTTCAGGCCATAGGGCCAGAATTCCATCACCAGCATCGGCCTGTCACGGCGCAGGGTTTCCCGCCCTCCCCGCAGGATGGCCCCCTCGGCGCCCTGGGTGTCCATTTTGATCAGATGCGCCGGTGGGCTGTGCCGGGTTTGCCGGGCCAGCGCGTCCAGGGTGGTGGTGCGCACCCGCAAGGCTGGGCCGCGCGCGGCCAGGTTGGCCGGGGTAAAGGAATGGCCCCCTGGATTGGCGGCATCGGTATGCAGCACCCCCCCGCCGGTGTCCTCGCCGCAGGCCAACTGGTGGACGATCACATTTTCCAGGCCGTTGAGGGCGGCATTGGCGGCCAGATCGGCGCAATGGGCGGGGAACGGTTCGAAGGCATCCACCCGCCCCCCGGCGCCCACCGCCCGCGCGGCGATGAGGGTATAATGCCCGATGTTCGCGCCGATATCGTACACCCGCATCCCCGGCCTCAGCAGGGAAGCGAACACCTGGCTGCAGAAAGGTTCCCAGGGCCGGTGCAGGGCGATCCCGTGGGCAAGATCCTTCACGGCCGGCGAAAAGTTGATCCGGTAGTCCCTGGTGCGTAGAGTAATGCTGCCCTGGGGCCGCACCAGCCCCAGCAGCAGGCGGTAGAGCGGCAATCGCAAGCGGGAACCGTGCATGCCCCTGGTGGGGTAGCGGTCCGTGATCCATTGCATCAGGCGGGTGCGGAACATGGTTGGGCTCCAGGGTGGAGCAAAAAGAAATCCATCCTGGCACCATCGGGGCGCTCGGGAAAGACAGAGAGTTCAGGAAAGACAGAGAGTTCAGGAAAGACAGAGCCAGCGGGAAAAACAGAACAAGCGGGAACGCACCCGCCAATCAAGGACGAAAATAGATGGCAACAAAACCGATCCGGATCGGCATCGTGGGGGCCGGCTCCATCGTCAAGCGCCGCCACCTGCCCGGCTTCGCGGAACTGGAGGACGTCGAGGTGGTGGCGGTGTGCAACCGGCGGCGGGAAACGGCCGAGGCGGTCGCGGCCGAATGGAACATTCCCCACGTGGCCGATACGCCCGAAGCGGTGATCGGACGCGACGACATCGACACGGTGCTGATCGGCACCGTGTTTTTTGACAGCATGCCGCACCCGCACTACGATTTTACGGTGGACGCCCTGGAGGCCGGCAAGCATACGCTTTTTGAGTCCGCCGTTCTGCCAGGCCCGCATGAGCCGCGATCTGGCCGGAGCGCGCGGCATGTTGGCCGCCGCCCGCGCCCATCCGGGGCAGGTGACCATGCTCTGCCCGGCGCCTCACGTCTTCCCGGGCCAAGCCTTCGTGAAGCGCCTGCTGGACGCGGGAGAACTGGGCGGGTTGCGGCTGGTGCGGCTGCACCAGCTGGCCGAGGCGGCGCTGAGTCCCGAGGCGCCCTTTCACTGGCGCATGGACCGGGAGGTGTCGGGCTACAACGTGCTGACCCTGGGCATGTTCGCCGAGATTCTGCACCGTTGGGTGGGCAAGGCCCGCACCGTCTGCGCCACCGGACGCATCTTCACCAGCCAGCGGCCCGGCCCCGACGGCGGCGAACCGCGAACGGTGCGCATTCCCGAATCCCTCGCGGTCTCGGGCGAACTGGAAAACGGCGCCCACTACGTCTATACTTTTTCCTCCGTCGCCGCCCGGGCTCCGGAGGACGCCATCGAAATCTATGGCGCCCGGGGCGCCCTGATCTATCAGTTGGGCAGCCACACCGTGCGCATGGCTTCCGTGGAGCCCCGCACGGACCTGCGGGTGGGCCGGGTGACGGAGAAGGAAGCCCTGCCCGTGGTGGAGATTCCCGCGGCCGAGCGCGGCGAATGGCGGGTGGAGGCCGATTTCGCCGCGGCCATCCGGGAGGGCGCGCCGGTCTTCCCGGATTTCCAGCACGGCGTGGATTACATGGAATTCGTGGAAGCCGCCGGACGGTCGCTGGAAACCGGACACACCATCACGCTGCCGCTGGAATGAGCGGAAACCGGGGGGCGGTTCCTTTTCCCTGTCCCGGACCATATGGGTTCATCATTTGATAAACAGGCGGAAGCCATCATGCACATCGAAGTGATCTGCACCGGTGACGAGGTGCTCACCGGCAAGATCGTCAATTCCAATTTTTCCTACATGGCCCAGAAGCTGGAGGATTACGGCTTCCCGGTGCGGTGGGGAGTCACCGTGGGCGACGACCGGGCGGACCTGCTGGAGGCCTTCCGGCAGGCCGGAGAGCGGGCCGGCGTGGTGATCGTCAACGGGGGGCTGGGACCCACGGTGGACGACCTCTCCCAGCAAGTGGCGGCCGAGGCGGCGGGCGTCGGACTCGAACTGCACGAGGGCTGGCTGGCCCATATGCGCGATTTTTTCGAGGGGCGGGGGCGCACCATGCCGGAAAACAACATCAAGCAGGCCATGCTGCCGGTGGGGGCCGAGATGATCGACAACCCGGTGGGCACCGCCTGCGGCTTCGCGGTGACCATCGGCCAGGCGCGCTTCTACTTCACCCCAGGGGTGCCGCGCGAACTGCGCCGCATGCTGGAGCAAGAGATCATCCCCCGTCTGCTGGAAAAAAGCGGGGGCGGGCAGGGGGTGATCCGCCTCAAGCGCTTCCATTCCTTCGGGCTGGGCGAGTCCCACGTGGATTCGCTGTTGCAGGGGCTGGAGGATATGGTGCCCGACGGCAGCCTCAAGCTGGGCTTCCGCGCCCATTATCCCCAACTGGAAACCAAGCTCACCATGCGCGGCGCCACCGAGGAGGAAATCGCCGCCAAACTGGCTCCGGTGATCGAGGAAGTGCGCAACCGCCTGGGAAATTTCATCATGGCCGAGGACGATGAAACCCTGGAGGGCGTGGTGGTGTCCCAGTTGGCCGGGCGCGGCGGAACCCTGGCCGTGGTGGAGAATTTCAGCGGCGGGCTGGTGGCCGCGCGAATCATCGCCCTGCCCGAGTCCGGCGATGTGATGGTGCGCGGGGCGGTGATGCCGAGGATGGAGGAACTGATGGACATTCTCTACACCGGCGAACGCCCGCCGGGCGGAGAGGGCCAGCTGACCAACGAAACCGCGGAGACCGCCGCCCAGACCGTGCGCACCCAGTACGGGGCCACCCACGGGCTGGCGGTGCTGGTGGATCTGACGGATGGCGGGCACGGCGCGCCGGGCGGCGCCAATCCCACAGCCAATCCCACAGCCAATCCCACAGCCAATCCCACGGCCAATCCCACCGGGGGCAACCTCGACGGCAATATCTGCATCGGCATCGCCACCGAAGACGCGACGGTGTCACGCCGCAGCCGCCTGTTGGGCAACCGGGACTGGGTGCGGCTGGGAGCGGTGGAAATGGGCCTGGACACACTCCGCCGTCACCTGATGGGCCTGCCCCTGAAGGAAAAGATCGACTTCGAACGGGCCGCTCCCAACTGAGCCGGAGTTGCCGCCCATCCCGCCTTGATGGCCGTGTTCCGGCTTCCTGGCCTCAAAAATAATTTCCATTGCCCCGACCCATGAACCCCATTGAAACCCTGAAAATCGAAGGCGGCAAGGCCGGCCTGCCCGGCGAGGTGCTGGACGACGCCCTCGGCCGCGACGACCCCTTCACCGTGATCGAATGGCTGGTGCCCCGGCGGGGGGAGCTTCCCCCGGAGGTCACGGCCGCGTTGGGTGGCGCGGCGGAGGCCCTGCTGCGCGAAAAAGTGTTCGCCCATCCAGGAACGCGGGCGGGCAAATCCGGCGCCGCCGGAGCAGGCGGAGCGGGCGGTGCCGTAACGCCGGTGGTGTTCGGCACGGGCGGCCATCGGGGAGAAATCGGCGCGGGGCTGACCCTGCTTCATGTCCACGCCATCGTCACCGCCCTGGTGGAAAATATCGCGGGCATGACGCCGGGGGAGCGGAGCGGGCATTTCGGCGCGGCCAGGTTGGAGGATGTGCAATCCCGCGGGTTCGTGCTGGGTCACGACAACCGGCTTTTCAACCCGGAATTCACCTTGTACGCAGGGCACCTGCTGCAACAGGCCGGATACCGGGTGCGCTATGCCGGTCGGATCACCTCGCCCGAACTTTCCCTGCTGGTGCCGGAGCGGGGCTGGGCCGGATCGCTCAACTTCACCCCCAGCCACAACCCGTTGCGTTATGGCGGGATCAAGTTCGCCCCCGCCGACGGCGGCCTGGCGGGCGAGGAATTGACCGGCCCCCTCGCGATGCGGGCCAACGAGCTGCTGGAGCGCACCCCGCCCGAAGCTTGGCCCGGCCGCGAGACCCTGGAGGCGGCCATCGCCAAGGCGGACACGACCCTCGAGCGGGTGGACCTGCACGACGCCTATCTGGACACGCTCAACGATCATCCCGTGATCCGGCTGGCGGAGCTGGTGGAGACGCTGAAAAATCCGCCCCCCGGGCGGCAGGTGTTCTTCGTCACCGACCCGGTCTGGGGCGCGGCGGTGCCGGTCTACCAGCGCCTGCTGGCGCGCATTGGCGAAAGGGCGATGCGGGTGCTTCACACCGAGACGGACCCCTACTTCGGCGGGCAGGTCACCGAGCCCAACGCAAACACCCTGTCCGAGGCCATCGGGGCCTTGGGGGATTCCGATGCGCCGTTCAAGGTGGCCATCCGCAACGATCCGGACGGCGACCGGGGGTTGGTGGGAGACGAGGGGGGCGCGTGCAAGATGAACCGCTATGCCGCCGCGGTGATGGCCTATCTGCTGGACATCGGCCTGCGGGGCGCCCTGGTCACCACCCATGCCACCAGTCACCTGGGGCCGGATTTCGCGCGGGCGCGCGGCTGCGAGGTGCATCTCACCGCGACCGGATTCAAGAACTTCCGCCCTTTCCTCAAGAAAGGCGATGCCCTGCTGGCCTACGAGGAGAGCGACGGGATGACCATTCAGGGCCACACGCTGGACAAGGACGGCGTGCTGGCCGGCCTGCTGGCCCTGAGGATGGTGCTCCATTACGGCAAGCCCCTATCGGAAATTGTCGACGGCGTGGAACGGGAGGTTGGGCGCTACCACTATCGCCAGGAAACCTTTATGATCGACATGCCCGCGGCCGAGGCCAAACAACGGCTGCAAAAACTGTCGGCCGTCGAGCCAGGGAGCGCGCTGATCACCCGGGATGGCAGGAGGATCATCACCGGGGTCAATACCGAGGATGGCTTCAAGTTCTCCCTGGAGGGCGACGCCTGGGTGATGATGCGCCCCTCGGGCACCGAGCCGAAGGTGCGAATTTACGCCGAATCCAAGGAAGGCGAGGAAACCACCCGGCGGCTCTGCGAGGCGGCAAAAAAAATGGCCCTGGAGGCGATGGGAACCGATTAGCCTGTGTCTGAAAACCCTAAAAAATGGGGACGTTGTCCCCAAACCCCTACCCTCCGGGGGGCAGTTTTGAAAAACTGCACCAAACTTTTAACGGGCGGTTTGATTAATACCTATGCAATCAATATTTTACCAAGAAGTTTGATCCAACTTTTTAAAGTTGGTCAGGGTTCCAAGGGGTGAAACCCCTTGGCCGCCAGAGGCACACAACCTCCACTTTTCAGACACAGCCTAGACGCCGC
>JACZSY010000051.1 GCA_022573975.1 SAR324 cluster bacterium | reverse complement strand
CTGCTCCACGGCGTTTTCAAACAGCGTATGGTGAAGGGGGTGACTTAATTTGCTATATCGTTGTAAATACTACACTTTTCTCGTCTTAACCCCCGGTGGAGAGGGAGGGAGGCCGCAGGCCGGAAGTTGAGGCTCCGAGCGCCGGGCCGCAGGCCGGAAGTTGAGGCTCCGAGCGCCGGGCCGCAGGCCGGGAGTTGAGGCTTCACCCCGCTTCACCGGCTGACTTTGTGGACGCCCCGCCAGGGAACCGAAGCCGTGGAAGAAATGCGCGGGCCGGTTTCCTTTCGGCCGATCCGTTCGATCCCCAAGCCCGCTCCCATCGTGTTTCGCCGCATCGGGCTGGAGTGCGCCGCCACCTGTCGCGGCCAATGCACGATTTCGCCAAAAGCGGCACGGCGGCAAAACGCATCATTTTAATCGCGGCGGGGAAGGCGCCCTTGAAAAATATGAACGGCCTCGCAGCGGGCGGAGAGGGTTCAATACACCGGCTTCTTTTCCGCCGCCAGCGGCGAAGCCTGGGCCCGGATATAAAAAATCGAATCGGTGGAGCGCCACGGCATCCTCGCCGCCCGGCCCGGCAACCCCCTGCCGTTTCTCGCCAAAAATTGCTTGACGCCCGCGTTTTTTTTGGTCATGAAACTAAAAAATATTGATTCTATTTAAAGGGAAGGATCGAATCCGAAAAAAAATTGAACCAAAAGGGGAGGGTCGAATCCAAAGTCAAGGATTGATTCGTTTCTGTTCCCCATCCAGGGGAAGCGGAAGGTTATTTTAAGGCGTCCCGGACTCGATATCGATTTTGGAGGCATGACATCGATTTTTGAATGGTGTATCATGAACGCCTTGAAATGATATCCCAATAGATCACCTGAGGAACCCTTTTGGAGGAGCCGGAACCATGAGCGTCCGTTCTGCGGTTTTTATGTTGACCTGCGTTGTGACCGGCCTGTTATTTCTGGCCTCATCGGCCCTGGCGCAAGTTCGAATTTTACCCGGCACCGAGTTCGACCATGTCAACACGCGAAAAACCAAATCGGCCCAGATCAAGCTGGAGTCCATGCAGGCCTCCAACGACTTCGAGTCGATCCTCAGTTTCCGCGAGGGAAGCCGCTACCGGCGAATCGGGAGACCCATCGGCAGATTGAAAGTCAAGGTTAAAAACAGCAGTGGGCGCACCGGCGTCGCGCTTTGCACCGCGTCGATCATCTCCGAAAAATATATTCTCACCAACAATCATTGCATTCCGGGGTCGACCAAATTGACCGTGGTTTCGGCCAAAATCGAGATGGGTTACCTGGACGCCGAGAACACCGCCATGGTGCGCACCTACAAGGTCGACAACAAGCCGGTGCAGACCAGTAAAGAATTGGACTTTTCAATTGTCCGGGTGTTCGGGAACCCAAGCAAGCTCTACGGCACGATCCGGCTGGCCCGCACCAGGCCCCATGTACAGGATGCCGTGTTCATCATCCATCATCCGGAGGGCGCGCCCAAGACGCTTTCGCGCAAGGATTGCTGGGTGAATGCGCTCAGTGGCGTGAATTTCATCCACACCTGCGACACCCTGGGCGGCAGTTCGGGATCGCCTGTGTTCTCCGATGAAACCTTCGAGGTGGTGGGATTGCATTTCGCGGGGTCCAGCCAGGGCAATTATGGCAAGCAGTTGACCGAAATCCGCTCCAAAAGCAAAATCCTGGAATCGATTTCAGTGAAATTTCGCGCCAATAATAGCCCGGGTACAAGCACCACGACGAAAACGGACACCTCGGCGAGTTCGAACACCGCCACCACGGTCAAAAAACCGGACCGCCCCCCGCCAGCTCCCAAGAAACGCCGTCCGCCTCCGGTGACCGTGGGATTGAACTCCCACCCCAAAGGCGCCGCCATTTATTTCCATGGGGTGCGGATTGGACAGGGGGTGACGCCTCATGTTTTCCAAATCGTGCCCCAAAAAGCTTACAGCTTCACGCTCAAAAAACGGGGATACGCCCCCATGGTGGTAACTGTAATCCCAAAGGATGGCCGCGGGTACATGTTCGTTTCTTTGGTGGAATCCGATGCGCCCGCCGACAACGCGCCGCCAGCCCTGGACCCGGCCGCCGATCAAATGAAAAAGGCCCTCAGCGTATGGGACAATATTGAAAAAAACGGATGGCTCACGGCTCCCAAACTGGCCCCAGGCGAAAAGTCGACGCCGATGATGGACCAAATTCGAAAAGGGGAAGATCTTTTCAAGAGCTTTGGAAATTAGTAAAGGACCGGCCCCGCCGCTTGCGGCGGGGGGAATGGACCCGTAAAAAAGAGTTTCAAACATTCCGATTTGAGTTTTCCGCGAAATATCTCAGTCGGATTTCCCGTGGGGCCCGCCCCATGTATATCCCTTCACTCAAGGAGGAAGGACAGTCATGAAAAAATTCATTGGTTTTCTTGTCGCAGTCTCCATGTTGGCCGCGATCATCGGCGCCTGCTCGAAACCGCCCCCGCCACCTCCTCCCAGTGCCCCGCAACGTCCCGAATGGACCATGGTGGAGCCGGAGAAGGAAGGCGACCGGATGGTGTTCATAGGCATTTCCACCCTGCAGGCCACCGAGCAGGGTGGGAGGGACGCCGCCATGCGGAACGCCGCGGAGAGCGTGGTGAAGTATCTGGGCACGGCCGCCGAAAGCAAATTCGAGCAGGCCAGAACCTCTTTTGGGCTTTCCAGCCAGACGGTGGACCCCACCCAAGCCACCCGCTCCTTCCAACGCCAGCTCTCCGCCAACGTGGCCCGGCGCCTCAAGGCCAGCCGCTGGTACATGGAGCGTGAACGCGACGCCACCGGCAAGCGGGGTTACAAGGTGTTCGTGAAGACCTTGATTCCGATTTCGGAAATCAACAACTCCTTCAAGAAAACCGCCAACGACAACGTCAAAAAAGCGCAGGCGGACGCCCGCAAGGCCATGACCGACCAAGCCAAGAAGCAGGCCAACGACGCGGCCGGTTTCTGGAAGAAAATGGCCCAGCAAGGGTTGGTTCCCACCAATTAACCCGCAATTTCAAACAATTGAGGCTTGATTCGAGGACGTGATGAAACAGTTCAATGAACCCATCGAAAGAAGGCGTGTGACAAAGAAAGCAATCGCGAGTGTGTTGTTCATCTTGTCCGCGGCGTTCATCACGTCCTGCGGCGCCAAGCCCCAGAAACCCCGCCCAACAACCGACACCGTTTCGGAGCGGTTGATCATCAACGAATGCAAGGGGAAGAAGTGGATCAACAATCCCCCCCAGGCGGATGCGAAATTCCTCTATTTCGTGGGGAAATCGGAAAAATTCGCCACGGAAAGAGGCTCCCGGGACGCGGCGATGGTTGACGTCACCGAGCAATTCGTCAAATACACCGGCATCGAAGTGTCCACCTTGAATGAAATCATGAAGGTTTCCTATGGCCTTTCCTCTCAGGTGACGGACGCCACCGTCAGCGGGAAAAGCCGCTCCAAGGCCCAGGCCAACGCTTTCGTGAGCCGGATCAAGGCGCGGGAATGGTGCGGCGAGCGCTACCAGAGGATGTCCGGCAACCGGGTGGTGGGCCGAATCTACCTGGCCACCCTGCTGGCCGCCGTGCCCCGATCCGAACTGGAAAATGTCAAGAGATGGAAGGCTGGCAGAGATAAAAGGAGATTGAACGCCATCCAGGAAAAACGGGATGCCGCGTTGATGGAAGCCCAAAATTATTATAATTCCGCCCTGCTCAACGAGAAATTCGGGCGGTTGATCGGTGCTGTGGCGAATCTGGTTTCGGCGGAAAAAAGCTTGCGGACCGCCAAGGCGGCGGACCCCAGGCAGGAAGTGATCAACCGGCCCAAACCAAAGGCGCCCACCCTGCCCGCTCTGAAAATGGCGGAAACCCGGATGAATACGGGCATCACCCTGACCGGGAAAAAGACCCACTTCAAACTTGAACCGGGAGCGCCCCCCGCCCGGCTGACCGTGGTGGCCACCTATACCGGGGCCGGCGCCCCCGTGCCGATCGCCGGCATACCGATTATTTTCATGTCGGGGAACCGGCGGGCAGGGCCGTTGCGCAACACCAACAGCAAGGGCGAAGCTTCTTTGACCATGGGCGTCATCAATCAAAAAGGAGAGTTCCACTTCACCGCCCGCGTGGCCAGGGGAAATTTGCCGGATAATATTTCCCGCTCCACGAGGGAAGCCTTCGCCGGTTTGCAAGTGGATTTCCTGGTCACCGTGGCCGAAGGAACCATTGAGGAAAAAGCGGCCGATCTGGTGGCCAAACTGGAAAGCGGGGTCCGCTCGGGGAAGCTGACCCTGGTGATGGAAAATTTCACCTTCGAAAATACCGGCCAGGCGGGCCCGTTCATCGAACACTTCAGGGACGCGCTCAGCACCGCGCTGACAAATAGTCCCCGCTTTGATGTCAAGCGTCCCAAGAGCCGCAAGGGGCAGCAAGTCGGAGCCGGGGTGAAATCCGATTCCCCGGTGGCGCTGGCGCAGGCGACGGGCGTCCGCACCGTGCTCTTCGGAAAATACTACCGGGAGGGCGAAAGGGAAGTTCGGGTGCGGGCCACCTTGATGGACATTTCCAATACGGACCTGGCCTCCGGGTCGGTGAAAATGGCCCGGCCCCCCGGCATGCCGCTGACCATGGACAATTCCCAAAAGATCGCCGCCGCCGCCAACAGCATGGGCCCCGTTGGCAAAAACAACGATTTCAAACTGGATTTGTGGATCGACAAGGGCAACGGGGGCGTCTATCGCGAGGGAGACAAACTCTACGTCAACCTCAAGGCCGACAGGGATTGCTACGTCAAGCTGGTGTATTTAACCGCCAGCGGACAGAAGATCGTGATTTTCCCCAACGAGTTCGACAAAAACACCAAAATCCGGGGGAATCGGCTCTATCAGATTCCCAATGAAACCGCCGGTTTCGACTTCGTCATCGAACCCCCCTTCGGCGCGGAGATGCTGATCGTTTTCGCCAGCACCAAGCCATTGCCGGTCGATTATGGCCAGAACCTCGGTGGCGGGATGGTGGCTTTGAATGAATCCCTCAGCGTGATCGCCAAGATGAACCGTCGCGGGGTCACCGTCAAGCAACGCAAGGTGCTGTTCGCCGAAAAACGGGTGAATCTGACCACCATGCCCCGCAAATAGCATCGCCTACGTTTCCGCTCCGGCGGCAACGGAAGCCTCCCGCTCCAGCATCGTTGGCCGCCGGTTTCCCGAGCCATGTTTTCCTCTCGTACGATGATCGTGATTTCCGGTTGGATTTCTCCCGTCCGCTTCCGCCTTCTCTTGCTGGCCGCCACTCTTCAGGCTCTGCTTGCGCCCGCACCGGTCACGGGGGCGGAGCCTGCCCTGCCCATTTTCGATACGCACCTGCATTACAGCCGGGAAGCCAGCGATGTGGTCAGCCCCCGGGAAGTCATCGCCCTGCTGTCCCGCAACGGCGTGCTCAGGGCGCTGGTTTCCAGTACGCCGGACGACGGCAGCCTGACCCTCCACCGGCTGGACCCAAAACGCTTCGTGCCCATCCTGCGCCCCTACCGGGGAACGATCGGATCGGGAAACTGGCACCTGGACCCCAAAACCCCAGGGTATCTGGCGGGGCGGCTGGCGGAACGCCGGGGGGAGGGAATCTACCGCGGCATCGGGGAATTTCATCTCTTCGACCCGGAGGACGCCAAAACCACTGTGCTGCGAAGGGTCGCCAAAATGGCGGTGGAAAGGGACATTTTCCTGCACGTGCATGCCGGCGCGAACCCGGTGGCCGTGTTGTTCGGCCTTCAGCCGGAGTTGAAGATTCTCTGGGCGCACACCGGAATGGTCACCCCGGTTTCTGAAATACGGCGCATGATGAAGCGGTATCCCAAGTTATGGGCGGAGTTGTCCTTCCGGGGAGAGGAGATCATGGCCAAAGGCGGGTTGAATCCGGCCTGGCGCGCCCTGCTGCTGGCCTACCCGGAACGGTTCATGATCGGTACGGACACCTACGCCAACCACCGTTGGGAGGAATACGGGGCCTTGATCCAAATGCACCGGCGCTGGCTGGCCCTGCTCCCCGGGGACGCGGCCGGGAAGATCGCCTTCCGCAACGCCGCGCGCCTGTTCGGATGGGGCCGGCTGCCACGTCCGTAGCCCGTGGCGGGTGGCGGCCAGGGTTCCCTGCCATCATGACCGCCGTTCCGCCTTGGCCAGGGCGGCACCCGCACGGTTGTTATTTCGAAAGCGCCTCCGAGAAAAACGCGATGGTGCGCTTCCAGGCCAGCCGGGCGGCCTTTTTGTCGTAACGGGATGCCGCGGTGTCGTTGTGGAAGGCATGGTTGACCCCGGCGTAGGTGTGCAGGCGGTAGCGCACCCCGGCCTTCTTCAAGGCCGCCTCATAGGCCGGCACCCCGGCGTTGATCCTCCTGTCCAGCCCCGCATAATGGAGCAGCAGCGGCGCCTTGATGTTCGGAACCTGCGAGGCCCGGGGGGTGCGGCCATAGAACGCCACGGCCGCGTTCAACTCCCGGGAATGCACGGCCAGTTGGTTGGACATCCCACCTCCCCAGCAAAACCCCACGCAGCCAACCCTGCCGGTGGAAAAGCGGTGGGATTTGGCGAACCGGACCGCCGCCAGGTAGTTTTGCAGGGTTTCCTCACGGTCCAAGGAATAGATCATGCCGCGGGCTTCGTCCCGGTCGGCGGGCGTGCCCCCGATTGGCGACAGCGCGTCCGGAGCGATGGCCAGGAAACCGGCCAGGGCCAGCCTGCGGGCCACGTCCTCGATGTGGGGGTTGAGGCCGCGATTCTCGTGAATCACCACCACCGCCGCCACCCTCCCGCCACCCTTGGGGCGCGCCAGGTAGGCGCTGATTTTTCCGTGGACTCCCCGGTAGCCGACGGTTCCGGTGGTCAAGCGGCCGTCTGTGGGCGACACCATCTGCGCGGCGGCATAATCGACTTCCAGCAGCGGCAGCAGCAGCTCGGCGGCCACCACTCCCCCGGCGAGCATGGCCAGCCGTTTGAGAAAAACCTGCCGGGTGAGGGGCGCGTGCGTGTACTCGTCGTGCAAGTCGATGAATTTTTGATCCATGATGATCTCCGAATTGATATGGAATCGTCGATTTCCCGATTGACCGTTTCACCATCCTGACAGGAACCACCCATCGAAACCTTCCACCGTATGGTCAATGCGCCGCGGAAATCGTGGAACCCAATGCGATTTGGATACCCGAACCGGAGGAAGACCGGAGGAAGAAGGGAAAGGCCGCTCAGGGTAAGGAAAACCTTTCAAATACCGCATCCTGCTATGCGATCCGGAATATCCAGGGAAATTTTCCCACTGAAAACCCACCCAACCCAAGGAAAATATCACCGCCGAGCCTTATACCAACCCAGGGCATACCACCCCAGCAGAAGTCCGGTACGCGAAAATCCATTTATAATGAAACATGCGGATGGAATCAAAGAAAAACCGATGACCGGCGTGATTTTCCCGGATTTCTCCACACCAATCATCGCGGAAAGGCACGGGAACAGGGGGTCTGGCAAGAATTAATCGAACCGGGCCCGGTGCCTCCGAAAACGTTGAATGCCGAGTGGGAATATTTTTGAAACAAAAGGCGGTTTTTATTTTAAGTTTTCCCGCTACGATCCGAATAGTTTAGAAGAGACTGGAAAATCGCCGGGAATGTGGAACGCGCCTGGTTCTGGCAGGAAGACTGCATCACGATTTCAATTGAGATTTGTTAAGGAGGTTGCAAGGATGTTCGGATTTGGAAGAAGGAAGGCAGGAACCGGGAAGGAAGGCCCTCTCGTGATTCCGGTGCTGCGGCGGATCAGCGATGAGCAGACCGTGGTGCGGATGGAAATGGAACGGGTAATGCTGCGATTCAACACCCGGCTGGCCCTGCGGGATCAGGTGGTGCTGGTGGGCAAGCCCTCCGGCCTGGAGGAATCCATCGAAAAAGGGGATTGCGCCCGCATCAAGGTTCCCTGGGCAAAGAACTTCGAGGTGCGCATGTTCGTAACGGCGCACCACGTCAACCTGAAGAACGGGAGCGAGGGGTTCATTTGCCAGACACCTTCAGGCCATGCCCTTCCCGTAAAGCGCTCCAAAGACCGTTTCAACACCCGGCGATTCTCCAATCTGCAATTGCTGTTGCCCTCCTTTGGCCTGGATTTTCCGATCATGGATCTTTCCGCCGAGGGGTGCCGCATCAAGGCCCGGCCGGAAATCGTGGCCGATCTGTTCAAGATGAACCGGAAAATCATGGAAGGCGTGATTCAGGTGGGGGAACGTTTCCACATCGCCCTGGAAACCATGATTCCACGGGCGTTCCTGCGGGAAACGGTGGGGTTGGAATTCAACCCCCGGCAGGATTCGGGACACAAGCGCAATCTGAGCACCCTGCTGGGCACCCTGGCCATGCAGGAGGTGCACACCCACGCTCCCGATCCGGTAGGTTAAGGCCGAGGCCGGCGCCGAACTCCAACCTTCTCAAAATCGCCCCCCCAATCCATCTCCCCCCCCGGGCACTTTTCTCGCTGCTCCCGCCCTCCCCCAGCGCAAGGGCGGGGCGAACTTCCCGGCGACCCGGATTTGGGCTACTTCACCGACACGATCGAGGAGTTTTCCCGGTGGTATAGTTTTTCATCCAACTATCTGTGCGATCAGGAAAAACTGGAGCGGCGGGAACAGGCGCGCTCCTGGAAGGAGAACAGGCAGGGGCTTGACGACATTTGGAAAATCACGGGCCGCAACGATCCCTGCCCCTGTGGCAGCGGCAGAAAATACAAAAAGTGTTGCCCGGATGGGTAGAAACCCTCCGGGGACGCGTCATCACACCCAAGGCGGATCGGCGCTTTGGATTTTTCCAGCCTTGGCCCGGTTTTTCCCGGTCTTTGATTCCCCAGGTTATCAATTCCCGGTGTTGGAGTCCCCGCCCCGCTACGCGGCGGGCGCACGCCCCAGACCCGCGGGCGGCCCATCCACGAAAGGCGCGTCACGCGTTACAGGGACCCTGTTACCGAGGGGGAGGGGCCCATCGCACAGAGGCGCCCTGTCGAACCATTTCTTCCAATGGAACTTCGGGGCAATGGGCCTGGCGAAGGTAATCCACAAGTTTGCCGGCGAGGCTGCGAATTTCCTTTTCCACCCCCTGGTCCAGGCAATTGCCCTGGTCGTCGAATACCTGCTGAACGCCGGCAATGGAAATCGGCCCTGGCAGCACAATCGCGCCCACGTGAGAACAAACGCTGCGAAGGTGCTCCAGGGCTTTAATGGCCCCGATCCTTCCCGCCGCTACTCCCAGCAAGACCACCGGTTTGCCCGACAAACCGGACGGGAATCCCATGTTCTCGATCACCAACTTCATGACGCTGCTGAAGCTTCCGTGGTATTCCGGGGTCGCCAGAATGATGCCGTCCGCGGATGACACGGTTTCCTGAAACCGCTTCACAGCCGGGGAACCATTCGGCCTTCCTGGAAGGGGAAAGTCGATCCCAGCCGTATCGATCGTTTCAAGATCGATTCCCGGGTTCCGGCGTAGTTCGTCCGCCAAGACGGCCAGCGCCTTCCCGGTAAAATTTCCCGGTCTCACACTGCCGGGAATGGCGACAACCTGAAAGGCCGATTTTTGAGGGGACATAGGAGGTTCCTTTCAAATTTGAGTTTGTGAACTCCGCCGGCAAGGACGGCGGCAGGCCCTTCAGCGAATAGGCCGTCAGCCCAGGATCCCGAGCTGTTCGATGAATAACCCCGCCACATGCGGCGGGGAAGGCACCCGCATCAAAATTTTAACGGCGCGCCTCATGGAGCGAGTCGCCGGCGTTCCCGCGCCGATGCTCACAATCTTAGTCTTTTGCCGGGCGCCGTTTTAAACCACTCTTCCTCCCACGTGCGAAGAGGTCACAGTTATTTCATACCCGCTGGGGTCGATGAGGGTAAACCATTGATGGATTTTTCCTTTTTCGATCGCCGAGGGTTCCATCCCCGCGGCGCCATATTTTTTACGGGCGGCTTCCACATCGTCTACCATGAGATCAAAAGGCGATGGGGTGCCTGGTGCGATGTTTTCTTCTGTGGGTCTCAACACCAAATGGGTGCCCCCCCGCAGCTCCAAAACGGCAAATTTCCCGGATTGATGAATTGAGCGAAGTCCCAGTTTGACGAGGAAATCGGTGGATTCCGCAACTTCGCTTACGCGAAGGCTCACATGTCCAATTGCCACTGGGGGGCGGTTGTCTTTGGGGGCGTTGCTGGGCATGGAAAGGCTCCTGGTGATAGGACAGGTTTCATTTTTGCGGCCCGGCTGCCGATGATTTACGTCAAAACCCAGTATGTCAGCTGCGAGGTGCTGCTTCCCGGGAGAATGGGGGAACCTCACGTTTTAGTGGACCAGGCCATCAAGACTTTTTTCCATGACGGCCTGGAAGCACATTACGGGGAACTGGCCCGGATCGGGCAGAAAGCAAGGGATCCAACCCTTACTTCTCGAAAGCGAGCGCGGGGCGCCAGGGGAAAGGACCCATGTACATGTCCAGCATCACCCGCCAGACGTTCATCGGCAGCCATTCTTGGTACATGGCCCATTTTTTATACTTGGGCAGTTTCACCACCTGAGGAATTTTTAGAAAGTTAGTGCCCTTTTTGAATTCGGCGGCAATGGCTCCTTGCAGATCTTGAATGAATTCCCTGTTTTTGATGACATCGGCTTTGCTGCCGAAAGGGGCCTTGTTTCCGGAATGCGAGAAAATGGCCTTGTTAAAATCCATCTTCTCGATCTCGGAAAGTGCGCGCACCCATTCTTTAATATTGAAATCAGGGACCATGGCGAACGCGACGCGATCGGGTGTGACCACGTCGGCGATATAGATCACTTTCTGTTGTGCAACCCGGAAAACGGTCATGCCGAGTCCATGGCTCATGCCGATATAGTGCATTTCTATGGTTGTGCCGCCGAGCGTGATATCTTTGCGCTTGCCGTTCCAGCCTTCATCGGGGAGCGCCATGTCGCGGTGGGGATTGGCCTTCATCCAGTCATAGGCTTCCTTGTGGGCCAGGATTTTAGCGCCGGCATCCCGGAATACCTGACCGCCACCGCTATGGTCCCAGTGATTGTGGGTGTGGAGCAAATAGCGCACCGGTTGTTGAGTGACGGAGCGAATCGCTTTGAGCAGGCCTTTGGCGTGTGAGGTGTGTACCGGCTCAATGGCGACAACACCGCCGGAGGTCACCACGAACATTGAGATATACCCGTCTCCAGGGCGAAAGCTATAGACGCCCTCGGCCACTTTCACCGTAATTTCCGCCGCCAGCGCTGCCGCGGCAAAAATGGAACCCTGGAGCAATAACGCGGCCAGCCCCGCCATGACGAGATTTTTGATGTTGACCATAGCCAATTCCTCCTATCTTTTCAGTTTTCGAGAGGGCGCAAGCTGCTCTGGAACCGGAAATTCGTCATCGGCCGGATACAGCTTGATTTTAGAACCAATTGGTACAATAATATAGGCAACGGTTCCCCGTCAATAGTTTTTTACCGATCAGTATGAAAAAGAAATCTTCCCGGCCTCCTGGCCGTCCGCGGGAATTTGACCGTGACCACGTTCTGGATCGCGCCGTCACCACCTTTTGGGCGAAGGGTTACAACGGTGCTTCGCTGAATGATCTCACCGAAAGCATGGGCATTAATCGACCGAGCCTGTATGCGGCATTCGGCAGCAAGCATGGTCTGTTCATGGAGGTGATTGACCGTTATACGGCGACACTTGGCTGCCAGCCTGTCAAGGCGTTCGATGGCGGGCTGGACATTTTGAAATCCGTTGCGGCTTTTTTCGAGGCGACTATCCGCGCCGCCACCTTAAGGGGGAAACCAAGGGGCTGCCTGATCGTAAGCGTTGCCGTGCAGTATGCGGAAAAAGACCAACAGATTGGTAAAAAACTGTCCGGGATGTTTGCCGAAATGGACCGGCTTATCGCCGATCATTTCCTGGCCGCTCAGGACAAGGGGCAATTGTCCCAGGAGGCAGACCCACAGGCTCTCGCCCGGATGGTGATCTCGGTCACGCACAGTATTGCCGCCCGCGCGCGGGTTGGCGCCAGCCGTAAGGATCTTTCCCGCCTGGCCAAAGATTTTATGGGTGTGCTTTTTCCGGCGCCAAATTAACGGCCATTGGTCTTGCGGTTTTGGCTGGATTTAACAGGGTGCGGAAAAAGAATTTTGAGGGATGATTTTGACCCAAAAACCAGGGCTCCGGATGGCCCTGGTTTTCATGGCAATCGGCGTCTTGCGGGCCCTGCGGTGGGGGTTGCCGCGGGCGGGCCAGCCTCACCCCAACTCGTTCCGCACCATGGCGGCGCCTTCGGCCATGGCGCGGAGTTTCCCGAAAGCCACCTCGCGGGGCAGGTACTTCATGCCGCAGTCCGGGGCGACAATCACCCGCTCCGGCGGGATGTGTTCCAGGGCGCGGCGAATGCGGGCGGCGACGGTCTCCGGGCTTTCCACCGCCGGGTCGGAGAGATCGAGCACGCCCACCAGGAAGGACTTGGAGGGCAACTCCTTCAGCACCGCGCAATCGAGCTTGGACTGCGCCGTTTCGATGGAGACCTGGTGGCATGGGGTGTTTTCCAGTTCCGGCAGGAAGGAATAGCCCGAGGGACGCCCCTTCACGAATTGGGGGTAGCCGAAGCAGATGTGCACGCAGGTGGTGCCCTGCACGCCCTCCAGGGCGCGGTTGAGGGCGGCGATGCCATATTCCCGGGCCAGTTCCGGCTGGGCCTGCATGTAGGGCTCGTCCACCTGCACCACGTCGGCCCCGGCGGCGAAGAGCGCCCGGATCTCCTCGTTCACCGCCACCGCGTAATCCATGGCGATGGCCAGCTTGTCCCCGCCATAATAGTCGTCCTGGGCCAGGGTGGACATGGTGAAGGGCCCGGGAATGGTGATCTTGACCTGCCTGTCGGTGTGCTGGCGCAGGAACTCCAGGCTGCTCACCTCCACGGGGGCGCCGCGGCGGATGGGGGAAGTCACCCGCGGCACCAGGGAGGGCTTGCCCACCCGATTGAGCGCCTCGCCAGGGTGCTCCAGGTCGACGCCCTCCAGGGCGTTGGCGAAGCGGTTGAAATAGCTCTCCCGCCGGATTTCCCCGTCGGTGAGGATGTCCAGCCCGGCGCGCTCCTGGTCCCGGATCGCCAGCAAGGTGGCGTCATTCTGGGCTTCTTCCAGTAATGGCTCCGGCACCCGCCAGAGGGATTTTTCCAGCGCCCGGGGCACCATCTTGGAAAGCATGTCCTTGTCGATCAGCCAATCGGGTTGGGGGTAACTGCCCACCATCGTGACCGGTAACAATTTTTCAGGCATAGGTTCAATCCAAGGCTGATTCAAGAGATCCCGCGGCAGGGGATGGGTGTCGTTGGGTGCGGGCCGCCGCCTTCCTCTTCGGCAGGCTCGGGACGGGCGGGGCAGCCGCCTGAGGCAGCTTCCTCAGGCATATATTTGCTTTTTCGAACAGGACCCTAGCCCACCCGCTTGCTGAAGGCGTGGATGCGTACGCTTTCCCAAATACCGGCATGATGAAACGGATCGGCCTGGTTGAACGCTTCCACGGCCTCCCGGCCGGTGGCCGCCACCAGAAAAAAACTGCCGATCATGGTCTCCCCGTCGTCCGAGACCAGCGGTCCGGACATCACGATTTCCACGGGCCGGGAGTCCAGGGTGGCCAGGTATTCCCGGTGCGCCTGGTAGTGCTCCATGCGGACGGGAAGCGCGCCGGCGCGGTCCAGACAATGAACGATGAACAACACGGCTATGGCCTCTCTGGCAAGTCCGCCGGAAAAACGCTTATAGAAACTCGCACACGTCCTCGAAATCGAAGCGGGGGGGACGAACCATGAGGGTCTCCGGATCCCCATAGCCCAGGTTGCAGATGAAGTTGGATTTCACCGGCGTCCCCGCAAAGAACTCCTGGTCCACCTTTTCATTGTCGAACCCCGACATGGCGCCGGTGTCCAGCCCCAACGCCCGGGCGGCGATGATGAGGTAGGCCCCTTGCAGGGTCCCATTGCGAAAGGCGGTCTTTTCCGCATGCTGGGGATTGTCCGCGAAATTCCCCTTGACGTCCTTGTGGGGGAAGAGCCTGGGCAGGTGTTCGAAAAAACGCGTGTCGTAGCCGATGATGGCGGTCACCGGCGCCGACATGGTCTTGTCCACGTTGCCGGGAGTGAGGGCGGGCTTGAGCCGCTCCTTGGCTTCCGGGGTGCGCAGGAAGAGAAAGCGCGCCGGAGAGGAGTTGACGGTGGTGGGGCCCATCTTGACCACCTCGTACAGGGCGCGCAGTTGGTCGTCTCCCACCGGTCTGTCCTGCCAGGCATTGTGGGAACGCGCCTCCCGGAACAACAGGTCCAGACCCAGGGGGTCCAATTGAGCGATGCGCGTTTTGATTTCCGCCGCCGCCTTTTGCGCCAGCGCCGTGGCGTCTGTCATGGACAATCTCCTTGAGGTTGGCGGCCAGTTGCCAGTCAAATTTCCCCCGGATCGATCCCAGGGCCTGTGGATCGCGAAAATACAACCTGCGATGGTCACGGCGGCACCATCACCCCCCGAGCGCCACCAGGAAGTCCACTGGCATGACTGGGCCGGCCCCTGTAGGGAGCGCCCCCCCCAAGGTTTCCGCGGAAGATTTATATCGCCGGAGGGTCCGGTCGACACCCTCATTCCGGCCGGAGGGCGCCTGTGGGGATACGGCGGCTCGAGTGAAAAACAGACGCCATGGCCAAAACTCCATGGCCAAAACGCCACCGCCAGAATCGTGACCGGCAGCATGAATAGCACAAAAGGGAAGGAACTGGCGAATATGCCGAACAGGGTCACTCC
This sequence comes from SAR324 cluster bacterium, assembly GCA_022573975.1. Classification (GTDB taxonomy): domain Bacteria; phylum SAR324; class SAR324; order SAR324; family JACQKK01; genus JACZSY01. The sequence continues at coordinate 5,091 of JACZSY010000051.1, read as the reverse complement.
GAATCGGGATCCTCGAACACCGGTAGAAATACATGAAAACTGCTGCCTTTGCCGGGGCGGCTTTCCACCTGGATTTCCCCATTTTGGCCCCGCACCAGGTCCCGCACCATGGACAAACCCATCCCGCAGCCTTGGTGGGGATTTTTGGTGGTGAAGTAGGGATCGAAAATTCGATCCAGCACCTCCGGTGCCATGCCGCAGCCGGAGTCCGTCACGGTCATGCGGACGAACTTGCCGGGAGAAGGGGCCTTGGGGACGGCCGCGGTGCAATCCATTTTCGTCCCATTCCCGGTTTCCACCACCAACATCCCTCGGCCAGCCATGGCGTCAGAGCCATTGAACACCAGATTAAGCAGAATCTGCTCCACGGCGTCCGGGTCCGCAAAGGCGGTCTCCAGGCTGGAGCCCAATCTTAATTGACAAAAAACGTGCTTCCTGATCGACGATCCGAACAACTCCATGAAATCGGAAACCAGCCGGTTCAGATCCAAGGGCAGCGGCTCCAGGTTGGGTTCCCGGCCCAGGGAGAGCAATTTTTTCAACAAACGGGAGCCACGATTGCTCGCTTCCAGAATTTTCCCGATCTCCCGGCGCTGATCCTCGTTGCCGCTGTCAATTTCCAGGGCCATCAAGGCCGAGCCGTTGATCACCTGCAAAAGATTCCTGAAGTCATGGGCCATGCCGCCGGCAAGCAACCCATTCACAAAATTCAGCTGCATCGTGCCCCTTGCTTTCTTAATCGTCATTAAAAAAACTGATCTGTCCGGCAAAGAGAATGCCGGAATTGGAATCCAGCAGCCCCTTGATCAGCAAATGGGCTCCCTTCACCAGGTTTTCGGGGTGGCCCCCAGAGAATTTGGTCCCGGAAGTGATATATACCTGCTGACTTCCGAGCATGAACATCGGGAATTCAATGGAGAAAACCATCCCTTCAATCTCCGCCAGGGCCGGGGAATCCCCCGGGTATTCCGGCACCTCCAAACTGTTCGACACGCACTTCACCCGGAACACGCTCCTGAGTGGGCCTCCGGGCAGGAAATCCTGGTGGGGATCGGCCCGGATTTCCACCGTGTCTCCGATGAACGGACCCGATCCGCAGTTCACGGGCGAAACCCCGGCCAGGCTCACCGTCTGCGATCCGATCGTGATCGAGGTTCCCGGAACAAAGTCACCAACCGGCCCGGTCAGTTTCCAGAAGGGAACAGGATCGCTCCGCCATTCCACTCTGCTGGCCAGTATGCGGTTCGAAGCATCCGCGAACCCGCTCACCTCCACCATGTCGCCCACCTGCAATTGGGACGCCTTGGCAACCCCTTTCAAGACGGTCTTGTTGTCCACCGCCACCGGTTGACCCAGCACCGACAATTCCGGCTCCGTGGCCGTCACCGGACCGATGATCCAGTGGTTGACGGAGACCTTCAACGCGATGGCCTGGGTGACGGCCGGGTTGTGATCCGCATCGATAATCACGCTGGCCACCAGGCCGGTGCCCTTAGCCATAAGGTCCCGGATGCTCACCACCATCCCTTCCATCCTCACCGAAGTGGCCTCCGTGACGGTCAGGTGGCGGTTCCCATTGAGCACGAGGACAGGATCGATGGTCCACTCCTCCCAGGTTGAATCGACTGCACCAATTGAGTTGGTCTCGTCATTCAGATCCTCTTCATCACCGGCCGATCCCTGGGAACGATAACCGGTAATGGTGCCCGTGCCGCCCGGTCATTTCCCCGGTCTGGCATCCGGCCGGCAGCAGGAAGAGTGGGGTCAACAAAACCAAACCCAGCATGAAGCGGAACCCGAATTTCATCTCCCTTCCTCCCCGTCCGGCGGCGTCAGGTCGTCCTCGAAATAATACACGGCGATGCCGGCCCGAATCCGGCCCGCCCCTTGCGATGCGGGGTTGGTATCCCGGTCCAAGGCGGAGAGTTCGCGATCCATGGCGTTGAGCAAGGCCAAACCTTTTTCAGGAAATGCGGCGCGAAAATTCAGCGCGGCTTCGCGGGGAAGATTATCATAGGCGGTTTTCAGTTGAAACCGGGAATCCGTCCCTGAATGCGAAAGGTTATGATCGATGGTGTTGATCAAATCCCTCACGTCCGTCCCCAGGATGGCGATCTTCTCATCGAATCCACTGGCCGGGCCAAACACCGGGCCGGTGAGGCGCACCTCGCCGGTGTCCAATCGCTCTACCGCACCACTTTGCAACAACTCGTCCAATATTGCCCTTGACGGCATGTCCCCGCTGAATTTCCTGCTCAACCGGGCGAAGGTCGCCCCCTCTCCATCCAGGGGCAGCGTCTTGGGCCGGCCGGCATCGTCCGTGTAATCCGCATCCCGCATCCACCCCGAGACCACCCGCACGGCCCGGTTGTATTTGTCTTGAATCTCCTGGTCCTCGATCTCAGGCAGGCGGGTGACCCGCGACACTTCTTTCCGCGAAAGCCCGGTGATCACCGAAGCCCTGGAGATGGACTGCTTTCTGCCGGGGATGGAAAATTCCTCCATGGCCGTATTCACATAGATATGCTTGGCGATATCCGCAAACACGCCATACGGAACACCCTGCCGGAGAAGCAGCCGCACCAAGGGTTTGAGCAACCGTACTACCGCCGCCTGAATCGTTTTGTTTTTACCTATGGTCATTCTCTTGGGAATTTATTCCCAAATAGACACGAAAGTCAATGAAATTTTATAAAACCAACATTTTTCTTTAGCAATCACCAATCCAAGAAAATCAAGAGGGAAGCCGGAATGCTCTCCTTTCCCGATCCCATGATAAAATGGCGATGCCTTTCGCACCGCTTGGCAGGTCTGAGTTGGAGGCCCGGGGCCGGACTGCTTCCCCATCGGCCCCCACCCCCTGCTATGGGGACGCCTGTAAAAGCCGCGTTGAGGGCATGGATCAACCTGCTATCCTTGTGCTTGACACCAGTTAATGGTTGCGATGGAAAAACGGGAACTATCACCTTCCCTCGTTGAATGAAGAACCCCGCCCCAAGGGGCGGGGTATCTGATTTCAAAACAACGTGAGTTGCCTCAGATCTTGTTTGGGGATTCCTTGGCTTTTGACATACTTTTCAACCATATCCCAATTGCCTCGCTCTCCAACTGTGCCAACATAGTAACCAGCAGACCAAAAATGTCCGCCCCACAGCTCCTTGCGGATTTGTGGTTTCCGCCTGAAAATTTCTCTTGCCGTAATACTTTTGAAAATTTTGACTATTGTTCCAGGAGATGTCTTTGGATGCGCACCACACAATAGGTGAATATGATTTTTATCGGTTCCTATCGCCTCCATTTCAATCTCGTAGCGCTCCCCAATACCAATTGCCGTTTCCTGGATTATCTTGGTCACCTCTTCATCCAACAATGATTTTCTGTATTTCACAGGAAACACAATGTGATAGTGAATTTGCCATGCACAGTGGTACCCCTTTCTGACTTCCTTTTTTTGTTTTTCATCACTCACATGGATAAGTTAACCAAATCACGGAAAAACAGCATCCCCGCCCCAAGGGGCGGGGAATTCCAAGTTTAAACCTATCATTCCAATATCTTATTGAAAGTTTTAATCCATTTTTTCCAAAAAATGGTCTGGGGGTGCGGGGGATGAAATCCCCCGCGCTTTGGGTTGGTCACAGGCCTTCTGCAACAACCGGTGTTTCTGCAACAACCGGTGTTGCCGACACGGCCCGCCGCAACAGACCGTGTTACCGCGAAAGCCCGTGTTACCGCAAAAGCCCGCGTTCCTTGAGGTACCGGGCCGATCCCGAGTGATGCGGCACGATGGCAGGCAGCGCGAGAGAGCCCAGGGTCGTGTTTTTCTTGATCAGCCGATGGGCGGTCTTGAATTTTTCGATCCTCGTCAACAGCGCCTTGGTGATGTTGTAGGCCAACTGCGTGTCCATGTTCTGGTTGGCGATGACCACCGCGCCGATGCAAACCGAGTTGATGTCCTGATTGGAGAACTTGTACTCGCCCTTCTTGAAGACGCACGTTTCACCGCCGAAGGTGCGGGCGACTTCCGTAACCACGGATTTGGGCACATTGAGCAGAATGGGCGTGATCCCCTTGGCGATTTCCCGGATTCTGGGATGCCGGTAGGCGATGCCGAAATTGGCCAGATCGATGCGGCGGTCCAGCATCAGCGATACGATTTCCTTGGATGCCGCGTAGACCACCTGGCCTCCCCAGGATTTGATGTCCTTGATGGAAGCCCCCATTTTTTCCATGATAATCCGGCTGACGTCGCTGTCCATGTTGCCGCGGCGGTTGATGGCCACCCGGATCGGGACTTTTTTGCGGACAATGTCCGCGAACGTGCGGACGCCGTGCTTGTCGGCGAAATCCTTGTTGAGCAGCAAATGGGTGGCCTGAAACCGCGCCGCCGGGGTATAGACCCGGAACAGCACACGAATGTTCTTGATCGGCGTCCTGAACGGTTTTTGGCCATTGAAGGCGGCCGCCAATTCGCCATCGGTGGCCATCCCCATGGGCACGCTCCCCTGGGAAACCAAGGCGATGTTCGCCAGCCCGCCCTTGGAGGTCTGATAGGTGACTGTCGAGCCGGGATACGCCGCCGCGATCGCCGCGTCCACCCCGCCGCCGATGCGGGACCAAAGCCCGCCCGGGCTGGCCCCCGTCAGGGTCAGGTTGTAGGGTCCCTGGGCCTGGGCCATTCCCATTACGGCCAACAGGGCCACAGGAATCATCAAAAATCGCATCAGCTTTGGCATGTCCTTCTCCTTGCAGTTTACAGGGTGCGAAGATCCATGGTTGAATCCCTCACTCCGCCATTGACCCGAGCCACAAGAGACGGAAATTCCGCCGGGCGCCCGCCAGGGGAATTGAGTACCATGAAAAAGAGAATTTTGATCCCGGAAGCGATTAGATGATTTTTTGTTTGGAGTGTCAAGAGACTGCCCGAGCCGGGTAGTGGGTCAGTTTGAAAAGATAATTAAACCAACATCACGTCATGCTGAGCGAAGCGAAGCATCGTCTTTTTTTTAAATGCCTATTCCCATTACTCCGGTAATTTGGTATGATTGATTTGTTAAATCAAAAGCTTAACACAAATCATGGAGGATCGGT
>JACZSY010000276.1 GCA_022573975.1 SAR324 cluster bacterium | reverse complement strand
CTCCGCCACTCCCCGTCGCAAATAATGAAAAGCAGGTGACTTCTGGCCCCCCTTGAATATCCTTTCAGGAGCCGCGGGCCTGGGGCGGAGCCGTCCAAACCTGCGCCCCCCCTTAAAGGCCGGGGTTTTGGCCCTTTCCGTCAGGCAGAGATTTAGGCTACGGCACCGGCCGCACCACCATGATCGTCCGTTGCACCGTGTTGTACTCAAGGCGGAAAGTACGACCGATTCGGCGCCACACGAAGATGCTGGAAAACAACGTAGCCCCCGCACGTCAATGCATCCCCTTGCGTCAACGACTTGTCACCGCGCCGGGCAGGACTCGAACCTGCGACCGTCGGATTAGAAATCCGATGCTCTATCCGGCTGAGCTACGGACGCGAATGTCTTTGGACGGGCGTGAGCCCGCCAGGAAATTCTAAGGCGGACCACGGGGTCGTTGCAACCTTACCGTTGGGTAACCACACGGCTGGCGCGGATGCACTGAACGGATTCCCTGCCGACAGCAGGGGTCCCAAACTCCGGGAGAAGGCGCCAGCGGCGGGATTTCGACCCGCATCAAAAAATCAAGGGCGCCAGAACACCCGCCAGAGGGAATCCGCATCCACATTGATCTGCCAGAGGCGAAGCATCCCGTACCCGCAAATCAACGCGCTGGGCGTCCACATCGCTTCGGGGGGAATCCTGCCCGCGTTCATCAGGTTCTTGAAGGCGGCCCAGGCGATGAAATAGGCGGCGACCAGGAAGATGGCCCGCATGTATCCGGCCCGCTTTCCGGACCGCGGGTCCACCAGGGCCATGGGCAGGGCGGCCAGGGCAAAGGCCAGCGCGGCCCAGGGGGAAGCCGCCCGGCGCTGCAATTCCCGGTTGAAGCCGTCCCGTTTCCTTTTCTTCATTTTCGGATCGCGGATTCCGGCAATGAGATCGAGGGTTCCAACGGTTCGGATGGATTTCACGTTGAAAGTCCTGGAGGGTTTGTAATTCAATGCATAGCGCAGGGTGTCGAAATGCAGATCGCGGAAGAGTGAATTTTTCTTTTCCATGGTGTATATTTCTCCATCCCGCAATCGGAGGACCACCTGGCCAGAATCATCGTCCACGTCGATTCGCCCGCTCCTTGCGATGATGACCGAGGTGTCCGCTCCGGGTTCGCTGTCCGCGATGAATATATCGCGCAATTCCTTCCCCTCTCCCCTGGCTCCAATGCGGATCGCCTTGCCGCCGAATTCGGTGTTGAACACCCCCGGCACCAGCTTGGTTTCCGCCCGCCAGCGCACCATTTCCGCTTGCAGTTGACGGTATTTCTGGCCCGCCAACGGTTGCAGCCACAATGTGATGACGGTGGTGGCCAGGCTGACCATCAGCCCGAAAACAAAAAAGGGCATGGCGTAACTCAACAAACTCCGCCCGGTCGCCCGCAAGGCCACCACCTCGGAGTCCATGGACTGGCGGATCACGGTGATGAACACCGCCCCCACGACCGCCAGCGGAAAAGTGAGGGAAAACACCTGGGGCAGCAGTAACAACAACATCATGCCCACTTCCTCCAGGTTGAGCTGCTGGTCCACCAGCAACTTGACCATGCGATACACTTTTTCAGTCACCAGCAGCCCCGCCGTCACCATCAAGGTCATGAAAAACGGGGCCAGCAACTCAAAAAAAATGGCGCGAAATAGAATCACGGCTGGGCGTTCCGAGCGATATCCTCCATGACCCGCGCAGCCACCGACATGGCCCGCAAGCCTTCTTTTCCACCAACGATCAATGGCGCCTCGCCACGCACCGCGGCCAGGAAAGCCTCTATTTCCGCCAGCAAGGCATCGCCCGGCTGGATTTGCACAGGTTCTTCAACAACCGGGCTTTCCGAACCGCCCCGGCCTTCGGTGGTGAATTCCCGCGCGGTGGGCGTGGAGAAATCGATCGAGAAATAGCGATTTTTTTGGAACAACCGCATTTTACGCTCGGCCTTGGCCGAAATTCTGCTGGCGGTCAAATTGGCCACGCACCCATTCTGGAACACCATGTGAACATGGGCCAGGTCCGTGCTGGAGGTCATCAACGAGAGGCCCACGGCATGGAGGGTGCGGATGGGGGAATCGACCAGGGAGCCGACCAGGTCCAGGTCATGGCTCATCAGGTCGAGCACCACATCGACGTCCACTCCCCTCCCCACATAGGGTGAGATGCGGAGCGTCTCGATAAAGCGTGGGGCCTCGATCCGCGGGAGGCAGGCGAGGAATGCCGGGTTGAAGCGTTCCAGGTATCCGACCTGGAGAATCCGCTCATGGCGGCTGGCCAGGGAAGTCAACGTCTCGCCCTGTTCCGGCGTGGCCGCCAGGGGTTTTTCGATCAATACGTGCATCCCCGCCTCCAGACACGCCTTTCCCACCGCAAAATGGAGTTGGGTGGGTGTGGCGATGCTGACCGCCTCGGCGTGGCGCAAAATCGGCTCCAGGGCGGTGTAGGCAGGCACGTTCAGTTCCGCCCCCACACTTTCAGCCCTTTCCTTGTCGGAATCCACCACCCCAATGAGTTCGCAACCGGGCAGCGCCGCATATTTTTGCGCGTGGTAACGTCCCAGGTGACCCACGCCAATCACGGCGGCCCGGATGGTCTCGGTCATGGGGGTGGGAAATCAGGAGGATTTTGGAATGGTGGCGATGCGGATTTCCGCCTGGGCGACGCGTGTCCCTTCCACGGTGGCTTTGACTTGAAACACCCACACGTTGAGCTTGTGGGCCTTGTATTCGGCGTCCAGGATCAATTGGTCTCCGGGAACCACGGTTTTTTTGAACCGCGCCTTTTCAATGCCGGCGAACAATAACCATTTTTCCTCCGAATCCTTGCTCAAGGCGAACGCGGCGATTCCACAGGCCTGAGCCATCGCCTCCACGATCAACACGCCAGGCATCACGGGATTCCCTGGGAAATGTCCCACGAAATAATCCTCGTTTCCGGTGACGTTCTTCAGGGCAACGCAACGCTTGCCCTCTTCGAGCTCCAATACCCGGTCAATCATCAAGAACGGGTAACGGTGGGGAATCATTTGTTTGATGGACTCGATATCCATTACTGACATCCTGGCAATCCCTTGGGTCATGGTGTTGGAAGCCCTGTCGCTGTATTCGGTTGAGGCAATGAGGCGCGCGCCGGAACTTTCCGGCTAATTCCCGTCTTTGGACCTGTCGTAGCGCCTGATGACCTGGTTGGTGATGTCCTCGAATTTTTTGGAGGAATATAAAATTATCAGCAATCCGCCCTTTTCCAAAATCAGATCGAATTTTCCTTTCTTGGCGATAAAGGGGACCACCGCTTTCAATTCGAGGTAGATGGTTTTGGCGATCTTCTGTTTGCGGGCTTGCAATTCCCTTTGGGCGAGGAGGTTCTCCCGCCGAAGGGCCTGCTTTTGTTTGACCAGTTTTCTTCCCTGCTCCGCCCGCTGCGACGGTCTGAGCATCAATTTTTGGTTGTTGAACTTTACGACCTTTTTCTCGAAGTTGACCTTATTGAGATCAAGTTCCCCTTTCTTTTTGTCGTGGGCGGTCTGGAGATTATCGAGTTCCCGTTTGTAGGCTTTGGAGGCTTTTATCGCCTTGGCGATATCCACTATTCCAATCTTCAAACTTGTGAAACTCTGGGAAAAAGCAGGGGCGGTTCCAAAAACCAACAGTAACACCACCAAACCGCTCCAAATGGCAACCCTTTTTAAAATGGGACACGCTCCGATGATGAAGGTTTTGAAGTCCTGTGGCGGAAACCGGTTACTCGCACGTTATAACACAGATTTCAAAACAAAGTACTGATGGTGAATTCGAACTCGTCGGGGCTTTCACCTTCGCGGACTTTGAGTTTTCGGCCATATTCAAATCGCAGCACTCCCAACGGCGTGATCACCCGCACACCGCCGCCAACGCTGTGGAACAAATTGAAAAATGCCGGTTTTTCCTCCTTGAGGATGGTGTATTGCTCTCCTTCGGAATTGACTTGGCCAGCGTCATAAAACAATACGCCCCGCACGCCGCTTCCTGCCAGGGGAAACAAAAATTCCAAGTTGACGAGTCGTTCGACAGTCCCTCCCCCTTTTAATTTTTCCAGCTTGGTTTCGGACAATCCCAGGGTGCGGGAGTCTACCTGCTGGAAGATTGGATTGCCCGAAAAATCCAGGATGGGGTCGCCGTTTTCGTCCAGGGCGATCCTCGAAACCCCGTTTAGATTTTGCTCCAATCTGCCAAAGGGCCCTCCAATCTCGTTGGTTTTGTACCCCCGAATGGAATTAATGCCTCCAATCCGAAAGCGTTCTTCGGGTGGAATCAGGTTGTCGCCGACTTTTTCCAAAAATCCCAACCGCACCCTGAACATCATGATGAGCGAGTTGGAATCGCCGAAATTTTCAAAATGACGGTAATGAATACGATACCGCCGGAATTCGGTGGTGCCCCCGAGAATTTCCCCCCCGGTTTGTGAGACGCTGAAAGTCAGCAGGGTGCCCCCGGAAGGAAAGATAGGATGGTTTACGGTGTTGTAGGACAAGGAAGAGGTGAAAGTTCTCAGTTTTACAGTGGCATCTTCCAGTTCTTCGAAAACCCGGTTGACCGCCGAAAAAGAAAAATTGATCCGAAGCGCCGATAAAATCGGGTACCCGAACCCCTGTCCGATCCGAAGTTCCTCGATTTTACCCCGCTCCAACTCCGAAGTGTCCTCCAGGGAACGGGCGGCGACAGTGGAATCGCTGGAAAAATCGGTGCCGAAAAGATGGGGCTCAATGAAATCCACCGAAATATTCTGCTTGACGTTGCGTTGGCTCACTTGAGCGGTCGTCCGAAGGGTCTGGCCCCGGCCAAGGAAATTTCCCTTGGACACCGAAATGCCGAGCGTCAAGCCGGATTGTTCACTGAAAGCCATCTGAGCCTGCAGGGTGCCGGTTTGGGACTCCTTGACCCGGGTGGACAAATCGAGAATGTTTTCTTCTTCGCGTTGAGACCGTTCGATGATCAACGAAGAAGGCTCGAAATATCCCAGGGCCAGCAGGTTTTGCTGGGATTTTCGCAGTTTTTGCCCGTTGAACAATTCATTTTCGCGGATCTCAAACTCCCGCCGCAGGACGTAATCGCGCGTTTCGATATTTCCCTGAAATTCGATTCTTCCGATATAGGCCTTATCGTTTTTGACGATCCGGTAGGTGACATCGGCGATTCGCGTTTTATCGTTGACCCGGATTTCCGGGCGAATTTGCACAAAGGCGTAGCCTTGCTCCTGATAGATGCCCTGGAGCCGGAATTGATCCTGTGTTCGCAAAACAACGTTGAATGGCATTCCGGTTTTTAATTGTAGGCGGTCCATCATTTTTTGCTTGATGCCGATGATGTCGCCGCTGATGTCTACTTTTCCCGTGGTGTATTGTTCCCCCTCGGAAATATCCAATTCC
>JACZSY010000275.1 GCA_022573975.1 SAR324 cluster bacterium | reverse complement strand
GCCCACGGCGCCCACGGCGCCCACGGAGCCCACGGAGCCCACGGAGCCGGCGGAGCCAGCCGCGACCCCGCACACACTGGTCACCCCCGGGACGGCGGGGAAACAACAGGTTTGGATCAAAACGGAGCACCGGAAGATTTGCCGGTCATCGAGGTGTACAAAAAACCGAAACTCGAGATTTACCGGCGCTCCGGCGCTGGAAAAGCGCTGGAATTGATCAAGGGAGAGTGAAGCGATGAGAGATTATAGAGAAATGTCTTTTGCCAACCGGCCCATGGCCGCCAGGAAAACTTTTTCCGATTTCAACCCGGCCGACGGGTCGGTGTGGGCGGAAATCCCCGACATGGACCGCCAGGACGCCCGGGCGGCCATCGACAGGGCGCAGGCCGCCTTCCCCGAGTGGTCCGCCCTGCCGTTCAACAAACGCGCCCGCTACATGATCAAGGTGGCCGAGGCGCTGGAAAAGCGCCAGTTGGAAATCGCCGAAGCGCTGGTGGGCGAAGGGGGCGGATGGTTCGGCAAGGGCATGTTCGAGGCCACCTTCACACCGGAGATTTTCTATACCGCCGCGGCGACCAACTACGCGCCCATCGGGGAAATCCTCCCTTCCGAGCATGGAAAAGTCTCCATGGTGGTGCGCCGCCCCATGGGGGTGGTGTCCGTGATCAGCCCCTGGAACGTACCCCTCCTGCTGACCGGCCGCGGCATGGCCTTCGCGCTGGCGGCGGGCAACACCATCGTGCTGAAACCCTCCGAGGAGACCCCCTACACCGGCGGTCTGGTCTACGCGGAGATTTTCGCGGAAGCCGGGATTCCCGAAGGGGTGCTCAACGTGGTGACCTGCTCCCGCGGCAACGTCCAGGAGGTGGGCGACGAACTGATCGAAAATCCGCTGGTGAAGGGCATCTCGTTCACCGGGTCCTCGGCGGTGGGCCGCCATATCGCCGCCAAGTGCGGCGCCCACCTGAAGAAATGCTGCGTGGAACTGGGCGGCAAGGACGCGCTGATCGTCTGCGAGGACGCCGACATGGAACGGGCCACCGCCGCGGCCAATTTCGGCAGCTTCATGCACCAGGGACAAATCTGCATGTCCGTGGAAAAGATTCTGGTGCAGGAGGACATCTTCGAACCCTTCCTGGCCCGGTTCATCGAGCGGGCCTCCATGCTGAAGGTGGGCGATCCGTCCAAGGACAAATCCAACGTGATCGGCCCGCTGATCAACGACAAGCAGGCCGCCAAGGTGAAGGATCAACTGGACGACGCCGTGGCCAGGGGCGCCAAGGTGGTGCTGGGCGGGGGCGTCGATGGGCGCTATATCGAGCCGACGATCCTGGTCGGGGTGACTCCGGAGATGAAGATCTATCAGGAAGAAACCTTCGGCCCGGTCATTCCGGTGTTTCCGTTCAAGACCGACGACGAGGCCATCGCCATCGCCAACGACACCCAGTACGGCCTGTCCTCCGGCGTGATCACGCGCGACGAGAAACGGGGCCTGGCCATCGCCGAGCGGCTGGAAACCGGCATGTGTCACATCAACTGCTCGCCGATCAACGACGAACCCCATGTGCCCTTCGGCGGGGTGAAGGCCTCGGGCGTGGGGCGGCAGGGAGGGCTCTGGTCCACCGAAACCTTCACCGAAACCCGGTGGATCACCCTTGAACGAGGCGGCCGGGCCTTCCCGCCGGTGTTCTGAAATTTTTAATCTGGAACAAAACCCGCCGCCGGCGGGGCGTATATGCGAGGACTTGATGAAGCGTGGATCGAAAGGTGGCTAGCGCCGGATGGGAGGGCGGCCAACTGCTCGCCGGCAAGACCCTCATCGTTACCGGCTGCGCCTCGGGGATCGGCCTGGAAACCGCCGGGTTGATCAAGGACCTGGGCGGCGACGTGATCGGCGTGGACCGCGAGATGACCACCGAGCACGTGGATGAGTTGTACCGGGCGGACCTGTCGGACAAGCGGATGATTCAGGCGCTGGTGAAGGCCCTGCCCGAGGGCGCGGACGGCATCGCCAACATGGCCGGCCTTTCACCGGCCGCCCCGGCGGAAATGGTGCTCAAGGTCAACTGGGTGGGGCTGAAGTTCTTCACCCATGCCATGGTGCCCAGGCTGGCCGATGGCGCCTCCATCGTGAACCTGGCCGCCCAGGCGGGGGCCGGCTGGCCCGATGCGGCAAACCTGATCAAGGCGGGACTCGAACTCGATTTTGCCGGGGTTCCCGATTTCATCAGACGCCACGGGCTTGGCGACGATCCAAGCCGTCCGTTCGTGTTCACCAAACAGGCGCTCATCGCCTGGACCCATCTCAACCGGTGGACATGGCGGGAGCGGGGCATCCGCATGAACGCGTTGAGCCCCGGGCCGGTGGATTCGCCGTCCATGGCGGACTTTTCCGGCATCCACGGCGAGGCCGTCAAGGCGGCACTGGCCGGGATGGACCGTCCGGGCCAAGCGGCCGACATCGCGCCGGTGGCCGCCTTCCTGCTCTCCGATATGAGCAAGTGGATCCGGGGAGCCGATATACCGGTGGATGGAGGGCTGTCTTCACACTTGTTATGCAACAAGCTCGCGTTGTAATAATGGAGTAAAAAACCGCATAATTACCGGGAAATTACCAATAAATTACCGGGAAATTACCAATAAATTACCGGGAAATTACCGAGAATTTACCGAGAATTTACCGGGGAATTACCGGGAAATACGTTGAAATACGGTGAAAATTCAGTAAAAGCGCCGCGGGCGCGCTTCCCTTCGAGGGGAACAACTTCTTTAGGTTAGCGAGATGACTGTCGCCATAACTTGGATTCTGATCGGCTTGGCCGCGCTGGCCATCCTGATCGTCATCGTTGCCCGGTTCTATGAGCGCTCGAACCGGGAAGTCAGCTTGGTCAAAACCGGCATCGGCGGCCGCAAGGTCGTGATGGACGGGGGCACCATCGTGGTTCCCTATTTCCATCAAGTGACCCGGGTCAACATGCAGACCCTGCGGTTGGACGTCACCCGGAAAGGAGAGGCGGCGTTGATCACCCATGACCGCCTGCGGGTGGATGTGGAGGTGGCCTTTTACCTCTCGGTAATCGCCAGCGGGGAAGGCATCGCCCGGGCCGCGCAGACCCTGGGCGATCGCACCTTTCACCCGGACAAGTTGCGCGATTTGATCGAGGGCAAGCTGGTGGATGCGCTGCACTCCTCGGCCGCCCGGGTGACCATGGACGATCTGCACGAAAACCGCGGGGGGTTCGTGGCCGAGGTGCGCGACAGTCTGGCCGAATCCCTGGCCCGCAACGGCCTGGAACTCGATTCGGTCTCGCTGACCGCCCTGGACCAGACCCCCTTCAGGACGCTCGATGAAAACAACGTGTTCAACGCCGCCGGCATGCGAAAACTGGCCGAGGTGATCGCCAAATCCAGGAAGGAACGCGCCGAAATCGACGCGGATGCGGAGGTGTCCGTGCGCAAGGCGGCGATGGGGGTGACCAAGCGCAAACTGGAAATCGAGTTGGAGGAGCAGGAAGCGGAAATTTCCCAGATTCAGCAGATCGAAACCCTCAGGGCCGCCCAAATGGCCGAAGTGGTCAAGCGCAAGGCGGACAGCGAACGCGAGTCGGCGCGTGCCCGGATTTTGATGGAGCAGGACATCCGCGCCGCGGACATCGCCCGCGAACGCGCCGTCGCCGAAGCGGAAATCGCCAAGGAAAAGGAAATCGAGGAAGCCCAGATCGCCAGGGAGCGGGACATCGAGATCGCCAACCAGGATCGGCGGATCATCATCGCCAGGAAATCCCAGGAAGAACTGAAAGCCCGCGCCGGGATGGACCTGGCCAAGGCCGATGCGGTGCGGATGGAAGAGGGCATCATCACCGCCAGGCAGGTCGCCGAAGCAGAACGCCGCAAGCAAATCGCCGTGTTGGGCGCCCAGCAGGAAGGCGAAATTCAGGGCACGCGGTTGCGCATGGGGGCGCTGGCCGAAAAAGACGCCGCCGCCGACCGGGCCCAGGCCAGGATCCAACAGGCCAGGGCGGAAGCGGAGTCCATGGAGACCCGCTCCGCGGCGAAAAAATCCGAAATGCTGGCCGAAGCCGAGGGGAAACGCGCGTTGATCGACGCCGAAAACGCCATGGAAGCCCATGTCGCATCGCTCAAAGCCGAGCTGGCGAGGATCGAGGCCCTTCCCGGGGTGGTGGCCGAGATGGTGAAACCCGCGGAAAAAATCGACTCCATCAAAATCCACAGCATTTCGGGATTGGGAATCGGCGGCGCCGGAAAGGAATCCGGCGCCGGCCAAAAGCCCGTTTTCAGTCAGGCGCTCGACTCGATCCTGGAAATGGCGGTGCAACTGCCCGCGCTGAGGAAGATTGGCCAGGAATTGGGGTTTAGCCTGGATGAAGGCCTGGCGGACGTGTTCAGCGGCAAGTCTTCCAAATCAACCAAGAAAAACACGGCGGAAGAGGAAGACTCCAAGGACAAATAGGGGGCGGCCCGGTTCTCCGGCCGGCACGGCGCCGGGCCGCTCGCGCCGGCCATTTCTGGATCGACATCGCCAATTCGGCGTCGTTTTCCGCCAGCTTGGGCGCTGAAAAGGGAAGAGACCTTGATTGAGACCATCAGCGCGATTACCCTGGCGACCCACGACATGAGGCGCGCCGTTGCGTTTTACCGGGCCCTCGGTTTTCGCATGAAATACGGCGGCGAAGACGCATCCTTCACCTCATTCCATGTCGGAACCAGCTATCTCAACCTGATCGCCGAACCCGAAAACAGGAAATGGGCATGGTGGGGAAGGGTGATTATCCACGTTTCGGATGTTGACGCGCTGTATGATACCGCGGTCGCCAATAATATGGCGCCGGAAGCCGAGCCTCGCAACGCCGACTGGGGCGAGCGGTTTTTCCACCTTACCGATCCGGATGGACATGAGATCAGCTTTGCTTCGCTGCTGAAATGAAGTGGAGAAACCATCCGCCTTGTTGGTTCTTTCAGCTGTCACCCACCGTGTCTTCCCGGCCCGTGCAAGAGTGGGGCTGTGCGCGGGGGCGGTTTCCGCCGCCGGGCATCAACCCATGATGAACCGGGAGAGCCGGAATGGCCGCCGAGGGCGCAAGGGTGAGTGCCGGGAGAGCCGGCCGAATCGTGAAAAAGTCAGCGGAAACCCTACGGCCGGGGTTTATGGCAGGGACGGAAAATTCCTTCCCCCGCTGGGCGAATTTCCGGGAGGGGTGGGCGCGCGGGGTTTCAACTTTTGCAGGGCGCCCGCTTCACCGGCCTGCGATTCTTCTTTGGCGGCGCCCGCTGTTTCAGCCGCTACGACGGGGTGGTCGGCCTGGAATACTCGGGCATCACTGACACCACCTTGTCCCTGGAGGCCCAACCAGCACCTGGCGGACCACAACAAGGCCCTGGAAGCCTCGCCGGACGGCCAGACGGAGAA
>JACZSY010000050.1 GCA_022573975.1 SAR324 cluster bacterium | reverse complement strand
TCAAGGATCGATCTCGGCGCCCTGGGAACAGCCCCGCCAAAACCCCGGGGGATATTGAAACACAGGTGATTGCTTTGCGGGACGATCATCCTGCCTGGGGCGGGCGTAAACTGCATGCCAGGTTGGTGAACCAAGGTTATGCCGGGGTTCCCGCGGCCAGTACGATCACTGGCATTCCGAGGCGAAATGGGAGGCTCGATCCCAGGGAGGTGCGGGCAAAAATGCTCCACCCCCTCAACGGCCGGTTGGCGATATTTCGCAGGCGCAACGGAAGCCGATCAGGATGTGGCGGCTTCCGGCTTTGCGGTCGTGCCTCGCCGCGGCCCGGCAAATGCCCCCCTGGTCGTCCCAGGAACATCCTTTCAGCATGCGATACCCCGGCCGGCCGGGGGTTGACGTCCACTGGAACACGTTGCCGGCCATGTCGAACAGGCCTTGGGGCGATCGGCCTTGGGGATAAGCCTCCACCGGCGTGGTGCGGTAGGGCCCCTGCTCGGCGGTGTTGGCCAGGCGAGGGCGCCAGCCGTTGCCCCATGGAAAATACCGGCCGCCGGCGCCCCGGGCGGCCAGTTCCCATTGGTCTTCGCTGGGCAGGCGGCAGGCCCGGCCGCGCTCCCGTCCCTTCCAGGCGCAGTAGGCCCCCGCGTCGGGCGCGCTGACCAGCACCACCGGGTGGAACAGGGTGTCCCCCAAGGGCCAATTTCCTCCCCAAAGGAAGGGCCGCACCGAGGTGTAGGGATGCACCAGAAACCCCTGGCCGCGGTAATCCGCCCCGGAAATGAACGGCGCGCGGTGGCCGGTGGCCCGGACGAATTTGGCATAGGCGAAGTTGGTGACCAGCACCCGATCGATGTAAAACGGCGCGAGGGTGACCACCCGCTCCCGCTCCCGGTCGTACCATTTCCAGCGCCGCGCCGCCGCGCCGCCGATGGAGTACCCGAACGCCTTTTCCCGCGCGTTGCTTCCCAGCCGCACCTTGCCCCCCGGGATATATACAAGATGGTCCTGTGCATCGCCTCCCCCGGCCAGGCTCCCAAACATCGATAGCATCGCCACCACGGTCACGGGCAGCAGGACACCGGCCATCCAAGCGGTCTTCCTCGGCATGTCATTTCTCCGGTGATTGGGAACGTTACCAGCCAGGGGCCAATGCCCCGGAACACCCATCATAGCGCGCGGCATGGCGGTCGGGAAACCGTGGGCGGGAAATCGTGCGCGGAAAACCGGCGGCTCAACCCTTCCCCGCCCGGCGCTTCAAGGCCCGTCCGGCGGGCAGGTGGGACACCAGCCGCCAGAGGGTGCGCAGGGTAATGTCCAGCGCGGAAGCCTCCACCGGCGCGGGCGCTTCCGCCAGCGCGACAAGTTCGGCCTCCAGTTCCCCGGTCACCGTCAGGCAGCGCGTGGCCAGCCGATGGCCCCCCCCGGTCAGGGTGAGCAGCACCGCGCGCCCGTCGCCCGGCGCCGGAGACCGCCGCACCCAGCCCAGCCGCACCAACCCGGACACCAGGCGGCTGGGGCTGCCCGTCTCGCACACCAGCCGCTCCCCCAGCGCGTTCAGCGTCAACGGGGGATGGGACGACAGCACGCTCAGCACCTCTCCCTGGGCCGGCGTGATCCCCAACGGACGCAAGGCCTCCGACAGCATCCGCTGGGATTCGCGTTGCGCCGCCAGGATCAGCACCCACAGCCTGGGCGCCCGCGCCGCCGATTTGGCCTTCCCGCCAGCCATTTTGTCTCCATTGGAAAGAAGTGAGTAATTCCATGATATGTCATATATGATGTATCATATAAAATCAAGACATCGATCCTGGGCAAGAAAAGGAAGGCTCGTTTTTCAAATTGGGGAGGGTTGGCGGGTGCGTTCGTTGATCACGTTGCCGGTGTTGAGGGTGGACGCGGGTTCGACCAGCATCACGCGCGCCTCCTGCCCGGCGACGGGGCGGTGCTCGACGCCCCTGGGGACGATGAGGAACTCACCGGGATCCAGGAAGACTTCCCGGTCCCGGAACTGGATGCAGAGCCGCCCTTCGATGACGAGGAACATCTCGTCTTCATGCTCATGGTGATGCCAGATGAACTCCCCCTTCACCCGCACCAGCCGAATCTGGGCGCCGTTCACCTCTCCCGCGGTCACGGGCGCCCAGAATTCGGAAATCCGCTCGAATTGTTCCGCCAGATTGACCTTTTCCATGGTAAATTTTCCTCAAAAAGGACGCCGGGGGATTCCGGGAGGGATAGGAAGGTAAAACCAACGCCGCCGGGAGGGGAGGGAGGCCGCCGGTCTTTCCACGCCCGCCCTGGCCCGGCGGTCAGCCGCGCGGGGACAGCAGGCCGGCCACCGCGCGCACGATGTGAACGGCCACCTGGGACTTTTCCATCAGGGGCAGGGCCTCGGGTTCGGGCGCCGGCGCGCCCGGGCTGGCCCGCCGCAGCAAGGTCACCCGGTTGCGGGTTCCCTCAAAGCCCGAGCCGGTTTCGGTGATGTCGTTGGCGGCCACCAGGTCGGCGTTCTTGGACTCCAGCTTTTTCTGGGCGTTGCGCAGCAAATCCCGGCTTTCCGCCGCGAAGACGACCACGATCTGACCGGGTTTTTTCCGCTGGCCAACCTGGGCGGCGATGTCCGGGTTTTCCTCCAGTTCCAGGGTCAGCGTGGGTTTGCCGCTTTTTTTGATCTTGTGTCGGGAAGGATTGCGCACCCGGTAATCCCCCACGGCGGCGGCGAAGATCAGGGCGTCCTGGAGCGGCTGGTGTTCCAGCACCGTGCCCAGCATTTCCTCGGCGCTGGTCACCCGCTGCACCACCATCCCCGCCGGATCGGGCAGCCGGGTGGGTCCGGACACCAGGCGCACCTTGGCGCCGGCGTCGCGGCAGGCCTCCGCGATGGCGTAACCCATCCGCCCGCTGGAGCGGTTGGTGATGTAACGCACGGGGTCGATCGGCTCAATGGTGGGCCCGGCGGTCACCAGCACGTTCCTGCCGGAAAGCAGGCCCAGGGTCCCTTCGCCGGTTTCCTTGGCGTTTTCCGCCACCTGCTCGAAATGCCGGGAGATTTCCGCGACGATCCGTTCCGCATCGGCCAGGCGGCCCATGGCGTTTTTCCCTTCGGCCAGGAATCCTTCCTCCGGCGGGATGATATGAACGCCCCGGCCCCGCAACACCGCCAGATTTTCAACCGTGGCCGGATTGGCCAGCATATGGTCGTTCATGGCCAGGGCCAGATAGACCGGCGCGGTGGTGGCCAGCAAAACGGTGCTCAGCAGGTCGTCCGCCAGGCCCGCCCGCAGTTTCGCGGCCAGGTTGGCCGTGCAGGGCGCCACCAGGGCCAGTTCGGCGGTTTCGGCCAGCCGGATGTGCCCGATGCGGCTTTCCTGGTCCAGGTCGAACAGCGAGGTGGCCACCGGGCGGTTGGAGAGCGTCTGGAAGGTGAGGGGCCGCACGAATTCCATCGCGCTGGGCGTCATCACCACCGAGACGCCCGCCCCGGCCCGCTTCAGCCCGCGCAACACCTCCACGCCCTTGTAGGCCGCGATGCCGCCCGATACCCCCAGCAAAATTTCCCGGTCTTTCAAATGTTCCATGACGCCGCGCTCATTTTTGCCTCCGGCGGCCAAAGGGCTTCGCCCTCTGGACTCCCAGCAGCTTTATAAAGCTGCGCCAAATTTTTTGTTGAGGGCTCATTGTGATTATATATCAGCACTTTAAAAACCCATAAAAAAAATTTTGATCCAACTTTTTTAAAAGTTGGCCGGGGAGTTTGAGGGGTGAAACCCCTTAAGCAGTTGCTTTTCAGACAGCTTATTTTCATTTGAGTGTTCAAAAAACCGGCCATCCGGGCCTGTCCATCGCCGATCGGTCTTTGCCACCCTTCATATACCTCAATTTGGGGCTGGATCGTTGGGATCATGCCGGCCCCGTGTCTCCGGCTCCGCTCACAGCGGGCGTTTGTATGGCGCGCCGGGTTCCTCGCACACGAACGCGGGCACCAGGTAACCCGGCAGACGCGCGCGCAGGGCGGTCATGATGCCTTCCGCCTCCGCATCGGGCACCTCGAAATGCGCCGCGCCGCGCACCCGGTCCAGCCGGTGCAGGTAGTAGGGCAGCACGCCCGCGGCGAAAAGGGCCTCGGAAAGCGCGGCCAGCGTTTCCGGGTCGTCGTTGACGCCGCGCAGCAGCACGCTCTGATTGAGCAGCACGGCCCCGGCCCCGGCCAGGCGCTTCATGGCCCCGGCCACCGCCCCGTCGATTTCATGGGGATGGTTGGCGTGAATCACCACCACCGGTTTGAGCGCGGTTTCCCGGGCCAATCGGGAAAGCCAGCGCACGAGGCCGTGGTCCACCCGGGCGGGCAGCACCACGGGCAGCCGGGTGTGGATGCGCAGCCGCTTCAGGTGGGGGATCGCCGCCAAATCTCCAGCCATTGAGGCCAGGCGGCGGTCCGGCAGGCTGAGCGGGTCGCCGCCGCTGAGGATGACCTCGTCGATCTCCGGGCGGGCGGCGATATAGGCCAGGCTTTCGGCCCAATGCTCCCCGGCGGGGTTGGCTTCCCCGTAGGGAAAATGGCGCCGGAAGCAATAGCGGCAATGCACCGCGCAGGCCCCGGTAATCACCAGCAGCGCGCGCCCCTGGTATTTGTGGAGCAGGCCCGGCGCCGCCATGGCCGCCAGATCGCCCACGGGATCGGCGCTGAACCCCGGCGCGGGGTCCGTTTCGCTGGCCAGTGGCAGCACTTGCAGCAGCAGGGGGTCCCTGGGGTCTCCCGGCCGCATCCGGGCGGCATAGCCGCGGGGCACCCGCAGCGGGAACTCCCGCTGGGCTTCCGCGCCCAGGCCCATCCGCTCTGGGTCGAGGCCCAGCAGGGCCAACAGTTCTCCCGGGTCACGGATGGCGTCCGCCAGTTCCCGCCGCCAGGGGCGGCTCGCGGCGTTTTCCAGATCGTATGTTTCCAGCGCTGGCGCTTCCATCGGGCTCTTCCTTCTCCTTGGGGGCCGCGGCCCGGCCCGGTGATGGCCCAGCCGGAGGCTTCCCGGCGGCCCAAGCATGGCTCCCGGCCGGGCCGCCGGTGCATTCCGGATTTTACCTTACAGCATTTCAGGGGTGGTCGAACAATTCGCCCTGGGCGGGGGGTGGGGACGGCTCCGCGGGGGGTGGGGACGGCTCCGCGGGGGGTGGGGATGCGGCTTTGGGCGGTGGCCTGAAGAGGCCGGTTTCCAGTTCGGGCAAGGTCCGCTCCAACCCCAGACGGCGGCAGGTCAGGTCGAACAGCTTGGCGATGGCGTCCGCCCTTGGGCCTTCCCCGCGCATGCGCGACCCGAAGCGGGGATCGGACAGCCGCCCGCCCCGCGCATCGCGAATGGCGTTGAGCACCTTGTTCTTGCTGGCGGGGTAGTTGCGCTCCAGCCAGTCCACGAACAATTCCTTCAACCCATGGGGCAGCCGCAGCAGGATGTAGTTGCCCGCGGTGGCGCCCCGCGCCGCGGCGGCGGTCAGGATGGCGGGCGCTTCGTGGTCGTTGAGGCCGGGGATCAGCGGGGCCGTGTTGACCCGCACCGGCACGCCCGCTTGCGCCAGGGCCGCGATGGCCTCCAGCCGTTTGGACGGCGTGGAGGCGCGGGGTTCCATGGCCGCGGCCAGGGCGGGGTCCAGGGTGGTGACGGATATGGTGACGCTGACCAGATTGTGCGCCGCCAAAGCCTCCAGCAGATCCAGGTCGCGCAGCACCATGTGATTCTTGGTGATCACCAGCACCGGGTGGCGGGCGGCCAGGAAAACCTCCAGGCAGGCCCGCGTCAGCCCCAACCGCCGTTCCACCGGCTGGTAACAGTCGGTATTGCCCGAAAGCAGGATCGGCTCGGGACGCCAGCTTTTGCCGCGGAGTTTTTGCGCCAGCAGGGCCGGAGCCTCGCGCTTGACCATGATGCGCGTCTCGAAATCCAAGCCGGCCGAATAACCCAGGTATTCATGGGACGGACGGGCGTAACAGTAGCTGCACCCATGCTCGCAACCCCGGTAGGGATTGAGGCTCCAGCGGAAACCGAGGTCGGGGCTGTTGTTCTCGGACAGCACGGATTTCGAGGTGTCCGAGAAGAATTCCGTGGCGGGCCGCCAGCCCCGGTTTTCCGTGACCTGCTCGTGCTCCAGCCATTCGGGATCCCAGGGCAGCTCCAGCCGGTCGAAGCGGTTGGCCGGGTTATGGGCCGCGCCGCGCCCCTTCTGCTCCGGCATGGCCCTCTCCGGCATGGCCCCCCCCGGCGGCGCCGCCGCCGGCTTGCCGTGCTCCTCGGGATGCTGCCGCTTGCCGGGCATGGGCGTCTCCATGACCATGGGGTGTGGGGGCCTATCGGCCAAATTGGTTAGTGAACAAATGTATCAAGGGGCGAAAAGGAAAGCAAGCCGCCGGGCCAGGGGGGCAAGGCGGGTGCAAAGTCAGTCTGGGGAGCGTGGGAAAGCCTCAGCCGCGCGGCATGGGCGGGCAGGGAAAGAACGCCGCGGGAAAAACCGGCGGTCAGGAGGATTTTTTGAGGGGCACCCTGGCCGATGGCGGCATATCGGATTCCCCGAAGTCCGCACCGGTGAAATTGGAACCGCTCATGTTGGCGCCGGAGAAATTGGCGCCATTGAACACCGCGCCGCTGAAATCCGCGCCGGTGAAATTGCCGCCCTGCAAATCGGCCTCGGTGAAATTCGCGTTGATCAGCTTGGCGTTTTGCAGGTTGGCCCCTTTCATCTTGGCGGAGGACAGGTTGGCGTGGAACATCAACGAGTCCCGCAGGTCGGCATTGTGCAGGAACACCTCGGTCAGGTTGGCGCCGCGCAGGTCGGTGCCCTTCAGTCCCTGGCCTTTCTCCATCCGCCCCTTGACCAGGTTCTTGATGCGATCGGAGGTATCGCGGCCGGAAAGGGAGAGTTCGGTCAGCCGTTCGTTGGTGGCCCGCAGGCGTTCGGCCAGCATGACGGAGAAGTTCTTGTAGAGCTTGTAGGCCAGGCCCAGGTTGTTTTCGCGCAGAATGGCCTCCCGCAGGCTGAGCAGGGTCGTTTCCCCCTCCGCGGTGGCCCGCGCGGAACGGGGGGATTGATCGATCGGCCCCATTTCCCCGAACAGCACCCCGCTTTCCAGCTTGGCCAGCACCTCTTCCTGCTTGCGCCCGATGGGCCGGCCGATGCGGATGGTGCCGGAGATGATGATGTACATCTTGTCTCCACGGGTGCCTTCCTTGAACACCACCTCGTTGTCCTGGAACACCTCGCGCTGGGTGCTTTTGAGAATGCCGAGCAACTCGCCGTCATTGAAGTTGCTGAAAAAAATGACGTTTTCTTTGAGCTTGGTGAAGATTTCTTTGTTCAATTGCATGGAGCCACTCCTCAATCATCCATGAGGGGTGAGGCGGGAGCCGCAGTGGACGGGCCGGTTTGCAAGCGGCTCATCCTGGCAGTCCCTCCCGCGGGTTGGATTGCAACAGGGCACGAATTTCTTCCTGTTTCGCCAGCCAATCCCATTCATGAGTCTGCAAGGCCACCTCCCTGGAATATTGCAGGGGGGCGCTTTCCAGGTGAAATATCGGGCCGTCTCCGGTGTTGCTGATCCAGCACACCGTCCCATCCAGCGACCCCAGCCGTCCCGCTTCTTTTTTCAGCGAGGCGACGATGCGATAGCGTTTGTGGACGGCCTTGAACCAATCGTTGGCGAATTGGCTGAAATATTTATTACGAGACAGCCTGTTTGAAGTCAATGACTCAAACAACCGCCGGTTCCATTCCTGACGGCCATCCATATCTTACTCCCACTCCCCCAGAACGTACAAGATGAGTGCCATCCGCACCCACAAGCCGTTCCGGGCCTGCTCGAAATACCTGGCCCTGGGGTCCTGGTCCACCTCGGGATGGATTTCTCCCACCCGTGGCAGCGGGTGCATGATGATGGCATCCTCCCGCATGGCCTGTACGTTGTCCAGGGTGAGCCGGAAGCGGTTGTTGGCCAGTTCGAATTCCTTCACGTCCAGAAAGCGTTCTTTCTGAATACGGGTCATGTAGATGCAATCCACCAGCGGCATGACCCCGTCCAGGTCGTCCGTATCGCTCCATTTCACGCCTTGGCGGTCCAGGTAGTCCTTGATGTCCTGGTGCATCTGGCTGACCTTGGGGGCCACGAACCACAGTTCCACCTGCTGGAACTTGCCCAGCAGGTAGGCCAGCGAGCGCACGGTGCGCCCATAGCGAAGATCGCCCACCACGGCCACCTTGATGCCGTCGATGCGGCCGAAGGCGTTGTGGAGGGTATACAGGTCCAACAAAGCCTGGGTGGGGTGTTGCCCGGCGCCGTCTCCCGCGTTGATCACCGGAACGCTGGAAATTTCCGCCGCCAGTTTGGCCGCGCCGATTTCGCTGTGCCGCATCACGATCAAGTCGGAATATCCCCCCAGCACCTGGATGGTGTCCTCCAGCGATTCTCCCTTGGCGAACGAGGAGAACTCGCGGGCATTTTCGGTGGTGATCACGCTCCCCCCCAGCCGGTGCATGGCCGCCTCGAAGGAAAACCGGGTGCGGGTGGAAGGCTCGTAAAACAGCGAGGCCATCACCTGTTTGGACAAATTCCCGTCGTATCCTTCACGGGAGAACAGCTCGGCCTTCTCGAACAGGGTGGCCATGAAATCCAGGTCGAACTGTTGAGACTCGATGATATGCCTGGCACGGCCCATGGGTTCCCATCGGAGGAGTGGGTTGGACATCGGTTCGATTGGCCATCGGATTCCCGCCGCCGCGATTACCGTAAGCGATTCCCGTGAGCGATCCCCATGGCCGGCGCGCGATTCATTGGGTTTTATGTACCACATCGGGGGGGGGAAATCGCAACGTCAATCCGAAGCCGGTGCTCCGATCCCGGAACATCGAGGCGATTTTTCCCGGCGTCCCGTGTCGCCAGAACCCCAAGGGATCGATCTCCGCGTCCCATCGAGCGCTCCGCCTAAAACCGTCATGGCCGATTTTTGATGGATTTCAAGGGAAAATTCGGGTACGGGGGATGATATACGCTTTCGCGTGGACGCAAAAAAAACCGGACGGGACAGGCCCGGTTGGCAAACCCGTCCTTTGTTTCTCGAATGGGCTGAACATCTCCCGCCGGGCCGGGTGGAGGGGCCGGGCCATTCCCCGCGAGGATGGCTTGGTGGAGAGGAGAATTCGATGGACACGCTGCACGTCAATGGCCGAACATACCGCCGCCCCACCCGCCCGGTGGTGGTGGTCTGCATCGATGGCTGCGCGCCGGAATATTTTGAGCATGGGCTGGCCCACGGACTGCTGCCGGCCCTGGCCCGCTTTCGGGAACGCGGGTTTTACGCCACCGCCAATTGCGTGGTGCCCAGCTTCACCAACCCCAACAATATTTCCATCGTCACCGGCGCGCCCCCTTCCGTCCACGGCATCGCGGGCAACTTTTTCCTCGATCCCGACACGGGGGAGGAGGTGATGATGAACGACCCGCGTTTTCTGCGGGCCGAAACGTTGCTGGCCGCTTTTTCCCGGGCCGGGCTGAGGGTGGGCATCGTCACGGCCAAGGACAAGTTGCGGCGGCTGTTGGGTCACGGCACCCGCGACGCCATCTGCTTTTCCGCCGAAAAAGCCGACCAGGCCAGCGAAGCGGAGCACGGCATTGGCGGCGTGCCGCAATGGCTGGGCCGCGAAACCCCGGACGTCTATTCGGCGGCCCTGAGCGAATTCGTGATGGCGGCCGGCGTGAAATTGCTGGAGCAAGCGCGGGTGGATCTCCTCTATTTGTCCACCACCGATTACATCCAGCACAAGCACGCGCCGGGCGATGCGGCCGCCGACACCCATTACCAGGCGCTGGACCAGGCCTGGGGCCGGCTGGATGAACTGGGCGCGGTGGTGGCCTTGACCGCCGATCACGGCATGAACCACAAAAACACCCCGGAGGGCCGCCCCAACGTGATCTTTCTCACCCCGCTGGTGGAAGCATGGCTGGGGCCGGGAAAGGCCCGGGTGATTCTGCCCATCACCGACCCGTACGTGGTGCATCACGGCGCGTTGGGTTCCTTCGCCACCATTTACCTGGAGCAGGAGGCGGACGCAGGAACCGTCGCGGGCAGGCTGGAGAAGCTGGAGGGGGTGGAGTACGTGGGCACCCGGGCCCAGGCGGCGGAGCGGTTCGAGCTGCCGCCGGAACGGCTGGGGCATCTGGTGGTGGTCAGCGGCCGCCATACCGTGCTGGGCAAGGCCCCCGGGGAGCATGACATGTCCCTGCTGGAAGGAGGGCTGCGCTCCCACGGCGGGATGGCCGAGCAGGAGGTGCCGTTTGTGCTCAATGCCCCTCTCAACGAGGCCTACCGGGCCAGGGGAGAGCAGGACTTGCGCAATTTCGACCTGTTCGATTTCGCCCTCAATGGGGTCGATTGAGCAGGCCCATCCGGACGCCGGCCCGCCCGGCCGCCATCCGCCAACAAGCTTCCCGGCCCTGGAGCGCGGCATGGAATTTTTAAAATCCCTCAGCCTGTTCGGCCGCACCCGCTCCCTGGAAGGGAAGGTCGATGCGTTTCTGGACCGGCTTTCCCAATCGGCCCTGATTTTCAAGCTGGCGATCAAGACCTACCTCGGCGAAGGGGCCGACCCCGCCTTCGAGGAAAAACTGCGCCAGGTGAACGACCTGGAAAGCCAGGCCGATGCGCTGCGCCGCGCCATTGAAACGGAACTCTATTCCAATACCCTGATTCCGGAATCACGGGGGGACGTGCTGGGCCTGCTGGAAAACCTGGACTCGATCCACAATTTGATGGAGGGCGCCCTGTGGAGTTTTTCCATCGAAACCCCGGCCATTCCCCCGGAACACGGGACGGCCTACCTTGAGCTGGTGGAGATGGTGACCCTGTGCGTGGAAGCCCTGGTGTTGGCTTCGCGCTCTTTTTTCCGCGACCCGGCCCGGGTGAACGACAATCTGCACAAGGTCATGTTTCACGAGAAAGAGGCCGATAAAGTGAGCACGCGCCTCAAGCGGGCCATTTTCGCCTCGCCATCGGAGCTCAGCCAGAAGTCGCATCTGCGTCACTTCGTGGAGTTGATCGACAACGTGGCCGACCGGGCGGAAGACGTGGCCGACCGCCTGGCGATCTATACCATCAAGCAAAAAGTCTGATGGCCGCCCAGGGAAAGACCCGTCGAGAGCGCCCCGCGCCTCGCTGAAAATCAAGGGCCGGGAATATTACGGGGCGGGCAAATTTTCATCCCTGGCGATCCCTGCCGCTCCCAGGCAATCCCCGGCGCGGGGCCATCGCATCGCGCGGGGCCATCGCAACACATCGCATCGCACGGCAACGCCAAGCCAGTGAGGACCCCTCCCGCCCATGGAAGCTTCGGTTCTTTTTTTTCTCACCAGCGGTCTTTTCCTGGGCTGGGCCCTGGGGGCCAACGACGCGGCCAGCGTATTCGGCACGGCGGTGACCACCCGCATGATCCGTTTCAGCACGGCCACGGTGTTGTGCAGCGTGTTCGTTATTCTGGGGGCGGTCTCCGGCGGCGGAGGCGCCGCGGAAACGCTGGGCCGGCTGGGCGCCGTGGATGCGCTCGCGGGTTCGTTCATGGCGGCGCTGGCGGCCGGTTTTTCAGTGTATCTGATGAACCGCTGCGGCCTGCCGGTTTCCGCCACCCAGGCTATCGTGGGCGGCATCATTGGATGGAACCTGTTCACCGGCACTCCCACCGACAGCCGGGTGTTGCTGAAAATCCTCGCCACCTGGGCTATATGCCCCCTCCTGGCCGCGGTGTTTTCCGCGGGGCTGTATCTTGCCACGCGGTGGGCGGTGAGCATCTTCAAGCCCCATTTGTTGCGCCTGGACGCCTACACGCGGGTGGGGCTTGTTTTGGCCGGGGCCTTTGGCTCGTACAGCCTGGGGGCCAACAACATCGCCAACGTGATGGGGGTATTCGTCCCGGCGACGCCTTTTCACGCACTGGAACTGGGCGGATGGTTTTCCTTTTCCGGGACGCAACAGCTTTTCCTGCTGGGCAGCATCGCAATCGCCGTGGGCGTGGTCACCTATTCAGGGCGGGTGATGTCAACCGTGGGAAAGGGGATTTTCCCCCTTTCCCCCATCTCCGCATGGGTGGTGGTGGTCTCTCATTCCCTGGTGTTGTTTCTGTTTTCCTCCCAGGGCCTGGAGCGCTTCCTGGTTGCCCAGGGACTGCCCACTATTCCCCTGGTACCCGTTTCCAGTACGCAAGCGGTGGTGGGCGCGGTGCTGGGCATCGCCCTGCTGCAGGGGAGGCACAACATCCGCTGGCGGGTGTTGGGCAAAATCGGAGTGGGTTGGATGATGACCCCCATATTGGCAGGCTTGATTTGTTTCATTGGGCTCTTCTTTTTGCAAAACGTATTCGATCAGCCCGTCCAGCGGGCGGGTGTTCATCGCGCGGCCGCCATCTTCGCGCCCCCTCCGGGAAGGCCCGCCATGGATTGGAAAATTCCGCCGCGCCCTGGGCATCGCCCTGGGATGGCGGCGCGCATCGCCCCCAGGCCGTGACCTTCCGGGAAATCGTCGTCCTTTTTTGCGGCGGAACAAAACCGGAAAATGGCGGGACCGCCAATAAGCTCAAGGGAAAAGCGGAGAAATGACCCTCTTGTTGGATGACGGTCAGCGTCACCTGAAGCCGTTCGATTTGAAATCCGGGGCGATAATCCGTGGTAAAGATCACATGGGTATCCTATCATCCCTCGGGAAGAGCGGATAAAACCGTCTCTTTTACCTCCCCGGCAACTGGAAAGGTCATGAAACCAAAGCAAGACGCCTCAACGGCCCGCACCATCTTTCTGGCCCCCCTGGCCATTGGCCTGTTCTCGGCGCTGGGTCAAATGGCGATGGAACGCCCGCAGCTGGATTTTTTCTACTGGCAGGGTCCGCTAATGTTCGCCACCCTGGCCGGCATCGCCATCGCCCTGGCCTGCCGTCCCGCGCTGGCCAAGATTCCCTGGACCCGGAGCGTGGCCATCGCCCTGGGGCTGGGGCTGGTGGTGGGCATCGGCGCTCCTGGAGACTGGATCGCGGCCTGGGTGCTGAAGGCGGCGGGGGTGAGCGGTTTTCCCATGAGCCTTCCCATCTCGCCCATTGGCATCACGGCGGGGGCGGTCATCATGGGGGTGGCCATGGGCCTGATGTTCCGTCCGCGGGGGGGTGAAATCCACTGGCGCGGGGTGTGGGACCGTTTCCTGTTCCATGGCTGGGGGAACCGGCTGGGGAAACTGGCCTTGCTGGGCTTGGGGGTGGTGGCCTTGTGGCTGGCCGTGGCCTGGGTGGATGCCCGCTTCGAAGAGGCCGCCACCCGGCTTTACCTGCCCCTCCTGGAACCCTTCGAGCCCAATTACTGGCTGCGGCTGCAAGGCGTCTGGCAGCGCCAGGGGCCGCCTTCCGGGGCGGTGGGCGCCGGCATGTTGCTGGCCGTGATCTGGCTGCGCGCGGTGTTGATGACCGCTCCCCTGCTTCCCATCGCGTTGGCCATCCGGGGTTCGCGCATGCAACTGACCCTGGTGTTCACGATCATCTTGTTCGTGGTGGGAGAATTCGCGCCCCTGCTGCGCGATCCGGTGTTCAGTTCGCTCGACTGGCTGATGCTGCGCATCGCCTTGGGCCTGGGCCGCTCGGCGTTGGTGGCCTTCGCCGTGGTGATGCTGTTCGGCGTGATCCGGGGCGATGGCCGCCCGGCAACGGCGCCGGCCTCCATGTCTCCCGGACCCCCAGAATAAACTCGCTCGGCGGCGGGCGCCAAAAACCGGCGGCTCAGGCCGCCAGCCAGCCGCCGTCCACCGGCAGTACGATGCCGGTCACGAACGAGGCCGCGGGGGAGGCCAGGAAGACCACCGCCCCGATCAACTCCTCGGGGGTTCCCACCCGGCCCATGGGCGTGCGGGCGATCATCTTTTCCTTGTACTTGGGATGGATATCCCCGAAGCGGGGGTCGATGTTCATCTCGGTGGGAATCCATCCGGGCGCGATGGCGTTGACGGTGATGCCGTGCCCGGCCCACTCCAGGGCCAGTTGGCGGGTCAGTCCTTCCACGCCGGCCTTGGTGGCGGCGTAGGCCGAGGTATTGAAGATCGAATTGGCGGCCTGCCCCACGGCCGAGGACATGTTGACGATGCGCCCGCCGCGGCCCTGTTCGATCATCACCCGCCCCACCAACTGGCAGAGCCGGAACACGGCGGTCAGGTTGACGGTGAGCACCTGCTCCCATTTTTCCATGGTCAGGGTCTCCGCCGGGCCGAGATCGGCGATGCCCGCATTGTTGATCAGAATGTCGATTCCCCCAAAGGCTTCACGCGCCCCGGTCACGGCGGATTGGAGCTGCTCGTCGTCGTTGAGGTCGCAGCCGATGGCCTGGCACTGGCCGCCCTCCGCTTCGATCTCCGCGGCCAGCTCGTCCAGGCGCTCCATCCGCCGCGCCAGCACCACCAGATTGGCGCCCGCCCGCGAGAGGCCCCTGGCCATGACCGCGCCCAAACCGCCGGAAGCCCCGGTGACCAGGGCCGTTTTTCCCTCCAGTCCAAACCAATCCCGCAACCCTTGCATCGTCTTTGCTCCTCGGCTTTTTTGGGTGTAAGACATTTGTTTCCCCGTCCAGGGTTCCGCCTTGCCGGGTTTTGGGTGCTGCATCTTTTTGCATCCTGTCCTCCTCGGCGAAGCGAAGCACCTTGCTCCAAATCACCCGGATCATCGAAAAAATGAAGCTGCTTCGCTCTGCCCGGCATGACAGGGCGCCGGACTTTCAAAGTATTTTTTTCAAAATGAACCACTTCCGGATTTTGCGCTCCCATGCAAATCCAGGGATAGTAAAATAAGGCCGCTGACAGGAAATAATCAACCCCATGAAATCCCGGAAAATGCAAACCACCCAGGCCTCGAAATTCCACCCGTCTCTCATTGGCGAAAATCCTGGCCCGGCGCACAGCCCTGTGGGTTCCATCCAGCCGGCCGGTTTCCGCGCCGGGGCCGCCCATCCGCCGCGAAGACCCATGCGCCGAAGATGAAAAAGAAAATGAAAACCCTGCTGAGGCGGGTGTTGGCGGTCTCGGTGATTTGGTTTTTCGGCATCACCACCCGCAAGGTGCGCATCAACTGGCATATCATCGAAAAGCTGATGGCCGAAAAGACCCCGTTCCTGCTGGGGTCCTGGCACAACAACGGGCTGATGGGCGTGTATGACATGCGGCGCTACCGGAAGCGGATTTCCCTTTCGGTCAGCCGCAGCAAGGACGGAGACGACAGCGACTGGGTGCAAAAGCGCTTCGGTTACGGCACCGCGCGGGGTTCGACCTCCACGGGCGCCACCGGCCTGCTGCGCGAGATCCTGCGCAAGCTCTCCAACGGCGAGGTGGTGGTGGTCACCCCGGACGGGCCCCGGGGCCCCCGTTATGTGCTCCAGGGCGGCATCGTGGCGCTGGCCAGGAAGAAAAAAGTCCCCATCGTGCCCATGTGCTGGAGCGCCCCCCGCCGCTGGGAATTTTCCTCCTGGGACCGCCTGCGCCTCCCCAAGCCCTTTTCCCGCATCTACGTCTTCGTGGGCACCCCGATTTATATCGATCCGGAGGCCGAAGACGAGTCCGAGCGGCGCCGGGTGGAGCGCATCATGCGCGATCAGGTGCGCCTGGCCGAGGCCTACAGCGGCGCCGCCGCGCGCTATCCCGACCCGGTGCTGGAGGAGGAAGCCGCGGAAGCCGCGGAAGACCGGAGCGGCGGGGGCCAGGGGGGATAGGGTTGGGGGTGGGCAGGCTTGAATCGGCCGGTGACCGGCCTTGATAATATAGCTGGATATCCGGCAACATGTGATGCTGAACGGAGCAGCTTTTTTTGTCTGAATCGATTTGGATTCCAGGAAAGGACCTGGCCGCGCCCGGCATGGCGGGATTCAAAACGATGCGCGCCCTCCCATTTCGGGCCCCTTCCGGCGACCATGGATCATGGCACCCTATTCCCTGTTGAAACCGTTGTTGTTCGCCCTCCCGGCGGAGACCGCCCACCGGCTGGCGATGGGCGCCCTGGCCGTGGGGTGCCGCGTGCCGGGTGTATTGGCCATGCTGCGCCGCGCCTATGGGTGGGAGCACCCATCGTTGCGGATTCGGGTGTGGAACCGGGAGTTCTCCAATCCGGTCGGGTTGGCGGCGGGGTTCGACAAGGACGGCGTGGCCCTGGCTCCCCTGCTGGCCCTTGGGTTCGGATTCGCCGAGGCGGGCACGGTGACTCCCCGCCCCCAGGCGGGCAACCCGAGGCCCCGCCTGTTCCGCCTGCCGGGGGAGGAGGCCCTGATCAACCGGATGGGATTCAACAACGCGGGGGCCGCCGCGCTGGCCGGGCGGTTGCGCCGGTTCAGGGCCGCGTTCCCGGCCGAAATCGTGGGGGTCAATCTGGGCAAGAACCTGGACACGCCGCTGGAGGAGGCCGCCGGGGATTATATTTCAGCGTATCGGGCGGTGGCGGGGCTGGCCGATTATCTGGTCGTCAACGTCAGTTCTCCCAATACCCCCGGTTTGCGCGGGCTGCAAACCCGCGCCGCGCTGGTGGAAATATTGGAGGCCCTCTCCGCCGATCTCATCGATTTCCCACCGA
The DNA here is from genome assembly GCA_022573975.1 of SAR324 cluster bacterium. Classification (GTDB taxonomy): domain Bacteria; phylum SAR324; class SAR324; order SAR324; family JACQKK01; genus JACZSY01. The sequence continues at coordinate 3,427 of JACZSY010000050.1, read as the reverse complement.
CTCAAAAGCAGTATCCAGGGACAATCGACGCCCCGCCGCTGCTGGTGAAGGTGTCCCCGGACCTGGACCAGGCTGGGCTGCGGGAAATCGCGGCGGCCGCGCTGGAGGCGGGGTGCGACGGACTGATCGCCACCAACACCACGCTCGGCAGGGACGGGCTGAACGATCCCCGCGGTGAGGCAACCAGCCATGACGAGGCCGGCGGCCTGAGCGGCCAACCCCTGCACCAAAAGGCGCTGGAAACGGTGGCGTCCCTGCGGCGCTTCAGCGAGGGAAAGCTGACCCTGATCGGCGTGGGGGGCATCGCCTCGGCCGGGCAGGCCTACCGCTTCATCCGCGCCGGGGCTTCCCTGGTGCAACTGTACTCCGGGCTGGTCTACCAGGGGCCGGGGCTGGTGCGCCGGATCAAAATCGGACTCGCCGAGCGGCTGGAGCGCGACGGCTTTTCCTCCCTGCGGGAGGCCGTCGGAGCCGACGTGCCGCTATGAAACCGCGCCGACGCGCCGCCAAGAATCCAAGCGGACGCGCCGCCATGAAACCGCGCGGGAACAATCCGAAAACAGAAAGGCCGCCCATGAATATTGATCCAATGATGCCGCGCCGGCCGGGGACTTGCCGCCGCTGGAAGATTCTGCTGGCCGTGGCGCTGGGCCTGGTGTGGTTCGGCGCCGGCTGCCGCTCCACTGCGCCCGTGGCCAACGCCCAGGCCAAGGTCTCCCTGCGGCGGGTGCTGCCGGAGACAACGTTCCGCCGCCCGGTGCACCTGGCCGCGGTGCCCGGCGGGGGCGGGGATCTGGTGGTGGTGGAACAGGAGGGGGTGATCCGGCGCTTCGATCCTGGCGCGCGGCGGGGCGGCCGGGTTTTCCTGGACATCCGGGACCGGGTCGCCACCGGCGGAGGGGAGGAGGGCCTGCTCTCGGTGGCCTTTCATCCTGGCTACCGCAAAAACCGCCGGTTTTACGTGTATTACTCGGCCCACGGACCGCGCCGCTCCGTGATCGCGGGGTTCAGGGCGCCGTTTTCGGGACGGGGCGCGGCCGACCCCTCGCTGGGGAGCATGGTGTTGGAGGCGCCCCAGCCTTTCGCCAACCACAATGGGGGCCAGTTGGCCTTCGGCCCCGATGGCATGCTCTACATCGGCCTGGGCGACGGGGGGGCGGGCGGCGATCCGTACGGAAACGGGCAGAATCTCCGCACGCTGCTGGGCGCCATCCTGCGCATCGACGTGGACCGCCGCGATGTCGGCAGGAAGTACGCGATTCCTCCGGACAATCCCTTCGCCCGCGCGGCTGGAGGCATCCGCGGGGAAATTTGGGCCTACGGCCTGCGCAATCCCTGGCGCTTCAGCTTCGACAGCGCCACCGGGGAGCTGTATGCCGCCGATGTGGGACAGAACGCGCTGGAGGAGGTGCACCGGATCGTCAAGGGGGGCAACCATGGCTGGAACACCATGGAAGGCACAAGCTGTTTCCGCCCGCCCGCCGGCTGCCAAAAGAGGGGGCTGATTTTGCCCATCTCCCAATACGGCCGTTCCATGGGACGCTCCATCACCGGCGGGTTCGTCTACCGGGGCAAGGCCATCCGGGCGCTGCGGGGCCACTATCTTTTCGCCGATTATGCCAGCGGACATCTCTGGAGCATCCCCACGCAAAGGCGGGGACTGCAAACACCCCGCCTTTTGCTGAGAACGGGTCTGGCGGTTTCCTCCTTTGGAACCGGCGCCCGGGGCGAGCTGTACCTGTTGGACCATGGCGGGGGCGGTATTTATCGGATTGTGCCCACCCGTTGATTTATTTTGCGGGTTCATGCCCCGCCGCCCGCGGCGGGGCCGTTCATCAAGGCTGGCGGCAAAGGAGTGAAATGGAAGGACGGAAATGGAAGAATTGATCGAGTTCGCCAGGGAATTGGCGCTACACAGCGGCAAGCTGATTCGCGGGTACTTCGAGGAGGCCCTGGCCGGCGGCGGGCCCGCGGTGATGCGCAAGGCGGACCGGTCTCCGGTGACCAAGGCGGACCGCGAAGCCGAAGCGATGATGCGCGGAATGATACGGGAACGCTTCCCCGATCATCAGGTGCTGGGCGAGGAAGGCGGCTCGGACGGCCCGGCCCAGGCGGATTACCGCTGGATTCTCGATCCCATCGACGGCACCAAATCCTTCATTCATGGCGTGCCGCTCTTCGGTACCCTGATCGCGCTGGTGGAGCGCGGGACGCCCGTGATCGGCGTGATCAACCTGCCCGCCACCGGCGAGATGATGATTGGCGCGCGGGACAGGCCCACCACCGTCAACGGCCGTCCGGTGCGCGTGCGGGAGACCGCGCGGCTGAGCGAGGCCACGGTGCTGTTCACCGACCTGCCCAATATGACCGAATTGGGCCATGGCCCGGCGCTGGAAGCGCTGGGGCGCGAGGTGGAACTGATGCGCGGATGGGGCGATTGCTATGGCCATTTCCTGGTGGCCGCCGGCCGGGCCGATGCGATGATCGATCCCGAACTCAATCTATGGGACGTGGCCGCGCTCAAACCCTGCGTCGAGGGCGCCGGGGGACGCCTCACGGACCTGGCGGGCGTCGATACCGGCCTGGGAGAAAGCGCGCTTTCCACCAATGGCCTGCTGCACGATCAATTGCTCGCACGGTTGAAACCGGGGTGATCCCCCCGAAGGAAAGGAAGCCGGGAGGACACATTGGGCAGCCACACCGAAAGCTTCGCTACGAGGGGCGCTCCACCCGGAAAAATGGGGGGGGGAAGAAAAACATTAGATGATTCATTAAAAAAAGCATCGAAGGGCGAATTTGCAAAGGCTATCGAGTGTGCTAAGGTAGCTATCAAAGAAGTGAAAAGGAGATGCAATGAAACACCCCAAAGTGAAAATTAACCTGGCCGACGCGCTCAACGGCAAGAATACAAACGAGAGGCCCTTGGCGGTGGGCGATAAGTTACGGAACACAACGTGGGACGCACGGCATTGTATTTACGGTCAAGGCCGTCAAGATAATGTGGTGTGCGGTGTTAATGTGACAGAGGCTAGTGCATGGCTCAATGGTTTTGTGTCTGTGAAAGATAAGAACTCGCTAACTGAGAGTGAAGCACTGGGCCTTATTGAAGGCACATTGGATCCTTGGGCTCGCATTGCAGAGAACGGCTCCGAAACCCCGCTCGCTGACATATACGCCGAGCGATTTGAGGTGGGGGTGGGGAATTATCTTGTCAGAACAGGTACTGAGCAGGTCTCGCTTATATGTGTTGATGAAAACGGTGGTTGCATTGTACGAGCGTGGCCGTCCGATAGGTATATAGCACATGCAAGATTAGAGATAACGCAGGATGTGGACAAGAGTTCATTGACGGAGCCGCAGTTGAAAGTCATCTTGAGTGCCTGCATACACGATTACGACGTTCTCCCCCTCGCCGACGCCCTGGCAT
>JACZSY010000274.1 GCA_022573975.1 SAR324 cluster bacterium | reverse complement strand
GGGCGGGCCGGAGAAGGTCAAGCGCCAGCACGACGGAGGCAAGCTGACCGTGCGCGAACGGGTGGCGCGGCTGCTGGACGCGGACAGCTTTCACGAGATCGGCGTCATCGCCGGCAGCGCCCAATACGGCGGGGACGGTGAAATCGAGGCCTTCACCCCCTCGAACTTCGTGCTGGGCCGGGGCCGCATCGACGGGCGGCGGGTGGTGGTGGCGGGGGACGACTTCACCGTGCGCGGCGGGGCCAACGACGCGGCGATCAAGGAAAAGCTGCTGTTATCCGAGACCATGGCCGGGCGGCTGCGGCTGCCCCTGGTGCGGCTGGTGGACGGCACCGGCGGGGGCGGTTCGGTGAAGAACATCGAGACCACCGGCTACACCCAACTCCCCGGCTACGACAACCAACTCTGGCGCCATGTGATCGACAACCTGGAGACCGTGCCGGTGGTGGCGCTGGCGTTGGGCTCCACGGCCGGGCTGGGCGCGGCGCGGGTGGTCACCTCCCACTATTCGGTGATGGTGCGCGACACCTCGCAGATGTTCGTGGCCGGGCCGCCGGTGGTGGCGCGGATCGGGCAGACGCTGGAAAAAAACGAGTTGGGCGGCAGCCACATCCACACCCGCAACGGCGCGGTGGACGACGAGGTAAACAGCGAGGACGAGGCATTCGAGCGCGCCCGGCGCTTTCTGTCCTACCTGCCCTCGTCGGTGTACGGCCTGCCCCCCCGCGCGGACAATACCGGAAAAGACGCCGACGATCCCGCCCGGCGCGAGGAATGGCTGATCGAGGCGATTCCCCGCAACCGGCGGCAGGTCTACCAGATGCGCAATATCGTGGAGGCGGTGGTGGATGCGGGGTCGTTCCTGGAGATCGGGCGCGGCTGGGGGCGCCCGGTGATCACCGGGCTGGCCCGGCTGGACGGCTGGCCGGTGGCCCTGATGGCCTCGGACCCCTATCACTACGGCGGGGCCTGGACCGCCGACGCCGCGCGCAAGATCACCCGCTTCGTGGACCTGGCCGATACCTTCCACCTGCCCATGGTGCATCTGGTGGACATCCCCGGCTTCCTGATCGGCCTGGACGCCGAACGGGCCGGCACCATCCGCCACGGCGCGGCGGCCCTGGCGGCGATCTTCCAGGCGGAAATCCCCTGGTGCAGCGTGATCGTGCGCAAGGCCTTCGGCGTGGCCGGGATGGCCCATCAGAACGAGGAACGCTACGGGCTGCGTTATGCCTGGCCTTCGGGGGACTGGGGATCGCTGCCGGTGGAGGGCGGCATCGAGGCCGCCTACCGCGCCGAGATCGAGGCCGCGGACGACCCCCAGGCGCATCTGGCCGCCATCGAGGAGCGGCTGGAACGCCTGCGCTCGCCCTTCCGCGCCGCCGAGGCTTTCCGCCCCGAGGAAATCATCGACCCCCGCGACACCCGGCCCCTGCTCTGCGAGTTCGCCGAACTGGCGGCCCCCTTGCGCAACCCCGGCAAACGGCGGCGGGGCTTCCGGCCGTGAGAAGAGGCCAAGACACGCGATGCCGAAGAGGAGCACCATGGGGGAACACTGGAGACCACAGGATGGAACACGGAAAAACAAGTGCGGAAAAAGGAGGGGAGATGAATGAGAATTCCACCGGGGCGGCCTGGGAGGCGCTTCGCGACCGGCTGAAAACCCGCCAAGCGCGGATCGTGGAAGCGATCCGGGACTACCCGCCGCCCATCACGGCCTGCGACGCCCAGTTCGACCACCTGCTGGAGCAGCGCGACGGAATTTCCCGGGAGTTGAAGCGCCTGGAGCAGGCCCGCCAGGAGGGGGGCGGCACCGGGAACGACATCGCGGCCTTCATCACATCCTCGAACTGGATCGAGGGGGATGCGGTTCTTTTGCCGGCGCACACCGCAACGGCCACCGCCAAACGGATCGAGACATGAGCCGAAAATTCTACGACCTGGAGTATTCCGACGGGCGGTGCTTCAGCCCGTATTGCTGGCGCGCCCGCTTCGCGCTGGCCCACAAGGGTCTGGAGGCCGAATCGGTGCCCGTGCGGATGACGGACAAGGAAACCATCGCCTTCTCCGGGAGCAAGACCGTGCCGGTGCTGGTGGACGGCGAGAACGTGGTGCCCGATTCGTGGGCCATCGCCGAATACCTGGAGCGCGCCTATCCGGACGCCCCCTCCCTCTTTGGCGGAGACACCGGCCGGGCCACCTGCCGCTTCGTCAACAGTTGGTGCGACAGCCAGTTGCTGAGGGCGTTGTTCTATGTGATTGGCCCGGATCTGCTGGCCTTCTTTCTCCCCGACGATCTGGAATATTTCGTCCGCACGCGGGAAAAACGGCTGGGCTGCACCTTCGAAGAGATGAAAACCCAGCGCGAAGAACGGGAGGAGGCCTTGTGGAATACGCTCGCCCCATTGCGCCTGATGCTGTCCAAGCAACCCTACATCGGCGGCGAAGCCCCGGCCTATGGCGACATCATCGTGGGAGCGACCCTGCAATGGGCGCGCTGCTCCAGCCCGATTTCCACCATCAAGCCGGACGACACGCCGGTGTACGATTGGTTCCAGCGGATGCTGGACGCCTACGGCGGCATCGCCCGCGCCATGCCCGCCCACCCGGAGGCGGGGTAGAAATTGTGGACGCCCGCGTGAACTATTAACCCGGCGGCGAAAAATGGCATCGAAACCAGAGGAAGCCCAATGACGACACAAGAGAATATCCAGACCGGTCCCGATTCGATTCCCATAGTGGAAGACCCCGCCTTCACCCCGATCCGGGTGGGAAACTTCGAGGTCAAGAACCGGCTGGTGATGTCGTCGGTCACCTCCGGCCTGGGAGACCACACCGGAGCGGCCACGGAGCGCAATGCGGCTTTCCTGGAACGCCGCGCCCGTGGCGGCGTCGGCATGGTGATCACCGAGGCCCTGCACGTCCACCCCGCCAGCAACATCGGCTACAATCACCTCGCCATTCACGATGACCGGTACATCGAACCGCTGAGCAGGGTCGCCAAGGCGGTTCAGGGCCATGGGGCCTGCATCGTCGGCCAATTGATCCACGTGGGGCGGCAATGGCACAGCGCCTATTCCCGGCTGGCGCAGGTGGCCCCCTCCCCCGGCACGGCCTTTCCGGTCTGGCTGGAAACGGCCCATGAGCTGGAGCTGGAGGAAATCGCCGAAATCGTGCAGGCCTTCGGCGACGCGGCCGGGCGGGTGGCCGCGGCCGGTTTCGACGGCATCGAAATTCATGGCGCCCATGGCTTTCTCATTCAGCAGTTCCTCTCGCCGCTGGCCAACCGGCGCGAAGATGCCTACGGGGGCTCGCTGGAGAACCGGATGCGATTCCTGCTGGAAATCATCGACGCGGTGCGGGAGCGGGTGGGCCCGGATATGATCGTCGGCTACAAACTCAGCGCGGAGGAAATGGTGCCCGGCGGCATGACCCTGGACCATACGCTGGAGGTCGTTTCACTCCTGGAAAGCCGGGGCTGTTTCGACTACTACCAGGTCAGCGTGGGCGGGTTCGATTCCATCGAATCCATGCACCCCACCAGCGCCTCCCAGGTCGCCCCGTTCATCGAGAACGCCGCGGCCATCAAGCGGATCAGCAAAGTGCCGGTGATCGCCATCGGCAAGATCAAGCAGGAGGCGGGCGCCGTCATCGCCGAGGGCAAGGCGGACATGGTGGCCTTCGCCCGGCCCCTGATCTGCGATCCCGACGTGCCCCTCAAGCTGCGCGAAGGGCGGATGGAAGAGATTCGCTCCTGCCTCTCCTGCAACGAATGCCACCATCGCATCTGGCACAACCGCACCATCGGCTGCACCTACAATCCCGAAGCGGGGTTCGAGACCGAACCCGTGCCCGAACCCGCGCCGCGGCAAAAGCGGGTGGTGATCGTGGGGGCCGGGCCGGCGGGCTGCGAGGCGGCCCGGGTGGCGGCCCTGCGGGGCCACCAGGTGACGCTTTTGGAACGCCAGGACAGCATCGGGGGGCGGGTCATGCTGGCCGCCCTGTTGCCGGGCCAGGAGGACCTGGCGGCCATTCCCCTCTATTACGCCGGCCAACTCCATGGGTTGGGGGTGGACGTGCGGCTGGAAACCGAGGCCACCGCCGAAACGGTGCTGCAACTGGATCCCGAGGTGGTGGTCTTCGCCACGGGCACCCGCGCCGTGCGCCCGGATATTCCCGGCATGGAACTGCCCCATGTATTCGACATGGATGCCGTCGTGGTTGGAGATGCGGTTGTTGAGGATTTTTTGGCCGCCGGGGACGCCGTGGCAGCCGGGGACGCCGTGGCAGCCGGGGACGCCGTGGCAGCCGGGGACGCCGTGGCCGCCGGGGGCGGTGGCCTGGGCCGTCATGTGGTGGTATACGATGAAGAATATCACCTGGCCGGCAGCGGCACGGCGGAAATGTTGGCCGGCCAGGGCCACCGGATCACCTTCATCACCCCATATCACGCCGTCGGGCCGGAGATCGAGATCAACACCAGCCACCTGATGCACCGCAGCCACGCCATGGCCGGCATCCGCACCCACACCGATACCCGCATCCGCTCGGTGACGCCCGGCATCGTGACGGCGCAAAACCGATACGGCACGGAACCCTTCGCCATCGAAAACGTGAACGCGGTGGTGGTCTGCAACCCCGGTCTGGCGGAAAATCGCCTCTACCGCGAACTGAAGGGCCAAGTGCCCGAAACCCTGTTGGTGGGGGATGCCTTCGCGCCGCGCAGGATCATGTCCGCCGTGCGCGACGCCTACGCCAGGGTGCGGCTCATTTAGGAGAACCGATGCGATTCGAAGGCGGATTCGAGATCGAGGCGCCCCCGGAAAAGGTTTGGGACTCGTTCTGGGATGAGGCCATGATGACGGCCTGGCTGCCCGGCTGCCAGGAGGCCCATTGGGAAGGCCGGACGCGGGTGGTGGGCGAGGTGGAACAAAGCGTGGCGCAACTGAAAGCCCGCTTCGCCTTCGAAATGGAAGTGGTGGAAAACGATCCGCCCCGCCAACTCCGGCTGCGGGGAGAGGGCCGGGGCATCTCCCTCGGCAGTTCGGTGAGCCTGGAGATGAATATCCGGCTGGAACCCGCCGAGGGGAATCGCACCCGAGTCGCCTACGAGATGGAAGCCCGCATCACCGGAAAGCTGGCCCTGGTGGGCAATTTCGTCCTCAAGATCAAGACCCGGGAACTGGAACGGCTGATGGCGGCGCAGGTGAAGCAACGGCTGGAATGAGTGGAGGTTTTCGCGTTGGGCAATCACCGCCGCCGGTGAACCAAGGCCAAGCCTCACCCTTCGGCCCGGCGCTTGGAGCCTCAACTCCCGGCCTTCGGCCCGGCGCTTGGAGCCTCACCCCCCCGGCCTTCGGCCCGGCGCTTGGAGCCTCACCCCCCCGGCCTGCGGCCCGGCGCTTGGAGCCTCACCCCCCCGGCCTTCGGCCCGGCGCTCGGAGCCTCACCCCCC